>NZ_JBAVEJ010000318.1:0-10544 GCF_049587675.1 Sulfuricaulis sp. | reverse complement strand
GGCGCTGGGCAGAAATCATCCCGGAACATGCATCGGTAAGATTCTTTTAACGCGGCACAGGCATCGAATACGAATAACATGAATTGCCTTATCAGATCTGGAATCCTGATCGCACCCGCTCTGATCGCGTTGGCCGTCGTGGGGTGCGCGGTCGGACCTGATTTCAGCGAACCCGAAGCACCCAAGACAAATTCCTATACCCCGACGGCGATGCCGGAGGAAACCGCATCGACCCCGAGCCGCGCCGGGGCGGTGCAGCGTTTCATGACGGGAGGAGAGATTCCGGCCCAGTGGTGGACATTGTTCCATTCCGAACCGCTCGATCGCCTGATCCGTCAGGCTCTGGCGGACAGCCCGACGCTCGCGGCGGCGCAGGCGAAGTTGCGCCAGGCGCAGGAAAACCTGCGCGCCGAAGTCGGCGTCGTCTCGCCGAGCGTGGACGTAAAGCTTTCCGCGGAACGTCAACGGTTTTCGTTCGCGGCGATCGGACAACCGCAAGTGCCGTCCACGACTTTCAATCTCTACAACGCGTCGGTCGGGGTCTCCTATACCTTCGACGCCGGCAGCGGCTGGCGGCGCGAGCTCGAGGCGATGCAGGCGCTGGTCGACTACCAGAGCTTTCAGCTTGAAGGCGCGCATCTCGCGCTCACCGCCAATATCGTCACCGCCGCCATCCTGGAAGCCTCGCTGCGCGCGCAAATGCAGGCGCTCCAGGAGATCGAAGCGCTGCAGCAGAAGGAACTCGGTATCACGGAAACCCAGTTCAAGCTGGGCGGGGCGAAGCGCACCGACGTGCTTGCCCAGCGTGCCCAGCTGATGCAGGTCCGAGCCATCTTGCTGCCGCTGGAAAAGGAGCTGGCGCAGACACGCCATCAGCTGGCGGTGCTGGCGGGCAAGCTGCCGAGCGAGGCCAGCCTGCCCGAATTCACGCTGGAAACGCTGGAACTGCCGCAGCAACTCCCGGTGAGCCTGCCGTCGGCGCTGGTCCGGCAGCGGCCGGATATCCGCGCCGCCGAGGCGCTGCTGCATCAGGCGAGCGCGCAGGTCGGCGTCGCCACTGCCAATCTTTATCCTCGGATCACGCTGTCCGGCAGTTACGGTTCGCTGGCAAACAGTACGGCCGACTTGTTCGGTTCCACCACTGGCATCTGGAGCGTGGGCGGGTCGTTGCTGCAGCCGCTGTTCCACGGAGGTGAGCTCACGGCCCGGCGACGGGCCGCGATCGCGGCCTACGACCAAGCCACCGCGCAGTATCGCGACACCGTATTGCACGCGTTTCAAAACGTGGCCGACACGCTGCGCGCGCTCGACGTGGACGCGCGCACGCTACAGGCGCAAACCGAGGCCGATGCGGTCGCGCGCGACACGCTCGACCTGACGCACAAGGAATTCTCGCTCGGGGCGGCGAATTATCTGTCCCTGCTCAACGCCCAGCGTCAATACCAGCAGGCACGCATCAGTCTGGTTCAATCCCAAGCCTTGCGCTACGCGGATACCGCGGCGCTGTTTCAAGCACTCGGCGGCGGTTGGTGGAACCGCCCGGCGCCGGATAACGCCCAACCCGATGAACCGGCGACCGAAGGCCGCAACGGCTCGCCTCCTTCTCCCCTTGAGGGAGAGGGGAAGTAGATGAGTGTCTTCATTTAAAGAAAGGAAAACCGATCCATGAAAAGACCTCCCAAGAAAGCCATTATCCCCGCCGTCGCTGCGATCGTGATCGGCGTCGCCGCCACGACGTTCTTTATCCTGGAAAAACCGTTTCGTTACGCCGGCACGCTGGAAGCCACCAAAGTCGACCTGTCCGCTCGCCTGGCCGCCGCCATAGAACAAGTTCGTGTACACGAGGGAGACCGGGTCAAGGAGGGTGAACTGCTCGTCACCCTCGCGTGCGAGGACTACAAGATCGCCGCGCGCCTGGCGCATGACAACTACGATCGCAGCCGCAAGCTCTCGAAGATCGGTTCCGTCAGCGACGAAACCATGGATCAGGTACGCAGGCAGAAGGACGACGCCGACGTCAGGCTCGCGTGGTGTTCCATCGCATCGCCGATCGAAGGCACGGTGTTGAGCCGCTATCACGAACCCGGGGAGTGGGTGGGGCCGGGGACCAAGATCGTCACACTCGCTGATATCCGCGACATCTGGGCCTACATTTACGTTCCTCAGCCCAAAATCGCGCAGCTCTCTCCAGGGATGAAACTCAAGGGTTATCTGCCGGAGCTCGGCAACCGGGAGTTTGACGGCACGATACTGAAGATCAACGATGAGGCCGAGTTCACACCGAAGAACGTGCAGACCCAGGCCGAGCGGGAACGTCTCGTCTTCGGCATCAAGGTGAGTTTCCGCGACGTCAATGCCGAGGAGATTCTCAAGCCCGGCATGACCATCGAAGTGGAATTGCCAAACGCGAAGCAATGACCGGTCAGTTTTCCATCCGCGTCAATGACGTCCGTAAGAAGCTCGGACCGAACCAGGCACTCGCCGGTGTTTCGCTAGAATTTCCCGTGGGGAAGATGCACGGCATTATCGGGCCGGAAGGCGCCGGCAAAACCACATTAATGCGCACCTTGCTCGGGCTGCTCAAGCCCGATACGGGCAGTATCGAATACCTCGAAGACGGCGCGCCACTTGCATTCGAAGCAGTGCGCCCGCGGATGGCCTACATGCCGCAGCAGCAGAGCCTGTATCCGGATCTCTCCATCGACGAGCACCTGGAATTCTTCCGTGCGCTTTACCAGATCCCGCGGGATGAATTCCGGCAGCGGCGCGAGGAGTTGCTCGAGATCACCCGTCTGAGTGAGTTCGTGGACCGCGCTGCGGCGCAACTGTCGGGTGGGATGTACAAGAAGCTGGGCCTCATGTGCGCACTGCTGCGCTCCCCCGAGATCATGCTGCTGGATGAGCCCACCAACGGCGTCGATCCGATCAGTCGGCGCGAATTCTGGGAACTGCTGTACCGCCTGGCCGACCGGCAAATATTAATTCTGGTGGCGACCGCGTACATGGATGAGGCCGAGCGCTGCTCGCTGGTGCATCTGCTGGAATCGGGCCGGGTGGTTGCCGAGGGCGAGCCGCGCGAGCTGCTCGCGCACGAACATGTGCGTACGTTCGACGAGCTGTTCCTCAAACACGCGGAGGCCGCGTCGTGAACGACATCCCTGCGGTCGCCGTTTCCAAGCTCACAGTGAAGTTCGGCGACTTCACGGCGGTGGATAACATCAGCTTCACGGTGAAGCGCGGCGAGGTTTTCGGATTCCTCGGTGCCAACGGCGCCGGCAAGACGACGACGATCCGGGTGCTGTGCGGTTTGTTGCCGCCGACCTCGGGAGAGATTTCGGTTGGCGGCGTCGGATTTGACACCGGCGAAATGGCCATCAAGCGCAAGGTCGGTTACATGTCGCAGAAATTCACCCTGTACAACGATCTCACCGTCGAGGAAAACCTGTCATTCATTGCCAGCCTGCGTAAGCTCGACCCCAAGACTTTCATGAAACGCCGCGATTTCATCCTGAATTTCATTTCTTTCAAGCGGCCGTTGACCTCGTTCGTCAAGGACCTGCCCGGCGGCATCAAGCAGCAGGTCTCGCTGGCGGCCTCGATGCTGCACGATCCCGAAATCGTGTTTCTCGACGAACCCACCACGGGCGTGACGCCGGCAGCGCGGGCGCGCTTCTGGGCGCTGATCCGCGACCTCGCGGCGCAGCACAAGACGATTTTTGTGACAACGCACTACATGGACGAGGCCGAGCAGTGCGATCGCATTGCGCTGATGCGCACCGGGCGGATCGTGGCGCTCGACACGCCCGCGGCACTCAAAAAGCAGGTTTTCCCGGGGCAGCTGTACGAGCTCGATCCGCGCGGCAAGTCCGATTTCGCGCTGCTCGATAAGCTGCGCCGCGATCCGGAGATAGAATATTTCGAGGCTTACGGATTGCGCTTCCATGCCGCGTTCCGCGAAAGTGCGGCAGCGCAGCTGAAATCCCGGCTCGAACGGGACTTTCAGGTCCGCGAAATTTCCCCGACGCTCGAAGACGTTTTCATCCGGATCGTGGAGGGCGCCAACCGATGAGCTACCGCTGGAGTCGAGCCGCTGCGGTCGCGCGCAAGGAGGTGTATCATGTAATGCGCGACCCGTTCACGCTCATGTTGGCACTCGGTCTGCCGGTGTTCATGGTCTTCATGTTCGGGTTCGCGATCGAGTTCAACGTCAAGGACATCCACGTCGCGATGTTCGACGCGGATCACAGCCGCTCGTCGCGCCAGCTCGCCGACACTTTCGGCAGTTCCGGCTATTTCATCGTCGATCATGTGGCGTCGCCGGACGCCGCTCAGCGCGCACTGACGGGCGACCATGACCGCGCGGCGCTCATCGTTCCGGCGGATTTCGAGAAAGACCTCTACGCAGGCCGCACGGCGCACGCCCAGGTGCTGCTCGACGGGTCCGACAATTCGACCGTGGGCCCGATCCTCGGCTACGTGGGGGCGATTCAGACCATCGTCTCGCGCCGCATCGGCGGGTTCGATCCACCCGACCCGGTCAACATCAAAACCCGTTTCCTCTTCAATTCCGAGCTCAACAGCCGCTGGTTCGCGGTGCCGGGCCTGGCGGTGGTCGTGATATCAATTCTTTCCGTGCTGCTTACGGCGCTCACGGTGGCGCGTGAATGGGAGGATGGCTCGATGGAGCTGTTGCTGTCCACGCCGGTCGAGCCGCTCGAGATTATTGTGGGCAAGCTCACGCCCTACGCGGGGCTCGGCATCATGGCGGTGGCGTTTACTTACATCATGTCGCGGACCGTTTTCGGTGTTCCGTTCGAGGGCAGCCTGATCACGTTCGGCGCTGGTAGCGTGCTGTTCCTCGCCGCGTGTCTGGCGCAGGGGCTACTGATCTCCGTGGTCATGCGCAATCAGCTGATCGCCATGCAAGTGGCGATCATCACCGGACTGGTCCCGGCGCAACTGCTTTCGGGGTTTATCTTCCCGATCGAGAGCATGCCGGCGTTTTTCCGGTATTTCACCATGATTCTGCCGGCGCGCTGGTTCATGGTCATCACGCGCGAGACTTATCTCAAGGGCTCGACGCTGAACGAAATGGGCACCGCGTTTGCGGCACTCGGCATCCTGTGCGCGATCATGGTCATTGCGGCGACCCGCAAATTCAAAAAGGACCTTGAGCCATGAACCCGACGCTCGGCGGTTTTCTGCGCAAGGAATTCAAGCAGGCACTGCGCGACCCGCGCATGCGACTATTGCTGTTCGTCGCACCGATCATCCAGCTCACGTTGTTCGGGGTCGCACTCTCGAACGACGTCAAAAACATCCGGCTCTGGGCACAGATCGATTCGCGCGACACGGTCCTGCAGCACGTCTACGAGCACGCTGTGGCGAGCAAGTGGTTCCTGCCGGGCATCGACGACCGCAACGCCGATCCCTTCGAGCTGCTGCGCGCCGGCAAGATCGACGCCGCGTTGATACCGCCCCCGGGCGGACTCACGCGTGCGCTTGGGCGCGGCACTGCCGACCTGCAATTGCTGGTCAACGCCACAAACGTGATCCAGGCGCAATCTATCGAAGGTTACGTGAAAAATATCGTAATCCGTGTTGTCCAGGACGACCTCAAGGTCGAACCACCCGAGTTGCCGGTCCAGTTCGACGTGCGTGTGCTGTACAATCCGACGCTCGACACCTCGTATTTCATGGTGCCGGGGGTCATGTGCATTCTGCTGTGCATGATGCCGATGGTCTTGACCAGTATGTCGATTACGCGCGAAAAGGAACTGGGCACGTTCGAGATGCTGATTTCGGCGCCGGTCACGGCGTTGGAGGTGGTCTACGGCAAGACGATTCCTTACGTGGTGCTTGGCATGGCCACCGTGCCCCTGATCCTGGCGGTGGCGGTGTTTGGGTTCGGCGTGCCGATGCGCGGTTCCCTGCTGGTTTTGCTGATTGCATCGTTCGCATTCGTCTGCACGATGGTCGCCATCGGGACGCTGATCTCGACCTTTGCGCGCAACCAGCAGCAGTCCATGCTCGGCGGGTTCCTGTTCCTGTTTCCGGCGATCCTGCTCTCGGGGCTCATGTTTCCGCTCGAGAACATGCCGCTTGTTATGAAATGGATTTCCTATGCCGATCCTTTGTCGCATTTTCTTGCATTGCTACGCAACATCATGCTTAAGGGTGGCGAGGCTGATTTCGTGGTGCTGCACGTAGGGGTGCTAGTCGTCATGGCGGTGGTTTCCGTGTTCATCAGCTTCAAACGCTTCCACACCACACTGCAATAACAAAACATCGGGCTGTATCAACCGTCGACGAAGGACTGATCTCCGCCAATCATCGGGCTTTAAGCACCCGCTGCATTTCGCGGTCGGATTCGCGCTTCTTGATGTCGGCGCGCTTGTCGTGCGCCTGTTTACCCTTGGCGAGGCCGATTTCCAGCTTGGCGCGGCCGCGTTGCCAGTAGAGCTGCAGCGGGATGAGGGTGTAGCCCTTGCGCTCGGTGGCGCCGATCAGCTTGTTCAGTTCCTCGCGGTGCAGCAGCAGTTTGCGGGTACGCGTGGGATTCGCCTTGATATGTGTCGAGGTCGAGGTCAGCGGCGAAAAGTGCGTGCCTACCAGAAACGCCTCGTTGTGCTCGATCACGACATAGCCTTCCTTGAGCTGCGCGCGTCCGGCGCGCAGACACTTGACCTCCCAGCCCTGAAGCACGAGCCCGGCCTCGAACTTCTGCTCGATGAAATAATCGTGCCAGGCCTTGCGGTTCTGGGCGATGACGGGACCGTGCGAGGTTTCTTTTTTCTTGGTCATCGGCGATCAAGCTGACATCGGGATAGACATGGCGCGGAAATTGATCGCCGGCCATGGCCTATGCTTAATATAAGGAATCGGCATCGTGAGGATGCGTGTGAATCGGTTTGTCGGTGGACGCCCTGCGTTGAGTATGCCACATTCTCGCCCCGTGCGAGAGAAAGCCAGCACTGTTCCGGTGACGAAGAAACGATGATTCCGACCCACAAACATCCGGCGCGTCGCGATCCCTTGCGCAGTGGCAGGAAAACCGTGCACGAACGCTGGTCCTCACCGGGCATATTCGTGCTGGCGGCCGGCGGCGCGGCGATTGGTTTCAACAATTTCTGGCAGTTCCCGCAGCTGGCCGCGCAGTACGGCGGTGGGGCGTTCCTGATCGTTTATCTGCTGTGCCTGCTGATCATCGGCCTGCCGCTGCTCATGGCGGAGTACATGCTGGGCCGCAGCGGACGCGCGTCGCCAGTCGCGACGTTCCGGTTCCTGGCGCGGCGCGTGCGCGGCAATCGCCTGTGGATCGTGGTGGGCGCGATGGGCGTGCTCAGCGTGTTCCTGATTCTTTCCTATCTCAGCGTCATCGCCGGTTGGGTGATTGCCTATACCTTGCGCGCGGCATCCGGCGTCTTTGTCGGCCTGACGGAGGACGGGATGGGCGCCCAGTTCGCGCAACTCGTGAAGGATCCCGAGAAGCAGCTTTTCTGGCACACATTGTTCATGAGTATGACCATGATCATGGTCAGCCGCGGTGTGCACCATGGTCTCGAGGCGCTAGCGCGTTACGTCATGCCGCTGCTGCTGACCATGCTGCTGGTTCTGACGGGTTACGCAGCGACCACGGACGCCTTCGCGCACGCCGCCAGCATGTTGTTCCTGCCGGACTTTACCCGGCTGTCGGGCGCGGGTGTGCTCGCGGCCATGAGCCATGCTTTTTTCAGCCTCGGGCTGGGAGCCGGCGCGATGCTGATGTACGGCGCCTATCTCAACGTCGAGGCCAGGATTCCGCGGCTGTCACTCTATGTCGTCGGCATCGACACGTTCACCTCCCTGGCCGTCAGTCTCGTGGTGTTTTCCGTGCTGTCCGCCGGCGGCGTGGCGCTGACCTCCGGTCCGAGCCTCGTGTTCCAGTCGCTGCCGCTGGCGTTCGACCATCTCCCCTTTGGCCGCGTGTTCGTCACGCTGTATCTCGCACTGCTGGTGCTCGCCGCGTGGACCTCGGCGATCTCGCTCGGGGAGCCGGTCATGGTGTGGCTGAGCGAGCGCTTCGGCATGAGCTTGCGGAATTCCGCGCTATTGTGCGGTATCGGTGCTTGGGCACTCGGGGTGGTGACGATTCTCTCGTTGAATAACTGGGCGTTTTCGTTCAAGTTTCTCGGTATCGTCAAGAAAATGGGATTTTTCGATGTCATGCAGATCGTGACCGCGCAGATATTGCTGCCCGTTTCCGGCATTCTCATTGCGCTGTTTGTCGGCTGGGTGCTCAAACCCGAGAACACGCGCGAAGTGTTGCACGTGCGGCCGTCATGGCTTTTTCCCGCGTGGTTGTGGTTGATGCGTCTGGTGATTCCGGCGCTGTTGCTGTTCGTGCTGTTCAATCTTCCCGATCTGTTTGCATGACCACGATTCACCGTTCGGCGATCGTTCCGTACAGCGCGCACCAGATGTTCGAGCTGGTGGCGGACATTCCTTCCTATCCGAAATTTCTGCCGTGGTGCGGCGGAGCGCGCATCAACTCTGCCCAGGGCGATGAAGTGATCGCAGCCATCGACATCGCCTACAGCGGCGTGCACCGGACCTTCTCCACGCGCAATCTGTTGCAGCGTGACAAGATGATGGAGATACAGCTGCTCGAAGGACCGTTCAGCTATTTGCAGGGCTTCTGGCAGTTCAAGGCGCTGGACGAGCAGTCCTGCAAGATTTCCCTCGACCTGGAATTCGATGTCGCGAACCGGATCGTGGGCCTGGCACTGACGCCGGTATTCTCGAACATCGTGAACCAGCTGGTGGATCGCTTTCACCGGCGTGCGACGGAGTTGTACGGCAAGCCGGCATGAGCGCGGAACAAACTTGGCGCGTGGAAATCGTCTACGCCACGCCCGTCCGCCAGGAAATAATCGAAGTGTCCGTGCGTCCCGGCGCGACGGTGGAGGAAGTCATCCGCACATCGGGCATGCTCGCAAAATTTCCGGAGATTGACCTGACACGTCAGCGCGTGGGCATATTCGGCGTGATCGCACGTCTGCAGGATGCGGTGCACGACGGTGATCGCGTGGAGATTTACCGGCCGTTGGTGGCCGACCCGAAGGAGGCGCGGCGGAAGCGAGCTGCGCGTGGTGGAAAAAAACTATAACACGCGCAAGCGGGTGACGTCGGACTTCGCCGGTGCGTTGCCGGGTGCTGGTTTGGCGGTGGATTCCTTGGTCGCCGGATTGCCGGACTTGATCTGCGTATCGCTTTGCACCGTGATCAATAAATCATTCTTGAAAATTACCGTTACACGCTGGCTTTCACCAGCAGTCTCGTTGGAGCGTCGCAGATAATAGTAATAATCCCAACGATTCGGATGAAAAGGATCGGTGATGAGCGGTGTTCCCATGACGAAGCGCACCTGGCTGGGGGTCATACCGGGTCTCAGCTTGTCGATCATTTCCTGCGTGATGACATTGCCCTGCTGGACTTCAACCTTGTAGACCGATAGGCATCCGGAAAGCAGTAACGCAAGAATTGCCGCAAAAAGCACTTGACGCATGGTTTTGGAACTCAATCCGTGGGGTGATTTACACTGGCGCGATGATAACCCAGAAGGCTTTTCCGGGTATACTCACGGCGCGGACCTGGAAGGGATGACGTGCATGAACACCACGCGCAATAGCAATACCGGCGGTGCCGAGCTCAAGAAGGCCGGGCTCAAGGCGACATTGCCGCGCCTCAAGATTCTGAATATTCTTGAAGCGACCGGGCATCCACACATGTCCGCCGAGGAGGTTTACAAGGAACTCCTGAAAATAGGCGAAGAGGTCGGGTTGGCGACGGTCTACCGCGTGCTCACCCAGTTCGAAGCCGCGGGTCTGGTGATCCGGCATAACTTCGAGGGCGGGCGCTCCGTCTTCGAAATCAATCAGGGCAGCCATCACGATCACATGGTGTGTCTCGAGTGCGGCAAGGTCTTCGAGTTTTACGATACCGCGATCGAGGACCGCCAGCACAAAATCGCCGAGAAGGCCGGTTTTCATATCGACGATCACTCGCTGTATCTCTACGGCGTGTGCGACGGCATGAAGAAGCACGGGAAGTGCTCGAAGAAATAATTCTCTTCGCCGACGCCCGACTTCTCAACTCCGCTTCACCTTGCCGCCCATGGCCCAGGCGAACACGATCCCGCAGGCCGCCAGGGCCCAGACCACCACCGCGCCCGAGGGCAGATCGAGCACCGCCGACAGCGCCAGCCCAATGGCATAGCCCAGCACGCCGACGGTATAGCCGATGACGAGTCGCCGGCGCGCTACGTGAAAACGGCTCGCCAGCGCCGGGATGATCAGGCTGGCGAACACGAGATACACGCCGACCAGTTGCACCGATGCCGTTACCGCGAACGCGAACATCGCGTAGAACCCCATGCGCCCGATGCGCTTGCCGGCTCCGAACCAGAGCGCGAGGATGACGGCTGTGAGCAGCGCGACCGGCAGCAGCTGGCGGTAACTCACCCACAGAATCTGTCCGACGAGCAGGTCTTTCAGATGTTCGCC
>NZ_JBAVEJ010000317.1:0-2257 GCF_049587675.1 Sulfuricaulis sp. | reverse complement strand
TGGGAGTGGGACATGGCGGGTGTCTCGTCGCAGTGGCGGTATTCCCACAACTACCGCCACCACGTGTTCACCAACGTCATCGGCATGGACCACGACCTCGGATACGGCGTCCTGCGGGTCACCCGCGACCAGCAGTGGCGGCTGAGTAATCTGCTCCAGCCTGTGCGAAACGTGTTGTTGGCCATCATGTTCTAATGGGGCATCGCATCGCAGGGCCTGCACTCGCAGCATAATCGCGCAGCGACCGACGCCGAGAAATCCGCTCACACCCGAGCGCTGATCCGCAAGATTGCCCGGCAGGCCGGCAAGGACTATGTGTTCTTTCCCGCGCTGAGCCTTCGGCGATGGCGCCGCACGCTCACGGCGAACCTGGTCGCCAACGTGCTACGCAATGTGTGGGCGTACGTGGTGATCTGCTGCGGGCACTTCGCGGACGGCGCGGAGAAGTTCACCCCTGCCGCACTGGAGGGTGAGACGAAGCCCGAATGGTACTTGCGACAAATGCTGGGCACCGCGAACTTTCGCGCTGGGCCGATGTTGGCGTTCCTCAGTGGAAACCTCTGCTACCAGATCGAACACCACCTCTACCCTGATGTCATGAAGGAGCGGGGCCTCCGCTCCTCGTGTCCGTTCCGAGCGCGCATGCTCGGGGTGCTCACGTTTGTTACGACGAAGGAGGCCCCTGTGAGCGAATTCTATGAGGGTCGGCAGTTTGTCGGTATGGATCTGCATCGACGCCGCTCGGTGTTGGTGCGGATGAGCGAGACCGGCGAACAGTTGGAGACGGTACGGATTCTCAACGACCGTGACGTGCTGGCTGAGGTGATGTCCCGTGCCGGCGAGTCGCCGGAGGTGGTGCTCGAGGCGACTTACGGGTGGTACTGGGCCGCCGATGCGCTCGCCGAGCTCGGCGCGACGGTGCATCTGGCGCACCCGCTGGGGGTGAAGGCGTTTTCGTATCGGCGGGTCAAAAATGATCAACGCGACGCCGCAGATCTGGCGGACTTGCTGCGGATGGGGCGTCTGCCGCACGCGTGGATCGCCCCGCCGGAAACAAGGGAACTACGCGAGCTGGTGCGGCATAGGGCCAAACTGGTCGCGATGCGATCCCAGTGCAAGGCCCACGTGCACGCGGTGCTGGCCAAGGGCGGTGTCTGGGTGCCGATGACCGACCTGTTCGGCGTCGAGGGAAACCTGCTGCTGGACAAGGTCACGATGCCCGCACCGTACAAAGAGCGGATCGCGTCGTTGCGCCGGTTCATCGAAGGGTTCGACGCGGAGATAGACCTGTTCACCGGTCTGGCGCAGCGTCGGCTGAGCCATGATGCCGGCTACACCGCGATCCAGCAGATCCCCGGCATCGGGCCCGTGCTGGGGGCGGTGTTCGTCGCCGAGATCGGGGACGTGCACCGCTTCCCCGGCCCCGCCCAGTTGACCTGTTGGGCCGGATTAACGCCGTCCCACCACGAATCC
Source organism: Sulfuricaulis sp. (assembly GCF_049587675.1). Classification (GTDB taxonomy): domain Bacteria; phylum Pseudomonadota; class Gammaproteobacteria; order Acidiferrobacterales; family Sulfurifustaceae; genus Sulfuricaulis. Next base: position 784 of record NZ_JBAVEJ010000317.1, on the reverse strand, counting down.
GACACCACCGTGCACCGCGGCCGGATCACCAAGCAAGGCTCGCGCCTGGTGCGGTGGGCGGCGATCGAATCGGTGAAGATCCTGCCCGACACCAGTCACATCGGCGCGATCCGCGAACAAGTCGCTCATCGCCGCGGCAACCGCAACATCGGCGCCGTGGCCGCCGCCCGAAGACAGCTTGAGCTCGTCTTCTACGGGCTGCGTGATCACCACATCCGTGCCCTGCACCACCCACCCCACGCGGCGTGAGCAGCCAGACTCGGCCGGCTGCGGATCGTGCAGGTCATGACCCCCGAACCCGGCGAGGTCGCCCCCTCTGATTGATCCCGACCGACCGTCTCCCTGCGAACCGCTTCATGCCGCACACCGCGGCGAAGGAATGACCGGCAGCCCCATCGCCTGCCCCGCACCGGGAAACCGGCACTGAAGACGTCAACGACCACCCTTGCTACCCACCCCGAAAGCAGGACAACCACTTTCGACCTCCCTGCCCTGAACAGCATGCGCCGAACGGCGTCGCCGTCAAGGCCCTACCGCCGCTACGCGGTCGGGCTCCGCCCGAGCCTTGACCCCGGCGCCTACTTCGACGCGCCCAGCCAGGACAAGGAAGCTCGCAGAACCAACAAAACAACACAGAGGTTGGTCTTGACAGGCCCCGCTCCTTCAGGAATGACCTGCGGAAAGGATAGGGACCCGTCCGTAGGTCGTCCGTGTCGTCCGCGGACGCGTTTCGGACGAGTTCGGACGGGTTACGGACGACTTGCCAAACACCCCGAGATTGAGC
>NZ_JBAVEJ010000316.1:0-2908 GCF_049587675.1 Sulfuricaulis sp. | reverse complement strand
GAACGCTGCCGGTTCTCGCTCGATGAGTTGCGTTACGAATATCCCGAAGAGCTGGTGCCGGCGGGCGAGACCCCGGCAAGCCATCTGCGCAAACTCACGGAGGCAGGCCTGCAACGTCGCTGGCCGGCGGGCGCGCCACCCAAGGTCCGGCAGCAAGTGGAACACGAGCTGGCGCTGATCGCGGAGTTGCGCTACGAGCCATATTTCCTGACGGTGCACAACATCGTGGAGTTCGCCCGTTCGCGCGGCATTCTGTGCCAAGGCCGGGGCTCGGCAGCGAACTCGGCGGTGTGTTTCTGCCTCGGCATCACCGAGGTCGATCCGGCGCGCATCGAAACGTTATTCGAGCGTTTCGTTTCCAAGGAGCGCAACGAGCCGCCCGACATCGACGTCGACTTCGAGCACGAGCGGCGCGAGGAGGTGATCCAGTATCTATATAGTAAGTACGGGCGGGAACGGGCGGCACTTGCGGCCACGGTCATCAGCTATCGCCCCAAGAGCGCAGTGCGCGACGTCGGCAAGGCGCTCGGCTTCTCGCTGGAACAGGTGGACAGCCTGGCCGGCAATCTCGCGTGGTGGGATGGCGGCGTCGTGCCCGAGAGGCTCACGGAGGCGGGCTTCGACCCGCAGAATCCCAAGGTCCGGCTGCTGGTGCAGCTGGTGCGGATGCTGGTCGGTTTTCCCCGTCACCTGTCGCAGCACGTGGGCGGTTTCGTCATCGCGCGCGACAAGCTTTCGCGCCTGGTGCCGATCGAAAACGCCGCGATGCCCGAGCGCACCGTGATCCAGTGGGACAAGGACGATCTCGATGCGCTTGGTCTGCTCAAGGTCGACGTGCTGGGGCTCGGTATGCTCACGGCAATCCGCAAGAGCTTCGAGCTGGTGCGCGCGTATCGCGGCCGGGAGTGGACCATGGCGACGATCCCGCCGGAGGACCCGGAGGTGTACGCCATGATTCAGCAGGCCGACACCGCCGGGGTGTTTCAGATCGAATCGCGCGCGCAGATGTCGATGCTCCCGCGGCTCAAACCCGCCTGCTTTTATGACCTGGTGATCGAGGTCGCGATCATGCGGCCCGGGCCGATTCAGGGCGACATGGTGCATCCCTATCTGCGGCGGCGTCAGGGCCTGGAGCCCGTGAGCTATCCATCAGAAGAAGTGCGCGGCGTGCTCGAACGCACGCTGGGCGTGCCGATTTTCCAGGAACAGGTGATCAAACTTGCGATGGTGGCGGCGGGTTTCACGCCGGGCGAGGCCGATCGGCTGCGCCGTTCCATGGCCGCCTTCCGCCGCCGCGGCGGCATCGAACAGTTCGAACAAAGGCTCATCGAAGGCATGCGCTCGCGCGGCTACAGCGAGACCTTCGCGCGCCAGATCTTCAGGCAGATCGAGGGATTCGGCGAGTACGGTTTCCCGGAGTCGCACTCGGCGAGCTTCGCGCTCCTGGTGTATGTCTCTGCCTGGCTCAAGCGCTACGAACCGGCGGCCTTTCTCTGCGCGCTGCTCAACAGCCAGCCCATGGGATTTTATGCGCCATCACAACTGGTGCAGGATGCGCGCCGGCATGGGGTCGAGGTGCGCGCCGTGGATGTGCGCGCGAGCGCTTGGGACTGCATGCTCGAGCGGGGTCCCGATGATGAACCGGCCGTGCGCTTGGGGTTTCGTCTCGTCAAGGGATTGACGCAGGCCGGGGCCGAGCGCCTGGTTCAGGCGCGGGACCAGACACCAATTGCCGGCATCGAGGATCTGGCATTTCGTGCACGGCTTGCGACGCGCGACATGCAGGTGTTGGCCAGCGCCGATGCGCTCAGGGGATTGACCGGCCATCGGCGCCGTGCGCACTGGGCCGCGGCCGGAGTCGAGGCGCCGACGCCGCTGCTGCAGCTGGTGGAAATTCCGGAAGCGCTGCCACTGTTGCGAACGCCCACCGAAGGCGAGGACATCGTGACCGACTACGCGAGCCTGGGCCTGACATTGCGGCGTCATCCGCTGGCGCTGCTGCGCGCGAAACTGACGCAACAGCGCGTGCTGTCGGCGGCCGAGGTGCGCGCGATCCCGCATGGAGCGGCGGTGCGCACCGCGGGCCTGGTGATCTGCCGCCAGCATCCGAGCTCGAGCAACGGCGTTATCTTCGTCACCCTGGAAGACGAAACCGGGCAGACCAACCTGATCGTCTGGCCCGGCGTGGCCGCACGCCAGCGGCGCGAGCTGTTGAACGCGAGCCTCCTGGCGGTCGTCGGCGAGGTGCAGCGCGAGGGTGACGTGCAGCACGTGATTGCCCGCCAGCTGGAGGATCACTCGGGGCTGCTGGGCAGGCTGGTAACCCGATCGCGGGATTTCAGATAGAGATCACTCACAAGCCAATGGCGCTGGAGTGGATTACAATGCGAAATCACGCAGCTTGGCTCGATTTTTCACGGGCGACAAGTGAAGATGTCGCACATCTACCAGTCTCAGATACTCATAACGCTGCTCAAGAACGGAGGATAAAACGATGCGGCATTTAATTCGCGCACTTAGGCGGTATATATCCAGTTGGACGGCGCCACCTCCGCGCGTACCAAGCGTTGCGATGTCCCCCCAGCGAATCGGCATCGTCCATCCGGGCGCCATGGGCATCTCCATTGCAGTGTCCGCCCAGAACAGTGGACATCAAGTCAGTAAAAGGGGACGGAGGGATTAAAGATTGAGCAGCCTCGACTGAAGTCATAGGCCGGAAAGGGAGAAATCCGATGCCAAAAAATATCATCTTGTGTTCGGACGGAACCGGGAACAGCGGCGGGAAAGGCTACGGGACGAATGTCTGGAGGCTGTATAAGGCGATCGATCTTCATCATCCCCAGGCGCAGGTCAGCATTCACGACGACGGCGTCGGCACCCGGGACTTCGTGTTGTTCAAAATGCTGGG
>NZ_JBAVEJ010000315.1:0-1764 GCF_049587675.1 Sulfuricaulis sp. | reverse complement strand
GCTCACCTTTACGGACTGCCGTGCACAGGCCTGCGTTTCTTTACGGTATACGGGCCATGGGGCCGTCCGGATATGGCGCTTTTCAAGTTCACCAAGGGAATTCTGGAAGGTGTCGCGATTCCGGTGTTTAACCGCGGGAAGATGGTCCGCGACTTTACTTATATTGATGACATTGTTGAGGGCGTTATTCGTGCGATTGATCGTCCTGCGTTGCCGAACTCCGGTTGGTCCGGTGAGGCGCCCGATCCGGCTACGAGCTACGCGCCGTACCGTATCTATAATATAGGGAATAACCAGCCGGTCGAGCTGATGCGCTACATCGAAGTTCTGGAAGAAAGCCTGGGGAAGAAGGCTAAACTGGAAATGTTACCCATGCAGGACGGCGATGTGCCGGCGACGTATGCAAATACGGAGAATCTCGAAAACGATGTGGGTTTCCGCCCGCGCACTACCGTCGAGCAAGGCATCGCCCGCTTCGTGGAATGGTACAAGTCATATCACCGTGTTACCTGATAATGTCCACGATCTTGTCACGAACAAAACCATCAGATAAACCATGAAAATCAATCCTGTGATACTTTCAGGCGGCTCGGGCACGCGCTTGTGGCCGCTTTCGCGCGAGCAGTATCCCAAACAACTGCTCAGTCTCATGGGCGAGCGGACATTGTTGCAGCAGACAGTTTCGCGTCTGGATGGCATGGAGCATATTGCTGAGCCGCTGCTGGTATGCAACGAGGAGCATCGGTTCCTGATTGCCGAACAGCTGCGCCAGCTGGACAAAAAACCGGCTGACATCATTTTGGAACCGGTCGGACGCAATACCGCGCCGGCGCTGACATTGGCGGCGCTCGCGCTTCAGAAAACTCTGCCGGACGATGAATTGATGCTGGTGATGCCGGCCGATCACGTCATACAGAACGTCGGTGAATTTCATGCTGCTGTCAGGGTCGGAGCCCTTCTGGCGGAGAAAGGGCGTTTGGTGACATTCGGGATAGTGCCCACAGCCCCGGAAACTGGATATGGATACATCAGGAAAGGCGATGATCACGAGGTAGAGGCTTTCGTAGAGAAACCCGATGCCCCGACAGCGGAGGGCTACGTGAAGTCGGGTGAATATTTATGGAACAGCGGCATGTTCATGATGCCCGTCTCCGTCTGGCTCGATGAGTTGAAGCGGTTTCATCCGGCTATGCTTGAGGCCTGCAAAACGGCCTATGAACAGGGACGGCGCGATGGTGAATTTTACCGGGTGAACGCCCAGGCATTCGGAAGCTGCCAGTCCAACTCAATCGATTACGCCGTCATGGAGGAAACCGATCGTGCCGCCGTGGTTTCACTGGATGCCGGCTGGTCCGATATCGGTGCTTGGTCGTCCTTATGGAAGGCTTCGGTGCAGGACGAGCAGGGGAACGTCATCCAAGGTGACGTTTACACGTATGAAACGCAGAATGCCCTGCTCATTTCCCAGCACCGGTTTCTCGCGGCGGTCGGGCTTGAAGACATTATTGTTGTGGAGACACCCGATGCCGTGCTGGTTGTGCACAAGGATCATGCGCAAAATGTCAAAGAGGTGGTCAACCGCCTCAAGCAGGATAAGCGCAGCGAGTATCAAACTCATCGTAGGGTTTACCGCCCCTGGGGGTATTATGAAGGCATCGACGCCGGACCGCGGTTTCAGGTGAAACGCCTGATGGTCAAGCCCGGTGCGGCGTTGTCGTTGCAGATGCATCATCATCGCGCCGAGCACTGGGTAGTGGTCAAGGG
>NZ_JBAVEJ010000314.1:0-1937 GCF_049587675.1 Sulfuricaulis sp. | reverse complement strand
GACAGAGCATAACGCAACACCACGCCTTCGGCTTGTTCGGTCCGGGGCCAGCGGTCTGCCGGGCAGCGTTGCGGTCGCAACCGGCCGCAGCGTAACCGACGCCGGTGATCCACACCCTCACCACCGGCGCTGGCGGCTGAGGACGCAAGGTGCGCTAGCGCTTTTGATTGCCCGCGGCCTGCTCGTTCGCCAAGGCACGCTCCGTGATCTCCTTGTACAGCTCCACCGCGCGCGACACCAGCGGCTGCCATTCGGGGTGCTTGTGCATGAGCGGCTTGATGTGCTGGGCATCCTCAAATACCTGGCTGAGAAACGCCATGTCCTGGTCGCTCAGCACGTCGCCGCGATCGACCTTCGTCTTGAGCGCCTGGGCGCGCGGGAGCCGCTGGGTCTCGAAGCGCTCGATGAGCGCCAGTATGACCCCGGTATCCTTTGAAGATTCCGCCATTGGTTCCTCCTGCCGGTCCTCCGGTGTATTGACTGGACAATTGCGTGATCGGCAACAGCGTAACACCTTCTTGGGTTGCGGTCAGTCCAGACCGGGTGCACCGATATCGTCTGAGACGAATCGTTGGTGGCGATTCGTGCCGACGCATGAGTAGCTTTCATTGGCAGTGCCACCACTGTTGCGTACCTTTCTGTCTTGCGGCATGCGTGGCGGCAGAGTGAATCGCTATCGGCACTGGCGTTGAGACAGTGGATGTGATTAGAATGACCGCGTCACAGCATTGGTATCCGGCATGCCGCGGAACACGCGAATCAAAAGACTCGGATTGGCGACACTGCTCCTTGCGCCGGTGCACGCATGGGCGATGTCCGGTTCCATGGTCGACACCGCGGCCGATGTCCTGGCGGTGATCGTGCTGGTGATGGTCCCGATCGGCGGCATCTATCTGTTCTGGATGGTGCATATTCTGCCGGAGAAGGTTGCAGAGAAGCGCCACCATCCGCAGAAAGACGCGATCAAAACGCTCTGTCTCCTGTCACTGCTTTTCGGCGGCCTGCTCTGGCCGATCGCCTGGTTGTGGGCCTATTCCAAGCCGGTGATGTACAAACTTGCCTACGGCACCGACAAGCACGAAGACTTCTACAAGGAGGCAACCCCGGGCGCGCCGGCCGCCGCCCAGGAAATCGCGCGGTTGCGCGCCGATTTGGAACGGCTCACGGCCATGGGTGTCGACGCCGACGATCTGCGTGCCGTGAAACGCGAATTGGCGAAGCTCGAAGCCCGGCTTGCCGGCGGCGACGGGAAGGAGGCCGGCTGATGGAAGCTATATTAGTCGGCATCTACGCGTTCTTTGTCTGGCTTATCTACTTCAAGTTCAAGTGGCTGCCGTGGACCACGCCGCACAAGGTCACAGTCGTGATCATCCCGATCGTTGCCCTGACTACGTTGGTCCTGCTGCTCAACGTGTTCGCACCCTCATCGGCCGACGTGCGCGTCATCAAGTACGTCGTGTCGATTGTGCCGCAGGTGAAAGGACGCGTGATCGAGGTGCCGGCCGCGGGCAATAAACCGATGAAGAAGGGCGAGGTGCTGTTCAAGATCGATCCCACGCCATACCAGCTCGACGTCAAGCGCATAGAGGCGCAGCTCGCGCTCGCCCAGACGCGCCTGCGGCAGACGCGGGCGCTGGCCGCGACCGGTGCCGGCAGCAAGTTCGACGAGGAACGCTACGAAAGTGACGTGCGTCAGCTCCAGGCGCAGCTCGACCAGGCGCGCTGGGATTTGTCGCAGACGACCGTGTATGCCCCGGCCGACGGCACGCCGATCAACGTGCAGTTGCGACCGGGCTCGTACGTGGTCCCGGCGCCGTTCGCGCCGGCCCAGGCGATGAGCTTCGTCGAGGACGAGTACCAGGTGATCGCGCTGTATCAACAGAACGAGCTGACCCAGGTCGCGCCGGGCAATGAGGCCGAGATCGCGCTGCCGACCT
>NZ_JBAVEJ010000313.1:0-3030 GCF_049587675.1 Sulfuricaulis sp. | reverse complement strand
GCTAAACCGATGGTTGTACTTTCCGCCCACTGAGTCAAGGTTTTGCTAACCACCCCGTAGCGCGCGCCGAGTACCGCAGCCCCACCGGGAGCTTTTAAGCGAGACCGTGTTCGAGCCCGAGGCGCGTAGTTTGCGCCCGGCGAGTTGGTCGAGCGCCCGGTGGGGCGAGGACCGGAGGAAGGGGTCGCGCGCTCCGGGGGGAGTGGTTTTGGTGACTTTTGCCGAAACAAAAGTCACCCAGGGTGCGGGGCGGAGCTACCCGCAATTAGCTTTTAAAGACAAAAGCCGCCTTTCGGCGGCTTTTGGTCATTCACTACCTGGATCTCCGCCTTCGCGGAGATGACAACCTACAATGTGTTCGCCCTTCGACAAGCTCAGGGCGAACGTTTCACTATCCTACCCACACCCTCGCATTCCTGAACATCCGCATCCACGGCCCGTCCTCACCCCATTCATCCGGTCGCCAGGAATTGGCAACGGCACGGAACACGCGCTCGGGGTGCGGCATCATGATGGTGAAACGTCCGTCGGGCGTGGTGAGGCCGGTGATGCCGTGCGGCGAGCCATTGGGATTGTACGGATAGGTTGGCGTGAGCTGGCCGCGGTTGTCCACGAAACACAGCGCCACTTGCTTGTCGAGAATAACCTGCTCGATATGAGTGGGATCGCGGAACTCGGCTAGTCCCTCGCCATGCGCCACGGCGATCGGCAGCATCGAACCCTGCATGCCCTGAAGGAAGATCGAGGGATTCTGCGGAATCTGCACCCGGGCGAGGCGTGCCTCGAACTGCTCGGAGGCGTTGCGCACGAAATGCGGCCAGCGTTCCGCGCCCGGAATGATGTCGTGCAGGTTCGACATCATCTGGCAGCCGTTGCAGATGCCGAGCGCGAAGCTGTCCTGGCGGGTAAAGAACGCCGCAAATTCATCGCGCGCCCGCGTGTTGAAGAGGATGGACTTCGCCCAGCCCTCGCCCGCGCCGAGCACGTCGCCGAAGGAAAATCCGCCACAGGCGGCGAAACCCTTGAAGTCCTTGAGCCCCATGCGCCCGTCGATGATATCGCTCATGGTCACGTCCACGGCGGTGAAACCGGCGCGGGTGAAGGCCGCGGCCATTTCCACCTGGCCGTTGACGCCCTGCTCGCGCAGGATCGCGATGCGCGGCTTGACCCCGCGCGCGATGAAGGGTGCGGCGATTTTATCCTCGGGGTCGAAGGTGAGTTCCGCGCTCAGGCCGGGATCGGTCATATCCAGGAGGCGGTCGTATTCCTCCTGCGCGCACTGCGGATTGTCGCGCAGCCGCTGCATGTGGTAGCTGGTCTCGGACCAGGCGCGCTGCAGGTTCACGCGCGAGTCGTAGAAAAATTCCTTGCCGAGATGATTGAAGCTGATAATGTCATCGTTAGTAATCGTGCCGATGATATGCGTGTGGCGTGCCAGCCCGGCCTGTTTCAATGCGCCGATGATGCCGTCGCGCCGCACGCGCGGCACTTGCAGCACCGCGCCGAGCTCCTCGTTGAACAGCGCGGCGGCGGGGTCGCTGCCGAGATCGGAGAGATCGATGCGCACGCCGGTGTGCCCGGCGAAGGCCATTTCGCAGATGGTGGCGAACAGGCCGCCGTCGGAACGGTCGTGATAGGCGTAGGCGAAACCCAGTTCGTTCAGCGCCTGGATGACGTGGAAAAACAGCCGCAGCACGCGCGGGTCATCCACGTCCGGGGCCTCGTCGCCGATCTGCCCGTAAACCTGCGCCAGCGCCGAGCCGCCCAGACGGTTGGCGCCCTTGCCGAGATCGACCAGAATCAGGTCAGTCTCGCCCTCGTCAGTGCGCAGCTGCGGAGTAAGCGTCCTGCGCACGTCCATGACCGGGGCGAATGCCGACACGATCAGCGACAGCGGCGCGGTCACGGCGCGCTGCCCGCCGTCGCTGTCCTGCCACACGGTTTTCATCGACATCGAATCCTTGCCGACCGGAATCGAAATGCCGAGCGCCGGACACAATTCGAGCGCTACCGCGCGCACGGTGTCGTACAGCGCCGCGTCCTCGCCCGGATGGCCGGCGGGCGCCATCCAGTTGGCGGAGAGCTTTACGTCCGGAAGTTTCTGGATGCGCGTCGCGGCCAGGTTGGTGAGCGCCTCGCCGATCGCCATGCGCCCGCTGGCGGCGGCGTTGATGAGCGCGAGCGGCGTGCGCTCGCCCAGGGCCATGGCCTCGCCGGTATAACCCTCGTAGCCGCTGGCGGTGACCGCCACGTCGGCCACCGGCACCTGCCACGGGCCGACCATCTGGTCGCGGCACACCAGCCCGGACACGGTGCGATCGCCGATGGTGATGAGAAAGGTTTTATTGGCGACGGTCGGAAGCCGCAGCACGCGATAGGCCGCTTCCTTGAGATCGAGGCCCTTGGTCTTGAAGCGTTCGAGCTTGCTCTTGAGATGGCTGACGTTGCGCTGCATCTTCGGCGGCTTGCCGAGCAGCACGCCGAGGTCCATGTCGATCGGTGTCGCCATGCGTTCGGCGAGTGCTTCATCCGTCGTCAGGTTCCGGTTCGATCTGAAGTAGCCGTCTTCCAGCACCAGATGCTGTGCTTCGGTGGCTTCGCCGACCACGGCATAGGGACAACGTTCGCGCTCGCAGAGCGCGCGAAAAGTTTCGATCTGCTTATCGTCCACGGCCAGCACATAGCGCTCTTGCGCTTCGTTGCACCAGATTTCCATCGGAGACATGCCGGGCTGGTCGTTCGGCACCGCGCGCAGGTCGAATTTGCCGCCACGGCCGGCGCCATTCACCAGCTCCGGCAACGCGTTGGACAAACCGCCCGCACCGACATCGTGAATGGAAAAGATGGGATTTTCTTCGCCCAGTGCCCAGCACTGGTCGATGACTTCCTGGCAGCGCCGCTGCATCTCGGCGTTGGAGCGCTGCACCGAAGCGAAATCGAGTTCCTCGTGGCTGGTGCCGGTGGCCATGCTCGAGGCCGCGCCGCCGCCAAGACCGATCAGCATCGCCGGCCCGCCGATGACGATGATCT
>NZ_JBAVEJ010000312.1:0-3177 GCF_049587675.1 Sulfuricaulis sp. | reverse complement strand
GCCACAACCGGTCGGGTGACCGCTTCCCATTTCTTTTCCTGTTCCGGGGATAGGGTATTGACACTGCTGGCGACCAAAGCGCGCGCCTTTGCCCAGTCCGCGTCCGTCGCTTTGCCGGTGATCTCGGAAAGCGGCATGTAGGAGTACTTATCGATCGCCGCTTTGGCTTCGGGCGGCAGCGAATCGTACTTTTGCTTGTTGATGAACATCATGGCCGTCGCGCCGCCGAGCGGTTCATCGAGATGATGGCTGGTCACCTCGTTGATCTTGAAAATTCTCATCCCGGTGAAGGGCATGAGGGAACCTGAGGCGATACCACGGCTGATCGCCTCGTAGGTATCGGGCGGCGTGAAGGTGACCGGCACCCCGCCGAGCCTTTCGACAATTTGCGCGTTCGATGCGTTCGAAGTGGCCAGCCGCATTCCCTTCACGTCGTCGAGCGAGGTGATCTTCGATTTCGTATGCAGCGCGTTGTTGGGGAACGTCCAGATGGCAAGCGGCTTGATCTTGTCGAACTCGTCATTGGCTATGCCGCTGGCATAGATCTTCCACAAGGCGTAAGCCGCTTCGGTCGAGTTCTTCGATTGGAACGGGAGCTCGGCGACATCGAGTTTGTTGAATTTGCCGTTGGCGAAGGCTGTCAGGATGAAGCCGATATCGGCGACGTCGTCGACGACCCGGTCATAGGCGACATTGAAGTTGCCGAGCGTGCCGCCGACATAGAGCTGGATCTTGAGCGTGCCTTTCGACGCCTTTTCAACATTGGCGATCCAAGGCCTGAACACGTTGTTATGAAGGAACGACGGCGGCGGCGCCGGCGAGTTGAACTTGAGCGTTATCGGAGCGGCCAAGGCCGGCGTTGCCAGCAGCGCCGCGGCAAGCGCGACACCAAAGATTTTCCCGTGCATTGAATTCCTCCCTTTCAGGGGCTCCATCCCAGTACGGTGTTGTTATTGGGGCGCCGCCTCGATCCAGCGCGGAGCGATCGGCGGCAATTGCAATCCAATGTCGCTTCGATCGCGCATGATGATCGCCACCGACTTCGATCTTGTCAACAGAATAGGTTGCGCGATTGTCGTAAGCACACGAGTTGTCCGGGTTAGGTAGCACACGAGTTGTCCGGTTTTGTGCCCTGCGCAGGAGCAGGGACGATGAACCGGACGACGTGGCTACAGGACCGCAGGATGCAGAAGTTTCGGGATGTTTTGAGCCGCTGGGAGCGGGGCAATTTGTCGATGATGGAGGCCGGCGAGCTTCTTGGGATGTCGGAGCGGCAATTCCGGCGCTACCGCGACCGTTATGAGGAGGATGGGCTGGCGGGGCTGCTCGACGGGCGGCTCGGCAGAGCGTCGCCGAAGCGGGTTCCGGCGAGGGACCTGCGGCTGATGCTGGATCTGTACCGGGATGCTTACCGGGGCTGGAACGTGAAGCATTTCCACGAGCACCTGGTGCGCGACCATGGCTTTCGCTGGGGCTACACCTGGGTGAAGACGCAGTTGCACACGGCAGGCCTTGTCGAGCGTGCCAAGCGGCGCGGGGCACACCGGCGCAAGCGCGCGCGCAAGCCGTGCGAGGGCATGATGCTGCACCAGGACGGCAGCCGCTTCGCCTGGCTGACGGGACAACCGGAACTCGATCTCATCGTGACCATGGATGACGCCACCAGCACGATCTATTCGGCCTTCCTGGTCGAGGAAGAAGGCACCGCCTCGACGTTTGCCGGCTTGCTGGAGGTGTTTACCGCCAAGGGCCTGTCGGGAAGCCTCTATACCGATCGCGGCAGCCACTACTTCCATACGCCGAAGGCGGACGGTCCGGTCGACAAGGAGCGGCTGACGCAGGTCGGCCGGGCCTTGAAGCATCTGGGCATCGAGCACATCCCGGCCTATTCGCCGGAAGCACGCGGGCGCTCGGAGCGCATGTTCGGCACGCTGCAAGACCGGCTGGCGAAGGAGCTGAACCTGGCCGGCGTCGGCGACGTGGAGAGCGCCAACCGCTTCATCCGCGAAGTCTACCTGCCGGCCCACAACGCCCGCTTCGCCAGGCCGCCGGCGCTGCCGGAGAGCGCCTTCGTGCCCGCCGAGCCGGCGCTGCTGCGCGAGATTCTGTGCGTGCAGGACGAGCGTATCGTGGCGCGCGACAACACCATTGCCTATGCCGGCCTGCGGCTGCAGTTGCCGGAAAGCCCGCTGCGAGCCCACTACGTCAAGGCCTGCGTCAAGGTGCGCGCCTATCCCGACGGCACCCTCGCCGTGTTCCATGGGCCGCGCCTGCTGGCGCGATACGATGCCGACGGCCAAGCCATAACAGGAGAACGATTAAAGGCTGCCGCGTGACCCCGCTTCGACGCCGCAACCTTAAGCCTTGTGGATTTGTGGACAGCCGCTTCGCGCCTGCCCACAAACCCCACAAGGCCAAAAACAGCAGCAAACAGAAGCGGACATATGATGTGCTGCCAAAACCGGACAACTTGATTAGCTACCGACAGGTCGCGGCCTTCCTGCAAGCCTGCAAATGAGGGAGCCATGAGCGAAGCGCCCGGAACGCATAATCCGCAGGTCCTGCCGGCTGACATCCCGGTGCCGCAGGACGACGGCGGCGCCGACCATCTCACCGGCAGGCGGCTTCCCGACCTGGCGTTGCCGGCAACCTCCGGCTCGGCCGTCAACTTGGCCAAGCTCACGGGCCGCAGCGTGCTCTACCTCTATCCACGCACCGGCGTGCCCGGTGTCGATCTGCCGCCCGGTTGGAACGAAATCCCCGGCGCGCGAGGCTGCACGCCGCAGTCCTGCGGCTTCCGCGATCATTTCGCCGAACTCAAGCAACTCGGCGTCGCGCAGGTGTTCGGCCTGTCGACGCAGGACACGGCCTACCAGCAGGAGGCGGCGAGCCGCCTGCAACTGCCGTTTCCGATCCTCTCCGACGCGACGCTCGCCTTTACCCGGGCGCTCAAGCTGCCGACCTTCGGCGTCGCCAACATGACGCTGTTGAAACGCATGGCGCTTGTCATCGATAACGGCGTCATCACCAAGGTGTTCTATCCGGTGTTTCCGCCCGACAAGAACGCGGCGGACGTGGTCGCCTGGATTCAGGCGTCGAGATAACCGCGCACATCCGCGAACACCTTGCGGAACATGTGCGGCGTGAGCACGCCGGTGTTCGTGTTGTAGCGTGAGC
>NZ_JBAVEJ010000311.1:0-2117 GCF_049587675.1 Sulfuricaulis sp. | reverse complement strand
ATAACGTGTTTTCTCCCTCGGCACTGGCGGATGTCCTGCGCCGTCTCGGACTCTCCCCGGAAACGCCGTTAAAAATCGCCTTCAGCGGCGGTCTCGATTCCTGTGTGTTGCTGCATGCCCTTTGCGTCCTGCGCGACGCGATGTTGCTGCGTCTGAGTGCGGTGCACGTGGACCATGGGCTGCAACCGGCTTCGGCGGCGTGGGCGCAGCATGCGGAAAAATTCTGCGAAGAGTTGAACGTCTCGTGCACGATCGAGCGACTGCTTATTCCGGACATGGAAATCCGCGAACATGGGTTGGAAGCGGCGGCGCGACAGGCGCGCTATGTCTGTCTTGCGCGCCACGTGGGCGCGAAAGATGTTTTGCTGACGGCGCACCATATCGACGATCAGGCCGAAACCGTACTGCTGCAATTGCTGCGCGGCTCCGGCACCCATGGATTGGCTGCCATGCCTGAAATCGCTCTGTTTTCATCAGGACGGCTGGTGCGGCCTCTGCTGGGCTTCACCCGGGCCCAGCTCGCGGACTATGCCGAGCGGGAAAAGCTGCGCTGGGTCGATGATCCAAGCAATCGTGACTCGCGGTTTTCGCGCAATTACCTGCGGCATGAAGTATTCCCGCTGCTGGATGCGCGCTGGCCCGGAGCTGCGCGGCAGATCGCGCGCGCCGCCGCCCTGTCAGCCGAGGCGGCCGGACTGCTCGATGCCGTGGCGGAGATTGACTGGCATGCCAGTCGTGCCAAGGATCCATCGGCGCTGTCGGTGACGGCGCTCAGCCAGTTTTCTCCGCCGCGCCAGCGCAACCTGGTGCGCTATTGGTTGCGCCGGCAGGGATTTTTGGCGCCGTCGGCGATGCACCTCGAACAAATCCTGGCACAGGTGGCGCATGAACCGCGTACACGGCACGCCGCCGTATGTTGGCCGGAGGCGGAAGTACGCCGGTATCGGGACGAGCTGGTTGCGCTAAAACCTCGACGGGAAACGGATTCCGCCATGAGGCTGTCCTGGGATTTAAGCCAGCCGCTGGAAATCCCGGGCGTGGGCCGACTTCATGCCATGGCTGCTCGCGGTGACGGCTTGTCGCAGGAACGCATCGGCCATGCGCCGCTCATGGTCGGCTGGCGTCAGGGCGGTGAAACCTGTCAGCTGCCGGGTCGCGCGCATCACCATAAACTCAAGAAACTGTTGCAGGAGGCCAGCATCCCGCCCTGGGAGCGTCAGCGCCTGCCGCTCGTTTATGCCCATGGCGAGCTGGCGGCGATCGGCGATCGCTGGGTTTGCGAACCGTATGTGGCGCGCGCCGGTGAACCGGCGTGGAAACTGCGGCTTGAATTGGCGCAGGAATTCCGTGGGTCGAAATAAAACCTGCAAACCATGAATCAATAAGGAAACTTCCCGATTATGGATATGCGACCAAGGTCCAATATCTGCCACCTAGGGGTATTTGCTAGATTCGCTTTCGTGACGGGGCTGGAAACAGGCTTCCACGCGAAGGCATGATTCAAACTCGTCACCGTTACTGGAAATGGCTGGCACGGCCTGGCACCTGCGATGACGATGTTGCGTCATGGGGTGACGGTCGGCGGCGGTCGTTCCAGTTCCTGAAAACCACAACCATCTATCAGAAAAGGAAGACATCATGAAGATACTCAAAGTGCTCATTCTGCCGATTATGTGCGGGACGCTGGCCATGGCGGCACCGACATATGCCGCGGACTCCGCCGCTAATACCAACATGCAGATTCTGCTGGACAAGGTAAAGGCCGACAAGAAAATGCTCGTGGCGGCGAACATGGATCTGAGTGACGCTGAATCCAAGGCGTTCTGGCCGATCTACGATGCCTATCAGAAAGATCTGATGAAACTCAATGAACGGGTGATAAAGATGATCGATAGTTACGCCAAAGCCTACAACAGCGGCGCCATGACCGACCAGCAGGCGCAGCCCCTCATCAACGAGATGCTCGACGTCGAGGCGTCCGAAGCGGCCATGCGCAAATCCTATGCGGCAAAGCTTGGCAAAGCGCTGCCCGCAAAAAAGGTGGCGCGCTACCTGCAGATTGAAAACAAAATCCGCGCCGCCATCCGATTCAATATTGCCGACCAGATTCCGCTGGT
>NZ_JBAVEJ010000310.1:0-1835 GCF_049587675.1 Sulfuricaulis sp. | reverse complement strand
CGCGGATGTTGCGCAATCGCAGCGGCGCGCCCGTGATGGCGGCAAGCGCACAGGCTGTGCGCAGAAGCTGTCCGCCGCCCTCGCCGAAAGAACCGTCTATTTCGCGCATGTGGGCATTATGATCCATCGACTTCCGCGCTACGACTAATACAGTCACTGTAGCGGAAGCAATGCGCAATAATTAAATGGTGGATTGGCGCCTATTTTGATTCTTGGCGCGCGGTGCGCATCGCGCGCTCACGCGCGGCGATCTGCGCCGGGCGTGGGACATGTAAAAGATCAGCGACCTTGTGCACCAGGGTGCGCTCGAAACGGTCGATCTCGTGGTCGGCGGCTGCCACCTGCCACAGGTGCTCGACCACCTGCTCCTTCTGCGCCGCGGTGTAGTGTTTGTTGATGAGCGCGGTGAACTGGTAGTAATCGGTGGCCTGCTTCGCTTCGGCCTCCGCCAGACGCATGAGCGCCGCCGTTTCCTCGGACGTCAGTTCGAAACGCGCGTGGATGGCGGCCGTCATCGCATGGCGCTCGACTTCCTTGAGTTCGCCGTCCATGCGCATGACCTCGAACAGCAGCGCGGCCGTGGCCACTTGCACGGCGTGGTCCGTGCTTTTGCCCTGCTCGCGTCCGGCCGGGAGAATGTGCTGATCGAAGAATTGTTTGAGGTTTTGCAACATGGCAGCCGGGGATTTTAACGTATCGGACCGCTCTGGGACGACAAACAACTCGGAGTGATTAGCTCTAAATCACCCCGAACCCTTTAACCGGTTCCATTCATGCCAGCAGTTTCTGGACAATCCTGCACTGACAGGTAAACATATAGACACAAAATACCCATGCAGAAGGAGCAGCTTATGAAGCAAATAACGATACTAATTGTCTTGGCCCTCATCGCCACTGTTATCTCCATCGTGATGGGCATCAGCTCGATGACCCGGGGCGCTGCATATGATGACAAGCACAGCGGCCAACTCATGAACGCCCGCATCCTTTTTCAAGGCATTGCTGCGCTTTTGCTCCTTATCGCTATATACGCGGCCTGAGTTGGACCGGAACACCCACAGCCATGAACAGAGGATCAAAAAATTAAGAGGATGTCCTCAATGGGCTCGAGGGGATTTTTTATAAAATACTCCGATCCCTATAACTCTTAAGCGCCGCGGATAACCAGGACCGGAACGGGCGAGGCACGGATCACGCCCTCGGTGACGCTGCCGAGTATCATGTGGGCCACGCCGCGGCGTCCGTGGGTCGCCATCACGATCAGATCGGCGGCCCACTCCTTGGCTTCCTGCAAGATGACATCGGCGATCTCCTCGGTCTCGAACTTGCCCAGCAACCCGCTCTCCGGCTGCAACCCGGCGTTGACGGCTCGGGTCATGGCCACTTCGATGACCTCCCGACTGCTCTCGTCGTCGCTGCCGATAAACACGATCTTCAGCTCGACCTTGTGCCCCTTGGTCAGGTTGATCGCTTCATCCAGCGCGCGTTTGGCGATCTCACTGCCGTCGATCGGCACCAATACCCGCTTGTACATATGCTTCCCCCTCGACTTCAGAAATAGACGATTCGCATCCCCTTCCGGATGTGAACGGATCATCCCAGGAATCACCCGACAATTCAGGGAGAATTGTCATGCGTACCGGCGGGGCAGTTATTGACTTGCATCAAAACCGGATCAAAGAACCCATGTTACTGATATAGAGCATATTCCTTACGTTTCAATTGCTCCGACCTCGTTTCTTGTTCCTTGCTGGAATGTTTTTCGGATGCATGGTGCAAGACGTGGACAGATTGGTTTTATGTAATTCGAGATGAATTCCCGAGCGATTCGCGCT
>NZ_JBAVEJ010000309.1:0-7631 GCF_049587675.1 Sulfuricaulis sp. | reverse complement strand
GCCAGCGGTTGCGCGGTTTCCGTGACCGGGGAATTAGAGGTTTGCCACCAGCCGGAGTTCACCCGTCGCTGGGTAGCCAAGACCGGAAGAGGTGACCTGTTCATGGTCACGAATGAATTGTGCCAAGGCAGCGGTTGCCGTGCCTGGCTGGTGGAAAAGGCCGGCGGATCCGCCGTCACCTTGCTCGCTTTCGACAGAAGCTTCCGCCTGCATGAAGGCGCGGGCGGCTATCCGCAGATCGAAACCTACTCCGAAATTTCATCCACGCAGGGCGCCTACAGCCGCTTCGAGTGGAACGGCGCGACCTACTCGCGCACCGCCAACCGCCTGGTGTATCAGGTGGACGGCATGGAGTGCGGCACGCGCGAGGAATGCAATAACGCGGCGCGCGAGGCACTCAAGCTACAGCAGGTCGACCGCGCGGTGAAAATCCTGGAAAACGTCAACGGCGTCTCCTGGATCTAGCACCCAGCGCCCGAGGCGAACGGGCGACTGCCTTCCGAAGCATCCTGCCACACTGAATCCTGTCGCGCTTTAGTTAGATGCAATGTCGGTGTTTCACGCCGGCTTACTCATTTTATATTCTGTGGTTTTCCTCGACGACGTTTTGGGGAACAATAGGCGCCCGATCATCGCGAAGCCTCTATCCCGCACAAAGCGCTCCCCATGACCCACAAGATCCGCATCCAATCCAGCGGGCATGAATTTACCGCCAACGAGAAGGAAACCGTCCTGGCCGCAGCCCTGCGCCATGGCGTGACGCTCGCCTACAGTTGCCGTAACGGCGATTGCGGCACCTGCAAGGGAAAGCTTATCTCCGGCAAGATCGATTACGGCAGATACGAAGCCAAGGCAATGAGCGATGAGGAGAGGGGCGCTGGCGCCGCGCTTTTCTGCCAAGCCGTGCCGCTGTCGGATCTGGTGATCGATGCCAGGGAAATCAGCGCCGCGGAAGGCATCCCGATCCGCATCATGCCGTGCCGTGTAATGAAGCTGGACAGGCTCGCACACGACGTGATGCAACTTTCGCTCAAACTGGCCGAAGGCCAGCGCCTGCAATTTCTCGCCGGTCAATATATCGACATCCTGCTGAGCGGTAACCAACGGCGCAGTTTTTCGCTCGCCACCGCGCCGCACGCGGATGAATTGCTCCATCTGCATATCCGCCATGTTCCGGGCGGGTTGTTCAGCGGGCAGGTCTTCACCACGATGAAGGAAAGGGATCTGCTGCGTTTTCAGGGACCGCTCGGGACTTTTTTTCTGCGCGAAGACTCGGACCGACCGGTGATTCTGGTCGCGGGCGGCACCGGATTCGCGCCGATCAAGAGCATTCTCGAACATGCGTTTGCCACAGGAATTAAACGGACTATGCATCTGTACTGGGGCGTGCGTGCGCAGCGCGACCTGTACCTGCATAATCTGCCGCAGGCGTGGGCCCGTGAACATGCTCATTTCCACAATACGCTGGTGCTTTCCGAGCCTTTGTCCGAGGATGACTGGAGCGGTCGCCGCGGTTGGGTGCACGAGGCCGTGATTGCCGATCACCCCGATCTGAGCCGGCATGAGGTGTACGCCAGCGGCCCGCCGCCCATGATCGAGGCGCTCAAAAAGGCGGTAATAGCGCATGGCCTGCCCAATGACAGGCTGTACTATGATTCATTTGAACACGCCCACACGTCGGGTACCTGATGCAGACTGATTCAAGGGGAGATCAACGATGCGAATATTTTTTGCTGTGACGGTGCTGATGATGCTGCTGGCGGCGTGCGACGGACAGAAAAAAGATGTCAAAGACACGGTGTTCGGCTCTCAAGTACAGATGAAAGACAAGGCGCGCACCGTGGAAAACACCCTCCGGCAAGACGCCGAGAAAAATCGCGAAGCTATTGAGTCTTCCGAAAAGCCCGGCGAACCGGAACAAAAGTGAACGCCACGATCCAGCTTTATGGCAAGCCGGTGCGCGTGGAGCTGAGCGCCGCGGCCGAGCGCGCGCTGGCGAAGCGCGCCGAGCGCTTGTACGCCGAAGTGCAACTGATCTTCGGATGCATGGTCGCCAAGCGCGTGTGGTTCAGCGATGAGGAAAACAAGGACGCGGTTCCCGTCACTCCAAAGCTCAGCCTGTGGTTTCGGCCGGCGCGCTACGAGAAGGCGTGCAGTTTCGATGAGATTGACAGCGGTGCCGTGGCCAGTGACTTTCCCATGGCTGCGGACCGGAAGGGTTTTGTACCTGACGTGGTACGGATCGACTACCGAGCAGGCAAATGGGTCGGTGATTTCACCTATTCGATGGATATTTTCCGCGCACAGAATGCCGTGCTTGAATCGCCGCGCTAAGAACTGTGCGGTCTAACGCGCCGCGCGGAAACGGGAAACGGTCGAGCCCAGCCCGCGCGCGGGAGTGGCGCGCAATTCATTGGCGTACATCTCCAGGCCGCGCCGGTAGTAGTTGAGCGCCTTGTCTTTATCTCCAAGACGTTCCATCAGATTGCCCAGTTCGTGATAAGCCTCGGACGGACCGTGCAGCGTCAGGCATTGTTCGAAATAGCCACGCGCCTTGCTGTCCTGCTCGTTATGCAAGGCGAGACGCGCCAGCGTCAGCAGTAGTTTAGGATCACTGCGGTGCGATGACAGCCAGCCTTCGGCCGTTTCGAGTTGTTCCGCCACATTCTTTCCCAGTGACTGACCGTAAAGCTCGACCAGCGTGGAGTCCCAGCCGTCCTCGATGGCGGTGTGCAGCACGGATTCGGCCTGCGCCATTTCTCCTTGCCGGATGAGCTGACGGGCGTAGGTCGCGATCATCGAGGGATTGCGCCGCAGCGTTTTCGGTACCGCGTTCCAGGCTTTTTCCAGCACGCCCGGTTTGCCGGAGGGCAGCGAGAGCTTGAGCAACTCGTGATGCGCTTGCAGTTCGAGCGCGTCGACTTCTTTCGTGGTCATGGCATAATTTTGGCGCAGGTCCGGGAGCAGTTCGATCAGACCGGTCCAGTCGCGCAATTCCTGATGCACCTGTGCAAGCAGTTTCAGCACCTGCCGGTGCTTCGGCGCGTTACCCCGCAGCTCGTTCAGGGTCGCGAGCGACTGCTCCAGCTGATGTGCCTGGTGTTGCAAATAGGCCTGCGTCATGCCGATGGCGAGGTCGTGTTGCGCCGCGTTTTTGTGCGCCAGCGCCAGGTACTCGTCGCGCTTCTCGCTATTCCCCTGACCCTCGCAGGCCATGGCGGCGCCGAGATAATTCAGCAGCGGTGTATCGCCATGCCGCATGCCGGCGAGCAGCTGCGCCTCCGCCTCCGCCCAGTTTCCCTCCGCGAGATTGGTCAGCCCCTTGAGGAGTGCCGTGCGCGCCCGCCGCGCCTGCCGGCGAGTGCGCCAGCGCCCGACGTCACGGGGAATGCGCCAAAGACGCAGGATGATGTACAGGGAGAGATAAAACATAAAGGACACGACGATCATCAGCGGGATGAAGAGTGTGAGCGACATCTCGATACTCCACGGCGCGTGCGCAATGAGCACGTAGCCCGGATTGTCGAGAGCGTAAAGCGTGATCAGCACGGCGGCAAACAGCAGTGCGATGATGAAAAACAGCAGTTTCACGGTTCGGCCTTTCGGCCGCTGAGGCGGCGCAGGGTGGTGAGCGAGGATGTGATGTCCGGCAGATCGGTGACGGTTTTCATGCCTTGCAGTTTGCCGAGCTCGCTTTGTGCCGAGATCACGCTCTGTGAATTCAGATCGAAAAAATCCTTGATCAGGCGTTGTGCCGATTTGAGATTCTGCTGATAGGTCGGGATGCTGCCCTGCAGCAGCGCCTGCTGCGCTCCGTACAGCATCAGGCGCAGATTCTCGCGAAGGAAATATTGCTGTTCCGGCGGCAGCAATGGCCGTTGCAATTCCGTGTCGTTGCGGATGCGCACGAGGGAAAGGATGTCCTGCCACAGGCTGTGTGCCGTCTGCCGCCAGCCAGTGTCCGCCGCCGCTACCTGGACGCTGCCTTGTCCGGCCTGCGCTTTGCCGGCTTCGAATTCATGCAGCCGGGTATCGGTTGCCAGTGGCAGGCGGTCCACGGATTCGGCCAGGGTTGCGAGACGCAATGTGATGCCGCTGACATCCAGCTTGTCGAGCGATTCGAGCAGCGATATCTCGCGCGCCAGTTCGCGACGCACCGGCAGAAGTTTCGGGCTGGCCAGGAGCTGCAACTGCTGATCGGCGGCGCGCAGCGCGGCGAGGGCGGAACGTGAGTCGCGCGCAAGCTGCAGGCGGTTGTTGGCGATGACCAGCAGCTGCTCGGTCTCGGTCAGGGCCCATTCCAGCCGGTTGCGCGCGAGATCGGTGTTGATCTTCTCGAGCGAGGCGCGGAGCGTGTCCTGGGTTTCCTTGAGAGTCTTGATGTCCTTTTCGGCGTTGGCGAGCGATTCCTGCGTCTGGTTGGTGCTGGACTCGATGCGATCAAGCGCGCCGGCGATGTCCATCGAAAACAGGTCGGCGTTCTGGTAGAGCACGGTGTACCAGAGATAGCCGCACGCGATAAGCGCAAGGCTGGCGAGGATCAGCGCCAGTCCGCCACGGACGCGGCCGGCACTTGGCACGTCGGCAGATTTCTTTAGCGGGTTCTTGCCGCGCCGGGCAGCGGCGGACTGGTCATCGAGGATCTTTTTGGCGTCCGTGTCATTCATGGGTAACAGCCTGTATTGGTATGGTGATTATAGGGTTTTTTGCGTTTCTCGCCACGTCTTGATGGCCTCCAGGATGGCCTCGTCGCTCGCCTGAGCCGCGATTATCGGCTCGGTCTTTAAGCCCAATTCATGGCAAACCTCGGCCATGCGCCTGCTGACGACAATGACGGGGGTTCGGGCGAGCCACGGTTGCCCGGCCGGGCCCAGCATGTCGAGCAGGTTGTGCAGCCCGTCCATGCTGGTGAGGCTGACGATATCGATCTCGCTGCGCGCCCAGCGGCGCAGCAACGGCGTGACGTCGGCGCGCGCGCGCGCCCGCCGGTAGCATTCGGCGTATTCGATTTCGGCGCCGCGCGCCTTGAGCGTATCGCCGAGCAATTCGCGTCCGCCCTCGCCGCGGAAAATGACGATTTTGTTTCCTGTAACCCGTTGCAGTTCGGGCAGCGCGAGTAGCGCCTCGCTGTCGGACCGGCCCGCCGGGACGATCACGTTCTCGATGCCGAAGTGTTTGAACTCACGTGCGCTTCCGCGCCCGACACAGGCAATGCGCACGTTCCGCGGCCAGTCGCCACGGCGCGTGAGAATGAGATTCATTGCCCGGTTGACGGCGTTGGGGCTGATGAATATCGCGAGGCCAAACCGATCCAGCCGGTCGATTACGGAGAGCAGCGCCTGGGTGTCTTTTGGTTCCGCGATTTCGATCACCGGGAAGCGGATCGCTTCACCGCCTTCACCCTCGATAAGGAGCGCAAGTTTTTCCGCCTGATCGCGCGGACGGGTGACGAGCACGCGCACCCCTTGCAGCGTGCCGCCGGGGGAGGCGGATTCACGCACGTCCGTAAACCTTGTCGAGGATGTCCTTGGCGCCTTGCGCGAGCAAGCGCTGCGCGAGCTGTGCACCCAACTGCTCGGCCTGCACCGCCGGCCCGCGCAGTTCCGCGCGCAGCAGACGGCTGCCATCCGGTTCGCCCACTAGCCCGCGCACATGCAGTTGATCGCCGTGTAATTCGGCGTAGCCGCCGATGGGGACTTGGCAACCGCCTTCGAGGTGAGCGTTCATGGCTCGCTCCGCCGCCACGCGGATTTGCGACTCGCGGTGATTCAGCGGTGCAAGCAGTTCATTGGTGGCAGCATCGCTCTCGCGGCACTCGATGCAGACCGCGCCCTGGCCCACGGCCGGGAGGCTGACGGACGGGTCGAGCCGCTGGCGGATGCGTTCTTCCATGCCCAGACGTTTGATGCCGGCCACGGCAAGCAGGATGGCGTCGAATTCGCCGGCATCGAGTTTGGCCAGGCGCGTGTTGACGTTACCGCGCAGCGTGACGATCTCGAAATGCGGATAGGCCTCGCGCAACTGGCACTGCCGGCGCAGGCTCGAGGTGCCCACACGCGCGCCGCGGGGCAGCGCGTCGAGCGTCGCGTAATGGTTGGAGATGAAGGCGTCGCGCGGGTCTTCGCGTTCGCACACGACGGACAGATGCAGGCCCGGCGGGAGCGTGGCCGTCACGTCCTTCATGGAATGCACGGCAATATCGATGCGGTTTTCGAGCAGCCCCTGCTCCAGTTCCTTGATGAACAGCCCCTTGCCGCCGACCTTGGCCAGGCTGCGGTCGAGGATGCGGTCCCCCTCGGTGGTCATGGTGACGAGTTCGACGCTCAATCCAGGATGTTGCCGCGTGAGCGCGTCGCGCACGTAATGCGCTTGCCACAGGGCTAGCTGGCTTTTGCGGGTACCGAGACGGAGGGTTTTCAAGTGAGGTTCGGGCTCGTGGGTGTGATCCGGGATTCGTTGCGCATTTTATAGCATTTGGATGGAGAATCTTAGCTTCTGTCGAATCGCCTCCGGCGATAATGAAAAGCTACTTGTGGGTGGCTGACCCACGGCAGGTTACTTTTCTTTGCTTGCCCAAAGAAAAGTAACCAAAAGAAAGGGCACCCCGGATGGCGCGACCTTTCCCGCTACGCCTCCGGCTCCGCGGGAAAGTCCAGGGCGCACATCCCTGTGCGCCCGTTCGCGCTGCCACTGGCAGCGCGAACCCACTGCGCTTCTCGCCGGAATCGGCACTCGCCTCAACTCGCCGGGCGCGAAATACGCGCCTCGGGCTCAAACACGAGGCTCGCTTCTCCCGATTCCGGCTGCGATGCTCGGGCGCGCCATACGGGGCGTTAAAACACCTCCGCGCGGATGCCTTAAGCTGGGTTAGTTCATCGGCAAGGAAAAATTGAGCTTGGCCCCTTTATATTCCGATTCTCAAATCAGACCATTAATGCTGTGACTGATACTTTTGGAGGACGATGGCTAGATCTGCGCGGTGTGCCTTGCCCTCAACCAATTGCAGAGGTGTGAGTCCATTCATGTCTTTAACGGAGGTATCAGCCCCGTTTTTAATAAGAAATTCAAGAATAGGGCCCATGTTGATACGACCACTCTTCACAACTTTTAAGAGCGGTGTGTCGCCCTTATTATTCTTCAAGTCTATTTGTGCTCCATTGGCGTGAAGGAATACGACACAATCGAAGCATCCTAGGCCTGCCGCCCAGTGTACCGGGCTCTCTGCGTTATGATCGATGGCGTTGATATCAGCACCTTTAGACAGGAGAAATTTCGCCATTGGCACTCCATACTCTCTTGATGCCGCTATGTGCAATGGAGTTTCGCCATAGCTATTGCGAGAGGTTACATCTGCCCCTTTAGCAACCAACAACTTTGCCTTCTCAATACTTGGTCCGTATTGATTTCCTTGGGTTGCTATGAGATGTAGCAAGTAGCCATAATTTCCAATCTTCGTAGGAGCTTTCACATCGGCGCCTTGTGCGACTAAAAATTCAAATGTTTTTCTGGTGTGGATGGCAAGCTCAATTAATCTAAATCCATCCTCGTTTGTTGCATTGACGTCCAACCCCCTCTTAAGGAATTTCTCCACTTCGACAACATTGTCAAATTGAATGGCTTTTTCTAATTCT
>NZ_JBAVEJ010000308.1:0-7065 GCF_049587675.1 Sulfuricaulis sp. | reverse complement strand
GGGTTATCTGCCGATCGGGCGGCTGGTGCTCGGCGCCGCGCGGCGCATCGGGCATATCCAGACGGGGAGCATTCATACGTATTTGTTGTATTCGTTCGTGACGTTGCTGGTGTTGCTGGTTGTGCAGTGGCTGATCGGGTAGCGCCCAGTGCCCAAGGCGAATGCTCTTTCCGCAATGTACGCAGTAGCCGCAATGAACCAAGTTTCCTTGGGCGCTACTGCCGCCGTCTCCGAAGGGGCTGCCAGATCCCGAGACGAAGGCTTTCGGAGATGGCAGCCGGCGACTCAAGGAGTGAGGCTCTGGAATGGCAGCCCCACTTCCTCCGTCCGAAAGAGCTTCGCCACGGGACGGAGTCGCGCCGTCACCGCCCGAGGCGCATGCTCTTTCGGCGGTGGCGGCCGGTGCGACTCATTGAACGTTGCCTCATGTGACGGCCCGGCGTACTCCCTTCGAAGCAGCTTCGCCTCGGAAGGGAGTCGCCCTGCGCCTCGGGATCCGGCGGCTACACGCGGATTTGACAAGCTGACCCCGCGTTCTTACAGTGAAACCTAAAAATGCCTAACGATAATTCTCTCTCCGTTCGTACTGAAGCCTGCGGTGTCGCCACAACGGCCCGTGGACAACGGGCGATGAGGGTGGCGGCGCGGTCAATGTTCATATGAACGCGACCACGCAGTTGCCGCTATGGCTGGCTTATACCGCCGTCGGCGCGGCTCTGCTTTCCGGCGTCGTGTCGCTGGGCGCGACCCGGCGCCATCCCGGCTTCCTCCATATTGGATCGTTCGCCTTGCTCGCCGCTAGCGGTGCGGCGGGCATCGTCGCCGGCGGCTGGGTGCTGCTTGCCAACTTAACTCTTACTGACCAGCTCGCGCTCGGCCTGCCCTGGCTCCACTGGCACCTGCGGCTCGACCCGCTGTCGGGATTCTTCTTCGTTCTGTTGAGTCTGCTCGTGCTCGCGATCAGCTTCTACGGGCGGCATTACACGCGCGAGTACACACGCGGCGACCCGGCCCAGCCGCTGCCGCCGCTCGGCGTCTTCACCGCGGTGTTCATACTCGGCATGCAACTGATGATGCTCGCGAACGATGCCTTCATGTTCATGGTGTTCTGGGAAATGATGTCGGTCGGCGCCTACATGCTCGTCGCCTATCAGCACCAGCATGCCGCCAACCGGCAGGCAGCCTTCCTCTACCTGATGCTGAGCCACGCCGGCGCGGGGGTCATCCTGATTTCCTTCGGTGTGCTCGCCGCTTTCAGCGGCGGTTTCACCTTCGACCAGATGCGGGCAGCCGAGCTCTCTCCGCTGTGGGCGACGCTGGCTTTCACCCTCGCCTTCATCGGCTTCGGCGTCAAGGCCGGCATCGTGCCGCTGCATGTCTGGCTGCCGGAGGCACACCCCGTGGCGCCATCGCACATCTCGGCGCTCATGAGCGGGGCCATGATCAAAATGGGGATTTATGGCATCGTGCGCCTGACCTATGACCTGATCGGCCATATCCAGTGGGAATGGGGCGTGGTGGTGCTGCTCGCCGGCAGCGCGTCGACTCTGCTCGGGGTTCTGTACGCGCTCATGCAGCACGACTTGAAGCGCCTGCTCGCCTATCACTCGATCGAGAACATCGGCATCATATTAATGGGCCTCGGGCTGTCGATGATCTTCCTCGGCACCGGACACGAGGTGCTGGGCACCTTGGGTCTGGTGGCGGCGCTCTATCATGTTCTCAACCACGCCCTGTTCAAGGGACTGTTGTTCCTCGGGGCCGGGGCGGTGCTGTACCGCACACACGAACGCGATCTCGATCACATGGGCGGGCTCATTCACCGCATGCCGTGGACCGCGGCGTTTTTCCTCGTGGGGTGTATCGCGATCTCGGCGTTGCCGCCGTTCAACGGGTTTGTCTCGGAATGGTTGACGTTGCAGACGGCGTTGCAGGCGCCGGTGCTCCATGGAACCATCGAGAGCGCGATCCTGCGCAGCGCGATCCCGGTGTCGGCGGCAATACTCGCCCTCGCCGCCGCCCTCGCCGCCGCCTGCTTCGTCAAGGCCTACGGCGTGGCCTTTCTCGGGCGGCCGCGCTCGCGCCACGTGACGCACGCGCACGAGGTCAGCAAGGGCATGCTCGCGGCGATGGGGCTGCTCGCGGGCTTGTGTCTGCTGCTGGGCGTGCTGCCGACCACCGTGATCGAGACGCTGGGGCCGGTGACGCAGCTGCTCGTGGGCCAGACCCTGCCCTCGGCCACGGCCCAGGGCTGGTTGTGGCTGACGCCGGTCGCGCCCGAGGTCGCGTCGTATTCGGCGCCGCTGGTGCTGCTGGCGATCATGATTACCTTCGTCATCGGCCGGCTGCTGCTGCGCCGCAAGGCCAAGCCGGTGCGGCGCGCGGCGCCCTGGGACTGCGGCTTCGGGCCGCTCAATGCGCGCATGCAGTACACCTCAAGCGCCTTCAGTCAGCCGATCCGGCGGGTGTTTGCGCCCACGTGGAAGATCGAGGAACCGATCGAGGTGCGGCGCGAGGCGGGAGTGCTCGGGCGCGCCTTGAGCCTGCATCACCAGTTGCACGTGCACGACTGGTCGTGGCTGAAGGGTTATCTGCCGATCGGGCGGCTGGTGCTCGGCGCCGCGCGGCGCATCGGGCATATCCAGACGGGGAGCATTCATACGTATTTGTTGTATTCGTTCGTGACGTTGCTGGTGTTTCTATGGATCATCAGCTGATCGCCTGGCTGCTCGCCGCTGCTCAGACGGCGCTGTTCGTCAGCGCCGCGCCGCTGCTGGCCGGCTGGGTAAAACGCGTCAAATGCCACATGCAGAACCGCGCCGCGCCGGCACTGTGGCAGCCGTACCGCGACCTCGCCAAGCTCTTCCGCAAGCACATGGTGCTCGCCGAGAACGCCTCGTGGCTGTTCCGCGCCACACCTTATATAGTCTTCGGTGCCATGTCGCTGGCCGCGGCCGCGGTGCCGCTCGTGGCCGTGGACTTGCCCACGGGCGCGATCGCCGACGTGATCGTGCTGGTCGGATTTTTCGCGCTCGCGCGTTTCTTCACCGCGCTCGCGGGCATGGACATCGGCACTGCTTTCGGCGGCATGGGCTCCTCGCGCGAGATGACCATCGCCGCGCTCGCCGAGCCGGCCATGCTGATGGCGGTGTTTACCCTGTCGATGACCGCCGGCTCGACCAACCTGTCCTCGGCGATTAACTATGTGCTCGAGGCGGGCCTGGTGCTGCGGCCCTCGTTCCTGTTCGCGCTGCTTGCGCTCGCCATGGTGGCGGTGGCCGAGACCGGGCGCGTTCCGGTGGACAATCCCGCCACCCACCTCGAACTCACCATGATCCATGAGGCCATGATCCTCGAGTATTCGGGCCGGCATCTGGCGCTCATCGAGTGGGCCGCGCAGATCAAGCTCATGATCTACGCGGTGCTGGTCGCCAACATCTTCTGGCCGTGGGGCATCGCGCAGGAATTCACGCCCGAGGCGCTGGGCATCGGGGTCGTCGCCATCGCGGCCAAACTCACGGCGCTCGCGGTGGTTCTGGTCGTCTGGGAGACGGTACTCGCCAAGATGCGCATCTTCCGCGTGCCGCCGTTCCTCGGGTTTGCGTTCCTGCTGAGTCTGCTCGGAATGCTTACGCACGTGGTGCTGGAGACCGGCGGCTAGGATGACCGAACTTTCCCAGTTGAGTCTCTACAACCAGGCGATCATCCTGTTCGCCGCGCTGGTGTTGTTCACTTCGTTCATCATGCTCGCCCAGGCGCGCATGCTGCCGTTAATCTTCGCCTTCGCCTGGCAGGGCATGTTGCTCGCGGTAGTGACGGCGCTCGTCGCCCTGGTTTCCGGGCATCCGCACCTCTATATCTCGGCGGGACTCACGGTGGTACTCAAGGTGTTCATGATCCCTTGGCTGCTGTACCGGCTGGCGGTAAAACTCAACATTCATCTCGAAGCCGAGGCGATCAAGTACCCGTCGCTGCTGCTGCTCGCGGGAGCGGGGCTCGTGATTTTCAGCTACTACGTGGCGCTGCCGATCGTGCACCTTTCGGGGCTCGCCACGCGCAACACCATCGCGGTCAGCATCGCCGTGGTGCTGCTCGGGATGCTGCTCATGATCGCGCGCAAGAAAGCGGTCGCCCAGGTGATCGGCTTCATGTCGATCGAGAACGGGTTGTTCTTCTCGGCGGTGGTTTCGACCTACGGTATGCCGCTCATCGTCGAGCTGGGCGTGGCCTTCGACGTGCTGGTGGCGGCGATCCTCTTCGGCGTGTTCTTCTTTCATATGAGTGAGTCGTTCGACTCGCTCGACGTCGACCGCCTCACGCGCCTGTCCGAAGTGCATGAGTCGTTGTTCCCGCCCGAGGAAGGTGGTGGCGAGGGGGAGCGGCCGTGACATTGCTCGACATCACGCTGCTCTCGCCGCTCATCGGCGGCCTGCTGCTTGTCTTCATCGGGCATCGCCCGATCGGCGGCTGGATCAATGTCGTCGTGGGCGCGGTTACCTTCGCCACTTCGCTCGCGATGGCGCTCGACGTATTCGCGCACGGTCCGACACTGTCGAGTGGCAGGATGTTCTATATCGATGCCTTCAACGTCTACCTGGTGGCGCTCACCGCCTTCGTCGGCTTCACCACGTCGATCTTCTCGCGCCCGTACATGCGTCACGAGGTCGAGCGCGGGCGTCTCACCGATGGGCGCCTGCGCCTGTATCATTCGATGTACCAGGGCTTCCAGTTCGCGATGCTGCTAGCGCTCTCGACCAACAATCTCGGCGTCCTGTGGGTGGCGATGGAAGCCGCCACGCTGACCACGGTGCTGCTGGTGTCGCTCTACCGCACGCCCGAATCCATCGAAGCCGCGTGGAAATACTTTATTCTTTGCGGCGTGGGTATCGCACAGGCGCTGTTCGGCACCGTGCTCGTGTACTTCGCCGCCGAACAGAAGCTCGGTGGCGGGCGCGACGATACTCTGCTGTGGACGGTGCTGCACGACTCGGCCGCCAGTCTCGATCCCACGGTGCTGTCGCTCGCCTTCGTGTTCCTGCTGGTCGGCTACGGCACCAAGGTCGGCCTGGTGCCGCTGCATGCCTGGCTCCCTGACGCGCACTCCGAGGGCCCCACGCCGATGTCGGCGGTGCTTTCGGGGCTGCTGCTCAACGTCGCGCTCTACGCACTGGTGCGCCTGAAGATGCTGGTGGACGCCTCCTTGCAGACGCACCTCGCGGGTTACCTCATGATGGGGTTCGGACTGGTGTCGTTCATGGTGGCGGGGTTGTTCCTGCACCGCCAGCATGACATCAAGCGCATGTACAGCTACTCCTCCATCGAGCACATGGGGCTCATGACCTACGCCTTCGGGCTGGGCGGGCCGCTCGCGACCTTCGGCGCGCTGCTGCACATGACGGTTCACTCGCTTACCAAGAGCGCCATCTTCATCACCGTGGGGCACGCCTCGCAGCTCGCCGGCACGCAACGCATCGACAAGATCCGCGGCCTCATCCGCACCCAGCCGGCGATCGGGTGGGGACTGTTGATCGGCACGGTCGCGATCGCCGGCTTTCCGCCTTTCGGCGTATTCACCAGCGAATTCCTGCTGCTCACCGCGACCATGAAGTCCTGGCCATGGCTCGCGGTTCCGCTGCTCGTGGGCTTCGGCGTGGCGTTCGCCGGTCTGTTCCGCCACCTGCACCCGATGGTCTACGGCGAGCCACCGCCAGGCCAGAAGCCGGTACACGCCAACATGATTCCGGTGATGGTGCATCTGGCGTTGGTACTGTGGCTCGGGCTCTCCATTCCCAGCTTCCTCGCACGCTGGTTCGAGCAGGCCACGGTGCTGATATCGGGAGGCTCGCCGCTATGAGCGCCAACGACTGGATCGCGTCGCTGCTCGCCGAACTCTCGCGTCTGGATGCGCATGTGGAAAAACGCGCCGCCCCGGGTCTCGGACCGGCGCAGCTCATCATGCTGCCCGCGGACGATTGGGGCATACTTGGCAAAGAGGCCGCGCGTGCCGGTTGCCGCTGGGTCGCGGGCTGGGGCGAAGATGCCGGCAACAATGAAGTTCACATCAGCGTGTGTTTTGAAAAAAACGGTGCCTATCTGCTGGCGCGCACCGTCGTGCACCGCGCCACGCCGATTCTGCTTTCGCACACACCTTATTTTCCCGGCGCCGACCGTCCCGAGCGTCACACCCAGGATATGTTCGGCTTGGCGTTCATGGATCACCCGGATGCGCGCCGCTGGACGCGCCACCAGGCGTGGAAGGACTCGGCCTATCCGCTGCGCAAGGACTTTCCCGCGGCTGGCCATCCGCTGACACAGACCCCGACCGATCACGACTACAAGTTCTTCTTCGCCCATGGCGCGGGTGTCTACGAAATTCCCGTCGGCCCCGTGCACGCCGGCATCATCGAACCCGGACACTTCCGATTCCAGGCGATGGGCGAACAGGTGCTGAACCTCGAAGAGCGCCTCGGATACGTGCACAAGGGCATCGAAAAAATCGCCGAGGGGCGCGACCCCGAAGGGCTCGCGCGCCTGGCCGGCCGCGTGTCCGGCGACACGACCGTGGCGCATGCCTGGGCGGCGTGCCTGGCGATGGAACGCGCCGCGGGCGTTGAAGTCCCGGAACGCGCGCTGTTCTTGCGCGCCTTGATGTGCGAGCGCGAGCGTGTGGCGAATCATTTGGGCGACATCGGCGCCATCCTCAACGACGTCGCCTTCACCTTCGGGTTCTACCAGTTTGGGCGGCTGCGCGAAGACTGGCAGCGGCTGTCACGCGAGGCCTTCGGCCACCGCTTCATGATGGATCGCGTCGTGCCGGGCGGCGTTGCCGTGGATCTCGACGCGGCACTGATCCCGCGGATGCGCGAGCAGCTACCCGTCTTTCGCAGGCAACTCGACAAACTCATGGCGATCGTCAACGAGTCACCTTCGGTCGAGGATCGCCTGGTCACTACCGGCGTGCTCAAACCCGAGTACGCCAAGGCGCTCGGTTGCCTCGGTTATGTCGGGCGCGCCAGTGGGATCGATATCGACGTGCGCCGCGATTCCCCTTACGCGCCCTACGAC
>NZ_JBAVEJ010000307.1:0-4688 GCF_049587675.1 Sulfuricaulis sp. | reverse complement strand
GGCCGGCGTCGGCGCTGGTGAAAACAATCGAGGCATCCTCGGATTGCCGCAGCAGCGGAAGGCAGGCGCGCGTCAGCAACCAGGCGGCATGCAGGTTTACTTGCATCACGCGATACCACATGTCCGGCTCGTAGAGGTCCATCGGCGTCAGCGTGCCGGCGTCGGCGGCGTTGTGCAGCAGGCCGTCGAGGCGGCCGAATTCCTTTTCGATGGTTTGCGCGACTTGTTCGTAATGTGCCGGCGTGGCCTGGGCGAGATCCAGCGGCAGAATCGCCGCCTGTGGCGCATCGCGCTTTTCGATTTCGTCGTAAACTTTTTCCAGCTTGGCAGCGGTGCGGCCCAACAGGATTACGTTCGCCCCGTGCGCCGCGAACGCCAGCGCCGCCGCGCGTCCGATACCATCACCGGCGCCAGTGACGAGGATGATGCGCGAAGCAAGGAGTTTGGGAGCGGGTGTGTAACGCGGCATAGTTGGGCAGGAATATTTCGGTGGTTAAGAGCCGTCGCGGCGGCACGGCCCGTGGATTGTAACGCATGCAGAGTCATCGCGCAGTGGTCAGGAACGGGAATACTTATTATGATGTAGCCAGGATCAAGACAGAGAGGAAGTCATGAAGAAATTCTTTATCGGTTTGGTGCTGGGTCTGATCATTGCCTTTCCGCTGGGTATCAACTTCGGCAAGGACTTGCCGCTGTTCAGCAATCCGTTCGCCGCCAAGCCCGACATCACCGAGCGCGTCAAGGAACGCACCGACGAGATGCTCAAGGAAACCAAGGAAGCGATCCACGACGCCACCAAGCCGACCACGGACAAGCTTCAGAAATAAGAAATTGGCAGCCGTATCAGGCGAAGGTTGTCTTGCCTTCGTCATTGACGCAGATGCGGTTGCGTCCGCTGTTCTTGGCCATATAAAGGCGGTTGTCCGCCACTCCCAGCAGCTGATCGATATCTTCCCCGGGGTCCACGCCAAACGAGGCGATGCCGATACTGACGGTGATCGGCACGATTTTGTCGCCGACAATGAACTGTTCCCGCTCGATCGACGCGCGGATGCGTTCCGCCAGCACCGCCGTGCCCAGGCGGTTGGTATCCGGCAGCAGGATGGCGAATTCCTCGCCGCCGATGCGCGCCACCGTGTCCACGTCGCGAGTCAGTTCCGTCATGATATGCGCGACCACCATGAGCGCCTCGTCGCCGGCCTGATGGCCGTAGTTATCGTTGATTTTCTTGAAGTGATCGATATCGAGCAGGATCACGGAGATGTCCGACACATAGCGCCGCGCCATCGCCAGCGCCTTGGCGCCATTTTCGAAGAAGGCGCGCCGGTTCCTTAGCCGGGTCAGCGGATCGGTTGTCGCCAGTTCCGCCAGTGCGTGCTTGCTGGCTTCGAGCTCGCGAATGGTGTGCGCCAGCCGGTAGTGCACGTTCACGCGTGCCAGCAGTTCCATCTCGTCGATTGGTTTGGTGATGAAATCATTCGCGCCGTTCAGAAACGCCAGGTTGCGGTCGGTGTTGTCTTCGAAGGTGGTCATGACAATCACAGGGAGATTCTTGACGTGATTGTTCTCGCTCTTGCGGATTTTCACCAGCAGCTGATGACCCGTCATGTTGGGCATGTTGATGTCGGTGATGATAAGTGCGATTTCCGGATTCATCGCGATAACGTCACAGGCTTCGACCCCGTCACTGGCGTGCAACAAACGGTAATGGCTGCCGAAATATTTCGACAGCAGCGCCTGGGTTGTCGGGGAGTCTTCCACCACCAGCAGCAGTGGTTGTTCGTTCGGATTCTTGGTCTTTTTTGTTGGCACGTTATGTTGTGTGGTCGGTGTCGTCATCATTGGCGGCGTCAGCCAAAATATAGCACGCCCCAGACCGATCAATTTTTCGGTAAAATCTAGCCTGGCTGCACGTCACGTACCGCCTTATCGATTCGCTCAGGCTCTTCCAGTGCCTTGTCTCCACCCACGCCCATTTCGGAAAACTTGCGTGCCCCCGGCAGCAGCTTGGCCTCGAAGGAGCCGACGGTCTTGTTGTAATCGGCCACCGTGCCGTTCAGGCTGCGCCCGAGTTTCATGAGGTGTTCGCTGAAGGTGGCGAGCCGTCCGTAGAGTTCCTCGCCGACGTCGCGGATGTGCTCGGCATTGGCGGTGAGGCTCTCCTGGCGCCAGCCGTAGGCCACGGCGCGCAGCAGGGCCACGAAACTGGTCGGAGTGGTCAGGATGACCTTCTGTTTCAGGGCGTCTTCCAGCAAGCTGCGATCCATGTCGAGTGCGGCGCCCAGAAACTGGTCGCCGGGGATGAACAGGATCACGAAGTCCGGCGCGTTCTTGAATTGCGTCCAGTAGGCCTTGCTGGAAAGCTCGCGCACGCGCTCGCGCACCTTGCGCGCGTGATGTTCCAGGTGTTTGCG
Source organism: Sulfuricaulis sp. (assembly GCF_049587675.1). Taxonomy (GTDB): domain Bacteria; phylum Pseudomonadota; class Gammaproteobacteria; order Acidiferrobacterales; family Sulfurifustaceae; genus Sulfuricaulis. The sequence goes on along the minus strand of NZ_JBAVEJ010000307.1, from coordinate 2,274 downwards.
GCGCGTCTCGTCGTCGGTCGCCTCGACGGCGCTCAAATAGGCATCGAGCGGCGTTTTCACGTCCACCACAATCTCGCGCCCGTCCGGCATGCGCACGATCATGTCGGGACGCATCCGGCCTGCATCCGTGTCTGTGTGTTCCTGTTCATAGAAGTCGCAGTGCTCGACCATGCCGGCCAGTTCCGCCAGGCGCTTGAGCGTCATCTCGCCCCACTGGCCGCGCACCTCGGGCCGGCGCAGCGCCTGCACCAGGTTGCGCGTTTCGCCCTGCAACAGTTGCTGGGTCTGGACCATGGTTTCGAGATGCTTGGTGAGCGAACCGTAGGCTTCCTTGCGCTCGTTCTCCATCAGGCGGATTTGCTGCTCGGTTTTTTCCAGCGCCTCGCGCACCGGTTTGATCAGATTCTCGACCGCCTTTTCCTTCAATTCGAGGTCGCCCTTGGCCTGCACGTGGAACTGCTTCAGGGATTCCTGCGCCAGTTGCAGGAACGCGGTGTTGTTTTCCTGCAGCGCGCGGTTGGAGAGGGCGATGAAGGTCTGCTCGAGTCCGGCCAGTTTTTCCAGCGCCGCCTTGCGTTCCAAATCCAGCGTAGTGGCGAGTTCCGTCACGCGCTTCTGCGTGCGCAGATGGGCGATGAACCAGCCGAGTGCCCCCGCCAGCAGGATCACGACACTGACAATAATAAGAGTGACGGCGTTGCTCATGTTATTTCAGCCAGTCGAGAATTTCGTGCGGCGTACGAATCATGCCGTCGGCACCCCAGTTCTGTGGCGTTTCATCCTTGCTAATGTATCCGAACAGCGCGACCAGCGTCTTCATGCCGGCGTGTCGGCCGGCGATGATGTCGCGCTCGGCGTCGCCCACGTACAGGCATTCGTGCGGCTGGCTGCCGGCCTGGGTGCAGGCCAGCAGCATCGGTTCTGGATGCGGTTTGCGGTTGGCGACGGTGTCGCCGCTCACCACACAGGCCGGCACGGGCGAGAGATTGAGTCCCGCTACCAGCGGGTCGGTCAGAAACGCCGGCTTGTTGGTGACGATGCCCCAGTTAATGCCTTGCTGCTGCAATGATTTCAATAGCGGTTCGATGCCGCTGAAGGGTTTTGTATGCAGGCAGAGGTCGGCGGAGTAGAGCGCGAGAAACCGTTCGCGCAGCCGGTCGAAACCGGCATCGCCGGGACCGACGCCGAATCCGAGTTTGATCAGCGCCGTTGCGCCGTGCGATACCTCGGGACGGATGGTTTCGTAGGGCAACGCCTTCTTGCCTTGCTCGACCAGCAGCGTGTTCAGCGCGTGCGCCAGGTCCGGCGCGGTGTCGGCCAGCGTGCCGTCGAGATCGAAAAGGACCGTGCGGATGTGATTAGTCACCGCGCGTGGTGTAGGCGATGTAGTTCACGTCCACGCCACGGCCCAGCCGGTATTCGCGCGTGAGCGGGTTGTAATGCATGCCGATCAGTTCGCGCATGGTCAAGCCCGCGTGCCGCGCCCAGCCTTCAAGCTCCGAGGGCTTGATGAATTTCAGGTACTCGTGCGTGCCCTTCGGGAGAAGATTCAAAACGTATTCCGCTCCCACAATCGCGAACAGCCATGACTTGGGATTGCGGTTGATGGTGGAGAAGAACACCTGACCGCCGGGTTTGACCAGCCTGGCGCAGGCGGCGATGGTCGAGGCCGGGTCGGGCACGTGCTCCAGCATCTCCATGCAGGTCACGACGTCGAAGGCTTCGGGCTGCTCGTGCGCGAGGTCCTCGGCGCTGACGTGGCGGTAGTCAACCTTGAGCCCCGATTCCTTGAGATGCAGCTTGGCTACCGCGAGCGGTGCCTCGCCCAGATCGATGCCCATAACGCGGGCGCCATGCGCCGCCATGCTCTCGGCGAGAATGCCGCCGCCGCAGCCGATGTCGAGCACGGTCTTGTCCTTGAGCCCGACGCGATCATTAATATAGTTGAGGCGCAGCGGGTTGATCTCGTGCAGCGGCTTGAATTCGCTGTGCGGGTCCCACCAGCGCGCCGCGAGCTGCGCGAATTTGGCGATCTCGTCCGGGTCGACGTTTTGTGCTGATTGAGCCATATGGCCTCACCGCAAAGGTGCAATGCTTCTGAAAGTTGATTAACTGGATTCCGTCATCCCCGCGTAGGCGGGGTGAGGCGGAGTCTTCGTGAACACACTTAACGTGTGTTCACGCCGTCGAACGGGTGCAACGGGTTCTGTTGCACCCCGGGCAGCAACAGGCTTTAAATGGTATCGTGCGTTTTGTGCGCGATCTCACTATATC
>NZ_JBAVEJ010000306.1:0-37087 GCF_049587675.1 Sulfuricaulis sp. | reverse complement strand
CTATGTCGGGGCCATGCTGACCATCGCCGATGCCGCGCCCGATTTCACCCTGCCCGGAGTGCATCAGGGCAAGACCAAGAACTATTCCCTGCGCGAGGCCCGTGGCCATTGGCTGGTGCTGTTTTTCTATCCCGCGGATTTTACCTTCGTCTGTCCCACCGAGGTCACGGGCTTCAGCAAGCTGGCCGGCGACTTCAGCAAGGAACGGGCGATGATTTACGGCGTCAGCGTCGACCCCGTCGAAAGCCACCGCTCCTGGGCCAAGGAACTGGGCGGCATTGCCTATCCGCTGCTGAGCGACACGGACAAAAGCGTGAGCCGGGCCTATCAGGTCCTGCATCCCAAGGAAGGCGTCGCGATCCGCGCGACCTACCTCATCGATCCCGAGGGTATCATCCAGTACAGCGCCGCCAGCAACATGAATGTCGGTCGCAGCGTTGAGGAGTCGTTGCGCGTCCTGCGCGCGCTGTGCACGGGCAAGTTATGCCCGGCCGACTGGAAACCCGGTGAGCCCACGGGCGAGCTGCATCACAAGTATTAGTCCCGTGCTGCCAACGGAAGCAAAACGCAAAAAAATCGAATCCAAGGGACGCATCCGCGAATTCGTCTTCGGTATCCAGGACGGCCTGATCAGCACCGTGGGCTTGCTCGCGGGGATGCAGGCGGCCGGGTCTAGCCGGTTCGTGATTCTCATGGCCGGCACCGCCGCGGTGTGTTCCGGCGCGTTTTCCATGGCGGCCGGCGCCTATCTTTCGTCCAAGGCCGAGAAGGAAATCTTCGATCATGAACTGGAGAAGGAAGCCAAGTTCGTTGAGCGTGAGCCGTACCTCGCGCAGGAAGGACTGCTGGATGCTTTGCACCGTGAAGGTCTGACGCGCGAAGCCGGTTACCGCGTCGTCAAGTTGATGCACGAACAGAAGTCCGTGTTCGTCGCCACCTTTCAGGAAAAGGTGCTGGGGCTGGGCAGCGCCGATGTCAACAATCCGGTCAAAGGCGCGCTGGTCATGGCGCTGTCTTTCATCCTCGGGGGCGTGCTGCCGCTCGCGCCTTTCGCCTTCATGCCGCTGCAGTGGGCGCTGGTGAGCGCCGTGCTGCTGACCTGCGCGGCGCTCTTCGGCGTGGGCATGTTCAAGGGCAAACTCTCCGGCCAGTCGCTCGGACGCTCGGGACTGGAATTTCTCTCGATTGCGCTGATCGCCACCGGTCTGGGCTATGCTGTCGGTTTCCTGCTCGAGCGATTTACCGGCACCCCTTTGCCTGTCGGCGGCTGAAACTCGCTATCCGTTATTCGCCGGTCCGGCCGAGATCAGGCGGTTGACTATCAGGCCGTGGAAATAGTCGCTGTCCGACTGAAAGCGCCAACCGAGGTGCACCTGGCAATGGGCGCAGTACGCGATGCGCCAGGCATAACCCCTGAACCAGGTGTACTCCACGGTCGCCTCGCCACTGGGCGCGCAGCCGGCGGCTTCGCGAAAGCAGCCGATGTGATAGCTGATCCCCTGGGGATTAGTGAAGTGGTGTTCGTGACCGCCCTGCACGATGATGCGCTCGTCCTGATGCGTGATGGGCTGACGGCAGGCGGCGCAGAACAGGCGTTTTTCCAGCTTTGGTCTGGCATCCGGCTTGGCTTTGGTTTTTTCTTTGCCGTTCTTTTCGGTAACGGGATCGAATAACAGTAGGGCGGGGACGAGCGCGATGGCCATTACTGCTTGCTCAGGAAAACAGCGTCAGCACCCCGGTGAAGCCATACAACCGGTTGTGCGAGATCTCGCCGTTTGCGAAAAAGCCCACGAGCGGGATATCGCCCAGCTCCTGGCGGATGGTTTTCAGTTCCACCGAGTCCTCGCCGAACATGTGCGCGCCGCGGCCCAGGCAGGAATAATACACGCCGCCCTTGGGCGGACGGCCGAGCCGCTGCTTGATCTCGCGCAGCATGCGCACAAGGTCTTCGAAGGCGGTGCGGATATCGCGCTTGCAGAACATGATGGTATCGCCGGCATTCAGGTATTCGCCGACCGCCAGCAGCTTGTTCTCCGGATCCATGCCCACGAGGTTGCGCACGATGTAGTCGCCGGTGTCCGATCCCTTGATGGGGAAACCAGCAAAGATGTAGCCCGCGGCACGTGACGGATCGCGCGCGAGTATGTCACCCACTTCCTCGTTGAAGACATCCAGCGCCGGACGGTCGTCGATGCGGATGGCGATGTTGTCTCGGCATTCGGTGATCTCGTGTTTCCGGCCGAGCGGAGTACAGCCTTGCGTCAACGCGGTGGCGACCGACACCTGGCCCGAGAACAGCACGCCGGAAACACCGCCTTCGGTCAACCCGCCGGCGATCTGGAAGTTCGGTCCGCGCGAGGACGTCAGCCCGCCCACCAGAAAGCCGTCGCGGATCGCCTCGGCGAGTTCCGCGATGAAACCGGGCGTTTTCGGGTTGCGCGGGTCGCCGTGCACGACCGCGAAGTGCGCATCCGTCTGCTCGCACCAGGCGCGGCTGTCGGCGAATTCCGCGATATCGGATTTGATCGCGGGGAAGATGCGGAACGAATCCGGTGGGAAATCGGCGATCATGACGCTGAGGGCCGGCTGGTCGTTGTATTCCTGCGAGGTGGCGCAGACTGCGACCCCGACGCTTCCCACCCAGTGCAGGATGTCCGTCTGATCCTTGAAGAAGCCGAGAATTTCCGGCAGCTGAGCGGCGAGATGATCGGTAACGTAGAGGAAGCCCAGGTTCGCTTCGGCCGGAATGCTGCCGAGCTGGGCCAGGCAGAGATTCGCGGCCTGCTGCCAGTCCGGGGCGGTTCCATGCGCGACGCGAAACATGTCCATATCAAATCCCTTGAACATCGGTGGGCTTGGGCCACGAAGAAGCGATACTATAGACAATTGACGGGGGTTAGGAACCCGTTTCTCCCAAGTCATGAAATAACAAGGTGAATTTATGTCCCGACTCGCGCCCAAACGCTCGCGCAAGGCCGGCCTCCCGCCCGGCACACCGGTGCACCTCGGTGAGCGCAAGAGCGAAACCACGCGCCTGACCTTGGTGCACTACAACGAGCAGCGCGCCGTCGAGCAGGAGTGTAAGACCGTGCAGGAGTGCCTCGCGCTGCGCGACAGTCCGGGCGTGAGCTGGATCAACGTCACCGGCCTGCACGAGGTGGAGATGCTGGCGCAGTTCGGCGCTGCTTTTAACCTGCATCCGCTGGTGATCGAGGACATCCCCAACACCGACCAGCGACCGAAGCTCGAGGATTACGGCGAATACCTGTACATCGTGATCAAGCGGTTGAGCAACGGCACCCCGGCGAACGAAATCTCGACGGAGCAAATCAGTCTGATCCTGGGGCACAATCTGGTCATTTCGTTTCTGGAGAGCGACAACGGCATTTTCAATGCCATCAAGGAACGCATCCTCGGCAAGCGCGGACGCATATGCAATCTCGGCGCCGATTACCTCGTCTACGCGCTCATGGATACCGTGGTGGACAATTATTTCGCCATCTTCGAAAGTCTCGGCGAACGGATCGAAACCCTGCAGGAGACCATCATCTCCCGGCCGACGCCGGCGTCGCTGCAGACGCTGCACGCGCTCAAGCGCGAGCTGCTGTTCCTGCGCAAATCCATCTGGCCGTTGCGCGAAGTGGTGAGCGGAATGCAGCGCGGCGAATCGACGCTGATCCACAAGGACACCTGGTTTTATTTGCGCGACGTGTACGACCACACCATCCACGTCATCGACACCATCGAGACCTATCGCGACATCCTGGCCAGCATGATGGATATCTATCTTTCGAGCCTTAGCATCCGGTTGAACGAAGTCATGAAAGTGTTGACGATCATTGCCACGATTTTCATGCCGCTGACGTTCATCGTGGGGCTGTACGGCATGAATTTTCACCACATGCCCGAGCTGGGCTGGCGCTGGGGTTATCCGCTGGTGTTGCTGGTGATGGCGGGGATCGCTGCCGGGATGCTGGTATTTTTCCGGCGCAGGAAGTGGATTTAGAAAAGACCTGGCATCTCAGCGCAGGTGGTGGATATCGAGCGCGCAGGTGAACGGCGTGGGGTCTTTGAGCGTGAGTGACAGCGCGTAGGCCGCCGCCGGCTGCATGTTGACGGTGACCATTTCCACGTTGGCGATGCGGCAGGTGGCGCTGAGTTTCGTCAGCCAGGTGTAGTACACCTCATCGATCAGGCGGACCGTCTTGAGATCATAGACCAGACGCTGCGCCTGGTTGTTCTGGAGAAACTCCAGCACCGGTGCGACCAGATCGTCGGCGTTGCTGGGATCGAGTCCCTCGCCAGGCTCCAGCAGCACGTTGCCGTCCCCGATGGGGGTGAGATGGATGCCTTCAGCCATGCCGTCCTGCTCCTGCGATTATTCCTTGGCCTGTTCCGACCACGATTGTCACGTGAAGGTTACTTCCCGGGACGCGAGACCTCAATCTGCAATTGACGGAATGCTTCCTTCAGGCCCTCGGACAGCTTGGAGCGCGTGGTCACGGCGCTGAGGTCGATGTTCAGGCTGGTCAGTGCGCGCGCGATCTCCGGCCGGATGCCGGTCAGGATGGCGGTGGCGCCCATGAGGCCGGTGGCGCGGATCATCTGGATGAGATGATGCGATACCTGGGAGTCGATCGCCATCACCCCGGTGACGTCGATGACCACCACCCGTGCGCGGTCCGATTCGATGCGTTGCAGGAGTTTTTCCATCACAATCATGGTGCGCGATGAGTCGAGCGAGCCGATGATGGGCAGCGTCAGCACGCCGTCCCAGATCTCGGTGATCGGCGTGGAGGTCTTCCGCAGTTCTTCCTGCTGTGCCTGGATGGTCTTTTCCTTGCCTTCCAGGTAGATGTGGAACACGTCGAGGATGATGTCGTTGAAGATGACGCCGAGCAGCAGCAGGATCTCGCGCGTTTTCTCGAAGCTGATCGATTTGTCGGCCTCGAGATTTTCCAGAAACACCCCTTGCAGGAAGTGTACGTAGCGCACGAATTCGTCCATGTCGCCGCCGCGCACCTGAATCTGCTGCGAGAAGTTGGCGAAGAACTGCCGCAGGGCCTTGTATTCCGCTCCGCGCCGGTCCAATTGGTCGCCGGCGTGCAGCAGCATTGTCAGCAACTCGAGAAATTCGAGGCTGTAGTCGTTGATCTCGTTGTTCGAGAGCAGATTCTTGTGACCGAAGATGCTCTGCCCCTGCTTCTCGATAATGGCGGAGATTTTGCCCACGTTCTGCATGAGCTGTTCGATCAGTATCTGATTGGTGGATTTTTCCTGGGGTGTTTCCTTGGCCATGACTATTTCCTCATACTTGGGTTTAAACGAATGGTGAATACGGACCGGTCGTCGTTATGCCGGCCCATGATCTGACCCAGCACCAGGACGATTAATTGCGGGTGCAATCGCCATAAATCCGGGAAAGTGTGCAGGGTGATGCTGCGCCGCAGGCCGTCGGAGGCGGTAATGAGCAGAGCCTGGGGCGGAAACGACAGAGTGGTTGTCTCCGGCGTGCGATGGGCATGGCCCAGCACCCCGGGGGAAAATGAAATCGCCTTTTTTTCGCCGCTGGCGATGAGATAAGCGATCATGTCGCCGACCCCGCAGATCCTGAAAGTCTGCGTGGTGGCGTCAATTTCGCACACCATGCCAACCGCGCCGCGCGTGCCATGGAGCCGCTGGCTCAGGCGCTGCATCAAGCCGTCCACGGGGGTTTCGTCATCGAGAAAATACCCGATGCCCTCGACGACCTCGGCCGCCTCGCGTCCGTGGCCGAGCCCGTCCATGTGCAGCCAGCGGGTTTTGTTGGGGCTGCAACGGACCTGAATCATGTCGCCGTTGAAAGCGCTGTCCTGATAAGCGCGCGTGTGGCCGCCGATCTGGTGCGGCAGCGTGACATCGTGATTGTCTTGATAGAAACGCGACCAGACGGCCGTGCCATGCCAGGGGCAATCTCCGACATTTTCCATCGGAAGACTGTAGATTTCGCTCTCGGAGGAGAGACGGCGGATGGCGCCCAGTCCCTTGCCCATGGTGCCCGCGGTGGTAAAACCGTCTTCCACGGCGGCCTTGATGTTCAGGATGCCCTTGCCGTAGTCGAACGCAAACAAGTCGAGGGCCGGCCTGGGATGATCGGTCTCCCATATCTGCACCAGCCCGTTACCTTCGGCGAATTTGTTCTGGTTCGTCACCATTTCGTTGCACACCAGCTCCATCTGTTCACGTTTCAAATCGTTGAAGCCCATGCGGCGAGACACTGCACGCAGCTTCGACCGCAACAGCACGACACCGCTATCCCCCTTCGCTCCCTGCTCGATCAGCAATTTCATATTTTCCCTTACCGGGTAAAATTCAATTTTTCAGACCGCTTTGATTCGGACCTCACTGATCTCATCGGCGACAAACTGTCCGCGTCCACGGTGCTTGGCTTCATACAGCATTGCATCCGCGCGCCCGACCAGACCCTCGATGCTGTCGGTTTCCTGCATCTGGGTTATTCCGATGCTGACCATGTGTTCCATCAGGCCGAGTACCTTGCCGGCCACGCGTTTCGCAATCGGTATGTCCGAGTACAGAATAATGGCGAACTCATCGCCGCCCATGCGGCAAGGATGGTCCACGTGTTCGCGCACCGAGGCGCGCAGCGAATTGGCAACACGTTTCAGGTACTCGTCGCCGTACTGGTGTCCATGGGTGTCGTTGATGGTCTTGAAGAAGTCGACGTCGAGCAGCATGAGACAGAGCGGCTCGCCCTGGTGCTTGCAGCGGAGGTAGGCCTCGCGCAGGCGCGTGTCGTAACCGCTGCGATTGTACAGTCCCGTCAGTCCGTCAGTCTGGGCGGCGAGAATGGATTTGTTCAACTCGCTCTTCTTCATCTCCAGCAGTGTTTCGAGTTCTTCCATCTCCTGACGAGCGCGCTTCTTGGCATTTTCGAGATCGATGATGATCTGTTCGTTGCGGCGCTTGAGCAGCGTGCTGTCGGCGGATTCGCTGGCATTCTTGAGCTGGGTGGCGAGCGCCGTGACCGTGTCAGTCTCCGGCGGTTGTGACAGTGTCGTCAGCGGTTCGCGCTGGTCTTCCCAGGCGAGGCACAAGGACAGATCGTCCAGCAGCAGACAGGCCTCGACGGGCGTATGCGCACGCACGCAGTCCTCGCGCACACGGCGCAGCAACCCTTCGAGCCGGTTCGCGGCGGAGAAAACATTACCGCCGAGCGCTTCCACGGCGTCCATCGCAAACCGCGCGAGGCGCTGACGGTCGGGCTCGACGATGATGGTTAATGTCAGCAGTGTCTGCATCTTCCTGGCTGATGCTGGCGACCACTTAGCCGCTGGTTTAAAAAAAGGCCTAATTAACTGATTCTCTGTGAGTTTAGTGCATAGGCCGTGCCAGCCCTGGGAAGACAGGCACGCACGGCCCCAAGCCGGAATTCCGGCCTAAATCAGCCTTTTTTCAGGGTCAGGAATAGTGAAGAACACGATCCGTGCCTTGAGGGGGATGGACAGGGGGAATTTAGCCCTACAAAGGGGGTCGCTGGTGGGGTGTTAGCGCCGGCTGCCGAGGATCGAACCCAGGACGCCCCGGATAATACTGCGGCCGATCTGGCTGCCGATCGAGCGGGCGGCGCTTTTGACCATAGCCTCGGCGGCGCCTTCACGGTGGCCGCCACGCGGACCGGTCCCGCCGAGCAGACCATCCAGCAAACCGCCACCGCTTTTTTCGGATGGTGCGGCGGCCGGCGGTGCGGACTGGGCCGCGCGATTTTTGAGACTTTCATAGGCCGATTCACGATCGACGGTTTTCTCGTATTGCCCATTGAGTGCCGAGGCGTTGATGATGGTTCTGCGCTCGGCCGCGCTGATCGGTCCGATCCGGCTCTGCGGCGGATAGACGAAGGCACGCTCCACGACGCACGGGCTGCCTTTTTCATCCAGCATCGAGACCAGCGCTTCGCCCACGCCGAGCTCGGAGATGACGCTTTCAACCTTGAGTTTGGGGTTGGCGCGGAAGGTTTCGGCCGCGGCCTTGACGGCTTTCTGGTCGCGCGGCGTAAAGGCGCGCAGCGCATGCTGGACGCGGTTGCCGAGCTGCCCCAGCACGACATCCGGAATATCGAGCGGATTCTGCGACACGAAGTACACGCCCACGCCCTTGGACCGGATCAGGCGCACGACCTGTTCGATTTTCTCCAGCAGTGCTGGCGGCGCGTCGTTGAACAGCAGGTGCGCCTCGTCGAAGAAAAACACGAGCTTGGGTTTGTCGCGATCGCCGGCCTCGGGCAAGCGCTCGAAGAGTTCCGCCAGCAGCCACAACAGGAGAGTCGCGTATACCTTGGGCGACTGCATCAGTTTATCGGCGGCGAGAATATTGATGATGCCGCGTCCTTGCTCGGTCTGCATCAGGTCGTCGAGATTAAGTGCTGGCTCGCCGAAAAACTTGTCCGCGCCCTGACTTTCAAGCGTGAGCAGCGCGCGCTGGATGGCGCCGATCGAGGCGCTGGAGATGTTGCCGTAGGCGGTGGTGAATTCCTTGGCGTTATCGCCGACGTGCTGCGCCATGGCGCGTAGATCCTTGAGGTCGAGCAGCAACCAGCCGTTGTCGTCGGCGATCCGGAAGATCAGGTTGAGCACGCCTTCCTGGGTTTCGTTCAGATTAAGCAGGCGCCCGAGCAGCAGCGGTCCCATTTCCGAGATCGTGGCGCGTACCGGGTGACCCTGTTCGCCGAATACGTCCCAGAACGTCACCGGAAATACCTGGTACGCGAAACCGTCGGGCTTCAACTGCTTGACGCGCTCTTCCACCTTGGGATTGCCGCCGCCTTTCTGGCTGATGCCGGCCAGGTCGCCTTTCACGTCGGCCATGAACACCGGCACGCCAATGGCGCTGAAACGCTCGGCCATGACCTGCAGCGTGACGGTTTTGCCGGTGCCGGTGGCGCCAGCGATCAGGCCGTGACGGTTGGCCATCTTCGGCAGAAGATAAAGAGGTTCCTTGGCCTTGGCGATGAGTAACGGTTCAGTCATGTTTGGATAAAATCGAGCCCATCACAATATGAAATTAACAACCAGTAGCGCCGGGAAAAACGAAATTGGACAGGATTCACAGGATTAAAACAGGATTAACAGGATTTTTCTATTTCCTAAAATCTTTAATCCTGTGAATCCTGAAGAATCTTATTAATCCTGTCTATTTCTTTTTGTTAGGACTCGTAGATCAGAGTTCCTCAATTCAGGGCCGCCGCGTTCTGCGCGGCGTTCATGGCCACGCCGGTCTGGATCGGGGCGCGCATGTCCGCCAGCACGGCCTCGAGCGCTTCCAGGCAGTACATGACGTTTTTCATATTGGCGCCATAACCCATGAGGCCGATGCGCACGATCTTGCCGGCGAGGCTGCCCATGCCCGCGCCGATTTCAAGGTTGTATTCATTGAGCAGACGGCTGCGCAACACGGCCTCGTCCACGCCCTCCGGGACCACGATGGCGTTCAGCTGTGGCAGGCGCGCGGATTCATGAACGAGGAAGGAGAGCCCCATGGCCTCGATGCCTGAGCGCAAGGCGAGATGCTGATGCCGATGCCGCGCCCAGGAATTTTCCAGACCCTCCTCTTGAAGCATCGCCAACGCCTCATGCAGGCCGTATAAAAGGTTGATCGGTGCGGTGTGGTGATAGACGCGCTTGCCCGAGCCCCAGTATCCCATCACGAGGTTGAGGTCGAAGAACCAGCTTTGCACCTTGGTCTTGCGTTTCTTGATCTTGTCCACCGCGCGGTCGCTGAAGGTGACTGGCGACAGCCCCGGCGCGCACGAAAGGCATTTCTGCGAGCAGGAGTAGACCGCATCGAGGCCCCATTCATCCACTTTCAGCGGGGAGCCCCCGAGCGAGGTCACGGCATCCACGATGGTCAGGCAGTCATGATGATGAGCGATCTCCGTCAGCTTCCTGGCGTCCGATTGCACGCCGGTGGAAGTCTCGGCCTGCACGAAGGCGACGATACTGGCGTCGCGATGGGCCCGGAGCGCGTCCTCAAGCTTGTTCGGGTCCACCGGCGTGCCCCAAGCGTCTTCCACCACGACCGGTACGCCACGCGCGCGCTCGATGTTCTCCTTCATGCGCTCGCCGAAGACGCCGTTCATGCACACGACGACCTTTTCGCCCGGTTCGATGAGATTGACGAAGCAGGCTTCCATGCCGGCCGAGGCGGGCGCGGAGATGGGAATGGTCAGCGCGTTGCTGGTCTGGAAGGCGTACTGCAGCAGCGCCTTGATTTCCTCCATCATGGCGATGAATGCGGGATCGAGGTGGCCGATGGTCGGGCGCGCCATGGCCGTGAGCACGCGCGGGTGCACGTCCGAGGGTCCCGGCCCCATCAAGGTACGGACCGGTGGATTGAAGGATGTATAGCTCAAGCTCGACCTCGATTTTTTATTGAGACCGCGCAGTGTAACAGTAGCCCTGCTCGCTGCGCTCGCTCGTCTTGTCGGATTATACTGGCAACTCCCTGCGGCAAACTGTTCTAGGCGGACTTGGCCATGTAACCCAGGCGCGCCGAAATATCCGCGCCGGCCTTTTTAATGATGGGAATCCAGGATTCGCGGCGACGGTCACGCGGGGCCGAGATCGAAAGTCCCGCAACCATTTTGCCATGAGGGTCATGCAGGGGCACGCCGACGCAGGCAACTCCCTGCTCCGCCTCTTCATTATCCAGGGCGTAACCCTGTTTGTGGGCGTTTTCGATTTGCGCCCAGAGCTTGGTCACCTGGGTGAGGGTATTGGGGGTATAGCGGGGCAGGCCGGTACGGCGCGCGTATTCGCGGCAGGCCTTCTCGCCATCCTCGGAGAGGAACAGTTTGCCCACGGCGGTGACATGCAGGGGCGCGCGACTGCCGATCACCTGTTCCACGCGCATCATGCGGTTGGGAATGGCGCGCTCCACGTACACCACCTCATCGCCTTCGCGCACCGTGAGGTTCACGGACTCGCCGACTTGTGAACGCAGCCATTCCATGATCGGCTTGGCCTCGCGCAGCAGGTCCACTTTTCCATGGACGCGACTGCCGAAGTGCAGGAGCTTCACCCCCAGCATGTACTGGCCGTTGACCGTGCGCTCGACAAGTCCGTGTCCCGTGAGCGCCTTGAGGATGCGGAACGCGGTTGAGGGGTGCAGATGTGTTTCGGCCGACAGGAACTTGAGGCTGGACGGTTCCGGGCGTGCCGCGATGGCATCGAGCAAGGTCGTCACCCGGTCAATCACCTGAATCGAAGATGTGGCGGTTTTTAGCATTTTGCGTATAGTGAAAACGATTATGTATTGTGAAATATCCTATCCTGCGTTAGCCTGCTTGGCAAGAGTTCCGGCAGTCATCAAGCATGCGTCACCATGATTCGTGTTGGATTGTTCATCCAAATGAATCATGATTTCGCGTCGAAAACATCGAGGAAACAAAAATGGCAAAAATGACCGCAACCGAAGCGGCGATCCGCGTCATGGAAAGCGAAGGCGTCGAGCTGACGTTCGGTATCCCCGGGGCCGCGATCCTGCCGCTGTATCAGGCGATGAACGGGAGCAAGATCAAGCACGTGCTGGTTCGCCACGAAGAAGGCGGAACCCACGCCGCCGAAGGCTATACGCGCGCCGCGAGCGGCCGGATCGGCGTCTGCATCGGCACGTCGGGCCCGGCCGGGACCAACATGATCACCGGCCTGTATTCGGCAATGGCCGACAGCATTCCTATCCTGTGCATCACCGGCCAGGCGCCGCGCGCGAAATTGCACAAGGAAGATTTTCAGGCGGTGGATATCGCCGCGATCGCCAAGCCCGTCACCAAGTGGGCGATTACCGTCATGGAAGCCGCCCAGGTGCCGCGCGCGTTCCGGCAGGCGTTTCATCTGATGCGCTCCGGCCGCCCCGGCCCGGTCCTGATCGATCTGCCGCTCGATGTCCAGAAGGAAATTATCGAATACGATCCCGAGTCCGATTTTCCGCTCGAGGTGTTCAAGCCGCGCCCGCACCGGAAGCAGATCGAGAAGGCGCTCGACATGATGATGGCGGCGCAGCGGCCGCTCATCTTCTCCGGCGGCGGCGTGATCAACGCCGATGCCTCCGACCTGCTCGTCGAATTGGCCGAGCTGACCCAGACGCCCGTCATCCCCACGCTCATGGGTTGGGGCAGCATTCCCGACGATCATCAGCTGAATGCCGGCATGATGGGCTTGCAGACCCAGCATCGTTATGGCAATGCGACTTTCCTGCGCAGCGATTTTGTACTCGGGATCGGCAACCGCTGGGCCAATCGCCAGACCGGCAGCGTCGATGTTTTCACAAAGGGGCGCAAGTTTGTTCATGTCGACGTCGATCCGATGCAGATCGGTCGCATCTTCTGTCCCGATCTCGGTATTGTGGCCGACGCCAAATACGCACTCGAAGAATTCGTCGCGGCGGCACGGGCGCGCAAGCAGGCCGGCAAGATAGTCAGCCGCAAGCAATGGATTGACGAGATTCAGGAACGGAAATTCACGATGCAGCGGCGCACCGATTTCGACAATGTGCCGATCAAGCCACAGCGCGTGTTCCAGGAAATCAACAACGTGTTCGGCGATGACACCTGTTTCGTCACCGCCATCGGCCTGTATCAGATTGCTTCGGGGCAGTTCCAGAAGGTCAACAAGCCGAGAAACTACATTGTCTGCGGTCAGGCGGGCCCGCTTGGCTGGGAAATCTCGGCCTGCATTGGCGCCAAACTGGCCGATCCGAGCAAGGAAGTTGTCGGTGTCGTCGGCGACTATTCGTTCCAGTTCCTGATCGAGGAACTCGCGGTTGCCGCCCAGCATAAGGTGCCGTTCGTGATGGTGCTGATCAATAACGCCTATCTCGGATTGATCCGCCAGGGCGAAATCGCTTATAAAATGGACTATGAAGTCCAGCTGAGCTTCAACAATATCAATTGCCCCGAGATCGGCGAATACGGCGTGGATCACGTCAAGGCCGTGGAGGCGCTGGGGTGTCTCGCCGTGCGCGTCTTCGATCCGAAACAGATGGCGGATGCCTTCCGCGCGGCGCGTCGTGTCAGCGAGGAGAGACGCGTGCCGGTCGTCGTGGAAGTGATCACTGAGCGCGTGACCAATATCTCCATGGGTCCGGAGATCGACAAGATCAACGAGTTTGAAGAAATTCTCGATCGCAAGCCGGAAAAGAAGACGCAAGCGGCCTGATATCATTGCCGCTCGTTATTGACCCGGCCGATTGTACTTGAACGAGAGCAGCCCGCGACGAGTATTTTATGTTCTTGGTAATGACACGCACATGCCGGGTCAATAACGGAAAATCATATATGAATTTTCGTTTATTGAGGCGGCAAAAAAACGGCATCCATCGGAGCCAAGGCAGACGAGAGACAACTCCTTTGCTCAAGTTGATTCATGCCGCCTCAATAAACGTCGCGGCGGGTCCCGCCACGACGGGCGTTCAAATTCACTTTGAGGATCAAAGATGCCCAAGTTTGCCGCCAACCTGACCATGCTGTTCAACGAGGTCGATTTCATGGACCGCTTCGACGCCGCCGCCAAGGCCGGATTCCGCGGCGTCGAATATCTGTTTCCCTATGCCAACGACAAGAATCAGCTGGTGGACAAACTCAAGACGCTCAAGCTGACCCAGGTGCTGCACAATCTGCCCGCCGGCAATTGGGGTGCTGGCGACCGCGGCAATGCCTGCCAGCCGGCACGCGTCGGTGAATTCCAGGACGGCGTTGGCAAGGCTATCGACTACGCCACCGCGCTCGGGTGCAGGCAGGTCAACTGCCTGGCCGGGATCGCGCCCAACGACGCCAAGTCGGATCAGCTGCGCAAGACGTTTGTCGAAAACCTGAAATTCGCCGCTGGAAAGCTCAAGGCCGCCGGTATCAGGCTCCTGATCGAACCGATCAACACCTTTGATATACCCGGCTTCTATTTATCACGCACCGCCCAGGCGTTGGAGATCATGGACGAGGTGGGATCGGACAACCTGTTCCTGCAATACGACGTCTATCACATGCAGCGCATGGAGGGCGAACTCGCGGCGAGCCTGAAGAAAAATATTTCCCGCATCCGCCACATCCAGATCGCGGACAACCCGGGACGCAACGAGCCCGGCACCGGTGAAATCAATTATCCATTCCTGTTCAGGCATATTGACCAGATTGGTTATGACGACTGGATCGGCTGTGAATACAAACCGGCCGCCACGACCGTCGCGGGACTCGGTTGGGCCGCGGCGTATCTGTCGCAAAAATAATCTATTAGGAGAACTGTCATGAAAATCGGATTTGTCGGTCTCGGAATCATGGGTCGCCCCATGGCCCATAACCTGATGAAGGGCGGCCACACACTCTATCTCTACAATATCCCAAGCATTCCTCCGGATCTGATCGGCGACAAAGGCATTGCCTGCCAGTCCTCGAAGGAGGTCGCCAAGAATGCCGAAATCATCATCACCATGGTGCCCGATACCCCGCACGTCGATGCCGCCTTGTTCGGCAAGGACGGCGTGGCCGAAGGTCTCTCCAAGGGCAAGATTGTGGTGGACATGAGTTCAATTGCGCCGCTCGAAACCAAGAAATTCGCCGCCAAGATCAACCAGCTCGGTTGCGAATACATAGACGCGCCGGTGTCCGGCGGCGAAGTCGGCGCCAAGAACGCCACGCTGACCATCATGTGCGGCGGCAATCAGCCGACCTTCGACAAGGTCAAGCCGCTGTTCGAGCTGATGGGCAAGAACATCACGCTGGTGGGCGGCAACGGCGACGGCCAGACCTGCAAAGTGGCCAACCAGATCATTGTCGCGTTGACCATCGAGGCGGTGGGCGAAGCGCTGCTGTTCGCCTCCAAGGCCGGCGCCGATCCGGCCAAGGTGCGCCAGGCTCTCATGGGCGGATTCGCCTCGTCGAAAATCCTGGAAGTGCATGGCGAGCGCATGATCAAGCGCACCTTCGATCCCGGCTTCCGCATCGAACTGCACCAGAAGGACCTGAACCTGGCCTTGTCCGGCGCGCGCGCGCTCCAGATCAGTTTGCCGAACACGGCCACCTGCCAGGAGCTGTTCAACGCCTGCGCCGCGAATGGCGGCAGCGCCTGGGATCATTCGGCCATGGTGCGTGCGCTGGAAATGCTGGCCAAGCACGAAATCAAATAAGCCACACCGGATGGAATAGAACTTCCACCGTGATTTAGGGTATCGTGGCGGCTGCATTCGCATCAGGCAGGCCGAAGCCATACGCGCACCATGCAGACAGCCCTAGCCAGTTCCATCCGCCACACACCGCAGGGCATTGAGGCCGACGCCGTCCTGCGCACCTGCGTGCATTGCGGCATGTGCAATGCCACCTGTCCGACCTACCAGTTGCTCGGCGACGAACTCGACGGCCCGCGAGGGCGTATCTACCTCATCAAGCAGATGCTCGAAGGCGCGGCGGTCACGCGCCACACGCTGACGCATCTCGACCGCTGCCTCACCTGCCGAAATTGCGAGACCACCTGTCCCTCGGGCGTGCAGTATCACAAGCTGCTGGATGTCGGACGCGATATTGCCGAACAGAGAATAGAACGAACCCGGCTCGACCGGTTTATTCGTTGGATGTTGCGGGCCATTATTCCTTATCCAGCGCGTTTCACGCCGTTGCTGCGGCTGGGACAACTGTTCCGTCCGTTGCTGCCATCCTTCCTGAAGCGTTCCGTGCCCCCACGCCAGACAGCGGCCCCGTGGCCAACGACGGTGCACGCGCGTCAGATGCTTGTGCTCGAAGGCTGCGCCCAGCCTGCGATTTCGCCGAACATCAATGCCGCCGCCGCGCGCGTCCTGGACCGGCTCGGCATACGTCTGATCGCGGCATCCGGTGCCGGTTGTTGCGGGGCGGCGAGCCACCACACCTCGGGCAAGGAGCAGGGCCTCGATTTCGCCCGCCGCAACATCGACGCCTGGTGGCCGTATATCGAATCCGGCGTCGAGGCCATTGTCATGACCGCGAGTGGTTGCGGCTCGCACGTGAAGGAATACTTTCATCTGCTCGAACATGACCCCGCTTATGCCGCCAGAGCCAGGCGTATATCCGATCTGACCAAAGACATCAGCGAAATTCTGATGAACGAGGACCTGTCGAAGCTCGGGAGCGGCGCGAAGCCGGAACTCAAAATCGCCTTCCATTGCCCATGCTCGCTGCAACACGGTCAGAAGCTGAACGGGGTGGTAGAAAAAATCCTGCGCGACGCCGGCTTTACGCTGGTTGCGGTGCCGGATGCGCATCTCTGCTGTGGCTCAGCGGGAACCTATTCGATTCTGCAAAAGCATCTGTCGCAGCAGTTGCTCAGAAACAAGGTGACCGCACTCGAGTCTGGCAGACCCGACACCATCGTCACGGCTAATATCGGCTGTCTGGCGCACATCCAAACCGGGACGACGCTGCCGGTGCGCCATTGGATCGAGGTAGTGGACGCTAACACCCCCCGCTGAATCTTTAGATACCCGGCCTGAGTGCGACTATCCGGCGGATTTTGCCGGTAAACGACAATTCAAATTCAAATTCCCCCAAAAAACTTGACGAAAATCAATGAGTTGTTATCGCCATACTTGGTATAGTCCTTGCAAATAATTCATCGGGCCCGCATATGATCTATATAGATGTGGTGCGGGGATATCCTGAATATTTAATTCTTCAAGGCATGATCATGAAGCTTCTATTAGATAATCTGTTTTTCTTGGGCGAAGTCATCAGCGTGGCCGGGCTTGCGTGGGGGGCTTGGGTGGTTCTGCGCGACTCCCTGGCCGGAACCGTGTTTCCCTCCCACAAAAAATCCGCGTTGCGCGCAGTGCTCAGGACCAGACTTTCTTACTCTTTCCGAAAAATAGCGCGGGCACGGGCGTAATCGAAACCCCCGGCCGTTCGCCGGTTCCGCTTTATGCATTTAGTGCGATGCACCGGGGTTTACGCTGTCCCCGGGCCACGATTCTTCGACTGTTTCCGTTCAGCCACGACCGGCACCTCGCCATTTTCACCAGGTAAAATACGTTTCATTGGCGCACTCAATGTTCTTGAGTTGCGCGACTTCCCCCGTTACATTGAGTACCGGGACCCTGGATTAGCGACAATAATTCATCCCTTGTTCAACCAGATCGCCGGAAGATTCCGGATGAGCCAGGTTCCTGCCGCCAGGTAATCGTCTTCGGATTTTGTATTACCGCGGATGTTTGCCGTGTGGATGCGGCGAAAAATAACGACGATATAATCTTCGTAATTAATGGACTAGGAGGCTTAATGCAACACACTACTGCAGGAAAATTGCGTAACAATTTTGTCAGGACGGCTGTCGCCGGCATGGCCATGCTGGGATTGTCAACTCCGATATCGGTCATGGCGTGGGAGCCCACCAAGCCGGTTGAATTTATCATTCCCGCCGGTACCGGTGGCGGCGCCGACCAGATGGCGCGCTTTGCCCAGGGCTTGGTCGCGAAGCATAATCTGATGAAGCAGCCGATGGTGGTGGTGAACAAGTCGGGCGGCGCCGGCGGCGAGGGTTTCCTTTATGTCAAAGACAGCAAGGGCGATCCGCACAAGCTCATCATCACCCTGAGCAACCTCTTCACCACCCCGCTCGCGACCGGCATTCCGTTCAACTGGAAAGACCTCACGCCGGTTTCAATGCTTGCGCTCGACGAGTTTGTGCTCTGGGTCAATGCCGACTCTCCGTACAAGACCGCCAAGGACTACCTGGCCGCGGTGAAGGCCGGCAACGATAACCAGTTCAAGATGGCTGGCACCGGTTCGAAGCAGGAAGACCAGATCATCACGGTCGCGCTCGACAAGTTCACCGGCAAGAAATTCACCTACGTGCCGTTCAAGGGCGGCGGCGACGTGGCGGTGCAACTGGTCGGCAATCACGTCGATTCCACCGTGAACAATCCTATCGAGGCCGTGGCCCACTGGCGCGCCGGCAAGCTGCGTCCGCTGTGCGTATTCGACAATCAACGCATGCCGTACAATGAAAAGGTTACCGACACCATGTCGTGGCACGATATCCCCACCTGCAAGGAATCGGGCGTGGATGTCGATTACCTGATGCTGCGCGGAGTCTTCATGCCCGGTGGCGTCACTCAGGATCAGGTGAGCTACTACGTCAATCTGTTCAAAAAGATGCGCGAGCTGCCGGAATGGAAAGAGTTCATGGAAAAGGGCGCGTTCAACCAGAGTTTCATGAGTGGCAAGGAATACGCCGACTGGGTGCAGAAGGCTGAGGATACGCATAAAACATTGATGAAGGATGCCGGGTTCCTCGCCAAGTAGTGCGGGGCCCGTTGTCACGCGGGCCGCGGCATTTGCATCTGGCAACCGACAGAACGGGGTGAAGATCGTAACCTGGTCTTCACCCTGTTTTTTGCCGGCGCAGCACGGCGCGTGACGGCCGACTGAGGAGTTGGGAATGCACGATAACGATCATACCGAAGACGGAAGCCACCACGGTGTTTCCACGAAGACGGTGGAAATCTTAGTGGCCGCGATCATCTTCGGGCTCGGCCTGGTGGTGATTTTCGACAGCCAGCGCGTTGGGGCCGGCTGGGCCGACGATGGCCCGCAGGCAGGCTACTTCCCGTTTTATGTCGGGATACTTCTTTGTGTCTCCAGTGCCTGGACGCTGCTACGGGCCGTGTTTGCCGACAAGACCGGTGCGCACGTTTTCGTCAGCCATAAAAAACTCTGGTTGGTGATGTCCGTATTCATTCCTTCCGTGATCTATGTTGTCGCGATCTATTTCATCGGTATTTATGTCGCGTCAACCATCTTTATCGGCGCGTTCATGTATTGGCATGGACGGTTCCCGTGGATAAAGATCATCCCGGTCAGCTTGATCGTTCCCGTGTCCATGTTCCTGCTGTTTGAGCTCTGGTTCATGGTGCCGCTTCCCAAGGGTCCGCTGGAGGCGCTGATCGGTTACTGACGGCGCGGCCAAGTGCCGCGACCGGTGTCATAACATTTTTCACAACGTGTTCCGGGGTGCGCGGGGACAAGCAACCGCCACTCGCAAAAAGGGGGAGGAGACCGAGGCGTGGAAGAATTCAACAGCCTGATGCAGGGCTTCAGCGTCGCGCTCACGTATCACAATCTGCTATTCATGCTGGTCGGCATCCTGCTGGGGGTGCTTATCGGCGTATTGCCCGGGCTGGGCGGCGCCAACGGCGTGGCGATCCTGCTGCCGCTCACATTCACGATGCCCCCCACCAGCGCCATCATCATGCTGTCCTGTATCTACTGGGGCGCGCTGTTCGGCGGTGCCATCACTTCCATCCTGTTCAATATTCCGGGAGAGCCGTGGTCGGTGGCGACCACCTTCGATGGCCACCCGATGGCCAAGACCGGCCGCGCCGGTGAGGCATTGACCGCGGCGTTCACATCATCGTTTGTCGGTGCCTTGGTCGCGGTGATCATGATCACATTTCTCGCGCCGATGGTGGCAAGATTCTCGCTGCGGTTCGGACCGCCTGAATTCTTCGCCGTACAACTGCTCACCTTCTGCAGTTTCGTCGGTCTCGGCAAGGGCCATCCCGCCAAGACCATTGCCGCCATGATGCTTGGTTTCGCGCTCGCGGCGGTCGGGCTCGACACCGTAACCGGCACTCTGCGCATGACCTTCGGTACAGGAGAATTACTTCGCGGTTTCAACTTCCTGATCGCGGTGATCGGTCTGTTCGGCATCGGCGAGATCCTGCTCACCATGGAAGAGGGGCTGGCGTTCAAGGGCGTGCACGCGCGCATCAACCCGCGTGTCGTTTTGCATACCTGGGCGCAACTGCCAAAATACTGGATGACGGCGCTGCGCGGCACGATGATCGGCTGCTGGATGGGTATCACCCCGGGCGGTGCGACGCCGGCGTCGTTCATGAGTTACGGCATCGCCAAGCGTTTCTCCAAAACCGGCGAAAAATTCGGTACCGGCGAGATCGAGGGTGTCATCGCGCCGGAAACCGCCGCGCATGCCGCCGGCACCAGCGCGTTGCTGCCCATGCTGACGCTCGGCATCCCGGGCTCCCCGACCGCGGCGGTATTGCTGGGCGGCCTGCTGATCTGGGGCCTGCAGCCCGGGCCGCTGCTGTTCGTGGAACAGAAGGAGTTCGTGTGGGGGCTGATTGCGAGCATGTATATCGGTAATGTTGTCGGTCTGATCATCGTGCTGACCACGGTACCCTGGTGGGCGGCGATCCTGCGCGTTCCGTTTTCCATCATCGCGCCGATTATCGTCGTGATCTGCGCGATCGGCGCCTACACGGTGAATAACGCCATGCTGGATGTCGTGCTGATGCTGGTGTTCGGTGTCGTCGGTTACCTGTTCAAGAAACTCGATTATCCACTCGCGCCTATGGTGCTGGCGCTGGTGCTCGGCGATATGGCGGAAAGCTCGTTCCGCCAGTCCATGTTGCTTTCACGCGGCGAGGTCTCTATCTTCTGGTCGAACGGCCTGGTCGGAAGCATTTGCGGCCTGGCGATGCTGATGCTGTTCTGGCCAGCGATATCGAAGCTGTTGCACCATATGCGTCGCGGCAACAATGATCTGGACGAAGCCCGTCCGGTGGAATAAGGAGGAAAGTCCGTCATGCCGGTGATCGCCATGAATCAGGAAATGGGTTCGCAGGGAAAATTCGTCGCCGAGAAGCTCGCCGAGGAACTCGGCCTGGAGATCGTGCGCCACGAGATCATCGATCATGTGGCCCAGAAGATGCATTTGCGCAAGAGCGCGCTGCAGCGCTTCCTCACGGGAAAGGCCGGCCTGCTCGAGCGCTGGGGCACCGACGAAGCCAGCCTGGCGCTGTTCAAGGTCGAGGAAATCCTCGAACTGGCGGCCAAGGGCAATGTCATCATTCGCGGCTGGGGCGCCACGCATGTGCTGCGCCCGATCCCGCATATCCCGTGCGTGCGCGTCGGCGCGCCATTCGCGACGCGCCTCAAGTGGCTCATGAATTCGCTCGGCACCGACGACGAGGACATGGTCGCCGAGGAAATCCGTCACAGCGACGCGGCGCACCGCGCCAACATGCAGCATCAGTTCGGCGTGGGCTGGGGCGAGCCCATGCAGTATGACATCACGCTCAACACCGAGCGCCTGTCGGTGTCGACCTGTGTCGAGATGATCAAGGAACTGCTGAAGCGCCCCGAGTTCAAGGAGACGCCGGAATCGCAGACGAAGCTTGCCAACCTGACACTCGAATATCACGTGCGCGCGGCCTTGCGCGCCCATGCCAGGACTGCCGACGTCAAGATATTGATCACGGCTGACAGCGGTAAAGTCAGGCTGGAGGGCATCTCCGCCAGCACCGAGGAGCGTCATGACATTACCGAGATCGTGGGCCACGTTCCCGGGGTGAAGAGCGTGGACAACAAGCTCAAGATCATGAAGTACACCAAGATGTTTCCGGCGTCCAAGACCTAGAAACCTTTGATTCAGTTTCCCATCCTTTTGCATGGGAGCCTGGCCACGGCGTAGGGTTCCCGCATGGTCGCTTGAAGATCGGGGGCATGACAGTTCAAGATATCGGTATGATCCAACTGACTGAAACATTAAACGCCTGGGGAACGCCCGATTTCAAAGACGTCCTCAAAAAGGAAATTGAACAGATCGAAGCTGGACAACTTCCCCTGCAGCAGGGGTTATCGACCGGCAGCTATGTCATCGACGGTAAATTCAACGTGATGATTGTCGGTGTTTCCGAGGTTTCAGGTTGTATCCGTGTTAAAGCCGGGATTTTTTATTCAGCGATTATCGCCGGTTGCAGTTGTGCCGACGACCCCACGCCCGTCAACGAGGAAAGCGAGTACTGTGTGGTGCAGCTGGATATCAACAAACAGACAGCTGACACGACGGTAGCGCTTTTGGCGGAATAAAAAGGATCCGGCGTCGGTTGGCGGTATCAGTAACACGAGATTAACGAGGGCAGACATGGGCGCGCAGTGGAAAACCAAGATCAAGGAAACGACGGCCGCCGCCAAGGGCCGCATCTTCACCAAGCTGGCCAAGGAAATCATGGTCGCGGCACGCGCCGGCGCCGATCCGGAAATGAATTCCAAGCTGCGCTTGGCGGTGGACCAGGCCAAGAAGGCGTCCATGCCCAAGGACACGATCGAGCGTGCCATCAAGAAGGGTGCCGGGCTGCTGGATGACGGCGTGACATTCGAGAAAGTTACCTACGAGGGCTTTGCGCCGCACCGGGTTCCCGTGATCGTCGAATGCCTGACGGACAACGTGAACCGCACCGTCACCAACATTCGCATCTTGTTTCGCAAGGGGCTGCTGGGCAACTCGGGTTCCGTCTCTTGGGATTTTGACTATCTCGGAATGATTGAAGCGACCCCGGCCTCCGCCGGAGCGGATGCGGAAACCGCCGCCATCGAGGCCGGTGCCAGCGATCTGGAGTCCGCCGAGAACGGAGTCACGCTGTTTCTGACCGCGCCGTCCGATCTGGACGCGGTATCCCGCGCCTTGCCGGCGCATGGATTTGTCGTGCAGTCCGCCCAGTTGGGTTGGCGGCCAAAAAATCCGGTGACGCTGCTGGACAGCGCGGCGCGCGCCGAAGTCGAGGCGTTCCTGGAAACGGTCGACGCCGACGATGACGTGCAAAACGTATATGCGGGGCTGGCGGGTTAAGGCCGGATAGCATTTGCACCGCTTCCCTATCGTGCGTCTGATGTGGTGCGCGCTTGGCGCGGCCGCCGGCATTGCGTTGGCGCTCTCCCTCGTTGCGCCACCCGCATCGCCGTTGCTTCTGGCCTCGTTGGGTGGATCTGCTGTCTTTCTGTTCGGTCTCACGCGCGCGCCCGCCGCGCAGCCACGTGCGCTGTTCGGCGGTCACCTCGGCGGCGCCCTCATCGGCATCGTCTGCTATCAATTCTTCGGCGATTCGCTCTGGGTCTATGCGCTCGCGCTGGCGTTGACCTTGTGCTACATGCTCCTCACCAAAACCGTGCATCCTCCCGCCGGCGCCAACCCTCTCATCATGATCTACAGCCACTCAGGCCTGTCGGCGCTGTGGCAACCGGTTTTCGTCGGCGTGCTGAGCCTGGCTGTGGTCGCCGCTGCATGGAGCCGGCTGTATCCGGGCCTCTCGCATTATCCTGTCGCCTGGCTCGATCGTTCACCTCCGTCCACCTTCTGGGGAGGTTGGGGTGAGTAGCCAAGCGGCAGCGATCAGCTGATTTTTTCCACCTTCAGTTTGGCTTTTTTCTCTTGCAAGTTTTTTTGAAGAAATTGATCCGGCTCAACGACAGAGGGGCGGGGAGGCGGAAAATTCCCAACGAGTCGAACAAGTACCTGTGACAAGGATAAACGTCAAGATTCGACGGTTAAATTCCATTAAGGGGGTTTTATGCTTCGTCCCATCCTTGCGTCTGTTTTGTTTTCACTTCTCTTGGCTGCTCAAGCGGCTGACTTGACGCTAAACGACATTAAAACCCAGAACGGGGTTCAGCTATCGGCAGACGAGCTGAAGAAGCTTTTGCCGAATGCCAAGGTCGTCAGTTATTTCTCCGGGAGCAGCCGCCATTGGAGGAACGAACCCGATGGAAAATTCGTGGCCTCCAGCGATGTTCGTCGTGATCCCAGCAAATCGTCGAAGGGGGCTAACGCCCAAGGCACATGGCATGTGGGCGACAATAGTACCTATTGCGTGACGCTTGAATGGCCCAGACGATCTGAGAGTTGGTGCCGCCACATATTCAAAGTCGGTGAAAAATATTACGGCGTCAAGTCTGTTGAGGATGGAACAGTAACAGCGTATGAGTTTGAGTTTTCAAAATAAGCCCTTTAATTTTCTCGATTTTCAGTTTCCCTTTTTCCTCGCCCGAAGTCTTGGCAAGCAGCTTGACGCAGGCATAGACGGAATCGATGTGCGGCGTGGTGGTCTGCGTGATCTTGCCCGGCTCGATCACGGCGCCGGCCAAGGCGTCGATCTCGATGTCCTGCTGTATCGAAGTCTTGTGTTTACCCACCTTTCCGCGCCAGCCATGACCATTTCGTCAGGCAGCTTCAGGCTTTCTCCAAGGGATTCGACTTTTTACTGAAGTTAGTCAAGAATTCATCTTGCTGGAAAAAGAAGCTAGGTGGAAACAGCAATAAACCACATGCCGCATTTGACCATGATGGCGTGTGACTAATAACCATTTGACCTCAAGGAGACCTCTATGAACGCGCTGAAAATAATCGTGACCGGCATGGTTATGTTATCTGCAACATTTGGATTGACAACGAATGTATTTGCCGCCGGCTCGAAGAAGCCGCCCACCGACAAGCAGCTGATGGCGAGCGCGATGTCCGCGGCCCCGGCCAAGGTCGCGAACGGCGCGACCATCGTGGCCATGGAGGCGGACGGCAAAATGCGCACGCTGCGGGAGGGCAAGAACGGCTTCACCTGCATGCCGGACAATCCTGTGACACCCGGCCCCGATCCCATGTGCATGGACAAGAATGCCCTGGAATGGGCTCACGCGTGGATCGGGCACACGAACCCCGCGCCGGGGAAAGTCGGCTTCATGTACATGCTGGCGGGCGGAACAGATGCCAGCAATACCGACCCCTATGCGGCCAAGCCCGATGCCAAGAATCATTGGATCAAGACCGGACCGCACGTAATGATCGTCGGCGCTGATCAGAGCTTCTACGACATGTATCCGAAGAGCGCGGATCCCGACACGAAAGTCCCCTACGTGATGTGGGCCGGCACGCCGTACCAGCACCTGATGGCGCCGGTGAAGTAGGTAATGATCTGGCTTATCTGCAGTCAGCGAATTCTATGTAATAAGGGCCGGAAGGCATATTGGTGAAACCTTCCGGCCCCTGTAATTCCCGAGCTGTTCGTTTATTAGTTTTCGCTCAACTGATTTTCTCGATTTTCAGTTTCCCTTTTTCCTCGCCCAGAGTTTTCGCCAGCAGCTTGACGCAGGCATAGACAGAATCGATATGCGGCGTCGGGGTCTGGGTGAGCCGGCCAAGCTCGATCACGGCGCCGACCAGGGCGTCGATCTCGATGGCGCGGCCGATCTCGATGTCTTGCAGCATCGAGGTCTTGTGCTTGCCGACCTTCTCGGCGCCGGCGATGCGTTTCTCGAGCGACACGCGGAACTCGACGCCGAGCTTGTTCGCAATCGTTTGCGCTTCGGTCATCATGTCGGCCGCGAGCTGGCGCGTCAGCGGGAACTGGCAGATGTCTACCAGCGTGGAATGGGTCAGGGCGCTGATGGGGTTGAAGCTGAGGTTGCCCCAGAGCTTGAGCCAGATTTCCGCGCGGATATCTTTCAATATCGGTGATTTGAAACCCGCTTTGGTGAACGTCGCCGTGATGTTCTTCACGCGCTCGCTCTCGGAGCCATCCAGCTCGCCCACCGGGAAACGATTGCCTTCGATGAGCTTGATGACGCCCGGTGCGGCGATCTCGGCCGCGGGGAAGACCACGCAGCCGAGGATGCGCTCGACCTCGATGCTGGCCATCAACGCGCCATTCGGATCCACTGTCTCGACCCTCCGTCCCTCGAATTCGCCGCCGTGCTTCTGGAAATACCACCAGGGAATGCCGTTCTGGGTCGTGACCACGACGGTCTTGTCATGGAACAGGCTGGGAATCTCTTTGGCGATGGGCTCGACCTGATGTGCTTTGAGCGCCAGAATCACGACGTCCTGCTTGCCGGCCTCGCTCAGCTTGCTCGTGGCCTTGACGTTTTTTGCCACATGCTCGCTGCCGTCTTCCTCGATCAGCTTCAGGCCGTTCTGGCGCATGGCCTCGAGATGCGCGCCGCGCGCGATCAGCGTGACCTCCTCGCCCGCGAGCGCGAGTTTCGCGCCGAGCAACCCGCCGATGGCGCCGGCGCCGACGATGCATATCTTCATGGGTGAATCCTCCAAATCATTTGTATTCGTTGGACAGCGTGCCGATGCCGTCGATGACGACCTCGACCTTGCTGCCCGGTTTCATCGATCCGACGCCCACGGACGTGCCGCAGGAAATGACATCGCCCGGGTAAAGCGTCATGTCGCGCGAGATCAGGCTCACGATCTGCGCCGGTTTGAAAATCATGTCGCTCACCGGGTAATTCTGCCGCTCCTTGCCGTCGAGCAGGGTCTTCACGCTGAGATCGAGCGGGTTCACGTCCGTGGCGATGACCGGCCCGAACACGCCGAAGCTGTCGAAGCCTTTGGCGCGCGTCCACTGGGCGAAGGTCGGGTCCTTCTGGATAATCTCGGCGGCGGTGACATCGTTGGAGCAGGTATAGCCGAATATGCATTGGGCGGCATCGGCTTCTGAAACATTCGCGGCGCGTTTACCGATCACGACCCCGAGCTCGCCTTCGTACACGACCTTCCCGGCATAGGACGCCGGCACACGGATGGTCTGGCGTCCGGCGAGAAACGAGTTCGGTGCCTTGAGCAGGTAGAGCGGTTCGGGCGGTGCCGTGAGATTCAGCTTGGCCGCGAGCGCGTGGAAATTGTTCCACAGCGCGATCATTTTCGTCGGCACGCACGGCGTCAGCAGCGTGACCTCGGCGAGCGGCACGGCCGCGCCCGTGGCGCTCGGCGCGGCGAACATGTCGCCTTCATGGATCTGAATCACGCCGTCATGCAGTGTTCCGAATCCGGTCTGTCCGCCGCGCTCGAAACGAATCCAGTGCATAAAGCCTCCTCCGCCGTGTTATCGTGGCGATCCGTTATCGCCGCGGATCGTGAGACGTATGCTACCTTTTGGCGTCGCGTGTCGCCAGTCGCAATCTTGTTCTCGCTTGATGAAATTTGTATCGTGACCGCGAAACCGTAAAACCGATTTTCACTGGACGAAAATATGCGCGACAACCAATTCCCCGGCCGTTCGGTCGTCATGAGCACGCACGGCATGATCGCCGCCAGCCAGCCGATGGCGACGCAAGCGGGCCTCGCGGTGCTGCAGGCCGGTGGCAATGCCATGGACGCCGCGATCGCGGCGAGCGCGGTGCTGTGCGTCACCGAGCCGCAGTCAACCGGCATCGGCGGCGATTGTTTCCTGCTGTATCACGAGGCCAAAACCGGCAAGCTCCATGGCCTGAACGGCAGCGGCCGTGCGCCGGTGCGCGCCATCCTGGAGGAATTCGAGCGGCGCGGTCTGATGCAAGCGCCCGAGTTCGGCATCCTGTCAGTGATCGTGCCCGGCGCCGTGGATGCGTGGCAGACGGCGCTGGAGCGTTTTGGCACGCGCAGCCTCGAAGAAATGTTGCAGCCCGCGATCGCGTTCGCCGCGGACGGTTACGCGGTGACGCCGGTGGTGGCCAAGGCGTGGCAAAACAATGCCTCCGTGCTCGTGCCGCATGCCGAGAGCCGGCGGGATTTTCTGGTCGATGGCCATGCGCCAGCGGCCGGCACCGTGCATCGCCAGCCGCGGCTCGCCCAATCGCTGCGCCGGATAGCGCGCGGCGGGCGCGATGCCTTCTACCGTGGCGCCATCGCCGAGGAAATCGTGCGCTTCAGTCGCGCCCACGACGGCTTGCTCGAGCTTGAGGATTTTGCCGCGTATCGCGCGGAGTGGGTCGAGCCGATCGGCACCGATTATCGTGGCGTACGCGTGTACGAAATCCCGCCGAACGGGCAGGGCATCACCGCGCTGATGACGCTCAATATCCTGGAACAGGCGGACCTGCGCGGCATGGCGCACCTGAGTGCCGATCACCTGCATCTCGTGATCGAGGCCTTCAAGCTGGCGTGGGCAGAACGCGATGAGTACGTCGCTGACCCGGCATTCAACCAGCTTCCCGTGGAAGAAATGTTGTCGAAGGAATTCGCTGCTCGGCAATACGCACGCATTGACCCACAGCGTGCCGCGCGTTATCCCATTGCACCGTCGGCGCGCGCGCATCGCGACACGGTGTATCTCAGCGTGGTCGACCGCGACCGCAACGCCGTGTCCTTCATCAACAGTTTGTATTACCCCTTCGGCAGCGGCATGGTCGCGGGCGACACCGGCATCATGCTGCAGAACCGCGGTGCCGGCTTCGTACTGGAGCTCGGCCATTTCAACTGCATCGCCCCGCGCAAGCGTCCGTTGCATACCATTATCCCGGCCATGGCGTATCGCGACGAGGACTTGTTGAGCTTCGGCGTGATGGGCGGGGACTATCAGCCCATGGGGCATGTGACCGTCCTGACCAACTGGCTCGACTACGGCATGGATTTGCAGGAAGCGATCGATGCCCCGCGGTTTCAGCCCGGCGGCGGCGTGGTGGCGCTGGAGCGGCCGGTTCCGCAGGAGGTGCTCAAGGCGCTGCAGCAGCGCGGGCATGTGGTCGGGCGTACCGAGCTGTCGCTCGGCGGCGCGCAGGCGATTTACGTGGATGCAAAGAACGGCGTGCTTTCAGCCGGTTCCGACCCGCGCAAGGACGGCTGCGCGCTGGGCTACTGAACGGCTTTAGCCCAGTCCGAGTTTTTGCGCCAGCCCGATTCGCTGCAATTTGCCGGTCGCGCCCTTGGGGATTTCATCCAGAATTAAAATCTTGCGTGGCACCTTGAAGTCCGCCAGCCGCTTGGCGGCGAACTCGCGGATTTCTTTTTCGTCGGCGCTCTTGCCTTCGCGCAGCACCACCGCCGCGGCCACGTCCTCGCCGAGCTTCGCATGCGGCATGGCGAAGGTCACGACCTGCTGCACCGCCGGGTGGTCCATGAGCACCTCGTCCACCTCACGCGGCGAAATCTTTTCGCCGCCGCGATTAATAATCTCTTTCAGCCGGCCAGTGATGCTGAGATAACCCTCGGCGTCCAGCATGCCCTGGTCGCCGGTGCGGAACCATCCGTGGGTGAATCCTTCAGCGTTGGCCTTGGGATTGTTTTCGTAACCCTTGGTCACATTCGGACCGCGGATTACGATTTCTCCCGTGGTGTTCGGGCCGAGCAGTTTGCCTTCCTCACTCATAATCCCCACTTCCGGCCCGGCGGCGACGCCGACGGTCCCGGGTTTGTGCGGGCGTGGCGGTAGCGGGTTGCTGGTCATCTGGTGCGAGGCCTCGGTCATGCCGTAGGACTCGAGTACCGGCGCGTTGAATGCCTGTTCCAGCTCGGCCAGCACCTGCGGCGGTAGCGATGACGAGGACGAACGAATGAAGCGCAACGGATGCCGTGCGATGATCTCGCGGTTGTTGGCGGCACGCGCCAGGATCGCCTGATGCATGGTCGGCACCGCCGTGTACCAGGTCGGTTTGGCCTCGTCCATCATGGCAAAGAACTTGAGTGCGTTGAAACCGGGTGTGCAGTAAACACTGCCGCCGGCGCAGAGCGTGGACAGCACCGAGCCGATGAGGCCGTGGATATGAAACAGCGGCATGATGCTGAGCCCGCGGTCGGCGGGCGTGAGGCTCAGGATGTCGCGGATGTGGCCGGCCGAGGCGCAGACATTGCGTTGCGACAGCGGCACGATCTTGGGACGCGACGTGGTGCCGGAGGTATGCAGCACAAGGGCGACATCGTCTGGTTTGGCATAGCCGCCGTGAGGCGCCGCGGTCGTCTTGCTGTTGTCGACCGGGACCAGTTCGAATACTCCGGCGGGGTCGCTGCTGGCGCGCACGATCTCGATCACGGGAATTTTCAGCTTGGCCGCAACACCAAGTGCAGGCGACGAACTCCCGCGCTCGACGATCAGGGCCTTGGCCTTGAGGTCGGAGAGATAGAATTCAAACTCGTCGGCGCGGTAGGCCGGATTGAGCGGTGCCGAGGTCGTACCGGCGGCGACCGAAACGAACGCTGTTGCCATCTCGGTGCCGTTCGGCAGCACCAGCGCCACACGGTCATTGCGCCCGATCCCGAGCCGGTTAAGACTCGTCATGGTGCGCTCGACGTGTTCACGCAGGCCGCCGTAAGTCAGCGACGGGCAGCCGCTGCCGACAAAGGCAATGGCATTGGCGGACTTGTGCGCAAGCAGCTCATGGATTGTGGAAAAGACGATCATATGTTTTCCTTGAAAAGGCCGTTCGCCTTGAGCTTGTCGAAGGCTGAACGGGAAATGCGGTAAATGTCAGGCGATTCGTCCGTTCATGGTTCGACAGGCTCGCCACGAATGGACTCAATCAGACCTTCCCTAACGAAATTATTAACAACAGCGATGTCCTGAATGCGCCGTCATGTTATCAGTCTTTCATGGGGTGTAAATCCGTTTTTCATGATGCGCAACAACGAACCGCCCAGGAACTGAGCGGTCTTATTTCATGCCGTCAATATTGGATTGATAATTCCGTCAGGATCGAACGCGCGTTTCAGATTCTGGTGTAATGTTGCGAGTACCGCCGACACGCGATTTGACGTTGTGTCATTCATTTGTTCATGGCGGAACAAGTTAGCGTAACCACCGACATTTTCCGCGTGTTGATGA
This sequence comes from Sulfuricaulis sp., assembly GCF_049587675.1. Taxonomy (GTDB): domain Bacteria; phylum Pseudomonadota; class Gammaproteobacteria; order Acidiferrobacterales; family Sulfurifustaceae; genus Sulfuricaulis. The sequence continues at coordinate 6,709 of NZ_JBAVEJ010000306.1, read as the reverse complement.
ATGGTATTGGCCGGAGCATCGCTCTTGAGCCAGCGTTGCGCGCCGCCCCAGTCAATGATCCACTTGCCGGGCAGGTTGATTGGTGGGGTGGCCGGCGGCACCGACAAACGCCAGAGCGGCACGGGATCCTGAAAGTACCCGAGTTCGTGTTCGCGCAGCTCGCGCCAGAAGCCATCGCCGTTTTCAACAACCGCACCACCGAGTTTCGTGCTGGCGGCGCGCACGCCCGGTTCGGTACCCGAGAGACGGATATATAAGGTGTTATCCAGGTGGCAGGCGGCGGAGAGTGGCAACGGCTGGCCGGCCCAGGCATTCATGGTGGCAATGGCCTTGTCGGCCGGCATCTCGAAAGAAAGCGTTAACTCTTTTGCCGGTTTCGGAAGTATCTTGAGTGAGACTTCGAGCAGCACACCGAAGGTGCCGAACGCCCCCACCATCAGCCGCGAGACATCGTAGCCGGCGACGTTTTTCATCACTTCGCCGCCAAATTTCAGTATCTCCCCTTTGCCGTTGATGATCTTGGTGCCGAGGACAAAGTCGCGCGCGGAACCGGCGTAGGGTCGGCGCGGGCCGGAAAAGCCGCAGGCGATGGTGCCGCCCAGCGTCGCGGTGGCGCCGAAGTACGGCGGCTCGAAGCCGAGCATCTGTCCCTTTTCGGCCAGAGCCGTTTCGACCTCGGCGAGCGGAGTGCCGGCACGGGCGGTCACGACCAGCTCGGTTGGCTCGTAGGAAACGATGCCGCGATGCGCGGTGACGTCGAAAGGTTCGCCCTCGGGCTTGCCGGTGTAAAAGCGCTTGCTGCCACTGCCGGCGATGGTGAGCGGCGTGCGTTTTTGTACCGCGGCTTTGACGGCTTCGGCGAGTTGCTGCGAAATGTCGTTATCCTGTTTCACCTGCATTCAGCTCTCTTTCTGAAGCGCCTTTCACGGTTCGACAGGCTCACCATGTACGGCTTGTGCAAACCGTTCGCCCTGAGCTTGTCGAAGGGCGAACTTAATTTCATCGTGCGCGCTTATCAAAACCTTTCAAGCTCGGGAAATTTCAGTTTTCCGCCATGCACGTGCATGCGCCCGAACTCGGCGCAGCGCGCGGGTTTGGGTACGGCCTTGCCGGGGTTGAGCAGACCTTGCGGATCGAATGCGGCTTTCAATGCGTGGAACTGCGTGAGTTCTTCCCTGGTGAACTGCACGCACATCTGGTTGATCTTCTCCACGCCCACGCCGTGCTCGCCAGTGATGGTCCCGCCCACGGCCACGCACAGCTCCAGGATCTTGCCGCCCAGTTCCTCGGCATTCTTCAATTCGCCGGGTTTGTTGGCATCGTAGAGAATCAGCGGATGCAAGTTGCCGTCGCCGGCGTGAAACACGTTCGCCACCGGCAGCCCGTGCTCGCGCGAGAACTCGCTGATTTTCGCCAGTACCTTGGCCAGGTGCTTGCGCGGAATCGTGCCGTCCATGCAGTAATAGTCCGGCGCGAGGCGCCCGACGGCGGGGAAGGCGGCCTTGCGGCCGGCCCACATGCGCATCCGTTCGGCTTCGTCCTTCGCGGTGCGCACCCCGGTCGCGCCCCGCCGCGTCAGCAGCTCGCACACCTGCGCGATCCCCTCGGTAACTTCTTCCTGGGTGCCATCGAGTTCGCACAGCAGGATCGCCACCGCGTCGATCGGATAGCCGGCCTTGGCATATTCCTCCGCGGCGCGGATCGCGAGGTTATCCATCATCTCGAGTCCCGCCGGTGTGAAGCCGCTGGCAATGATGGCGGCGACCGCGGCGCCGGCCTTCTCGATGTCGTCGAACGACGCCAGCACCACCTGCGCGCGCTCCGGTTTCGGCAGCAGTTTCACCGTGATCTCGACGATGACGCCGAGCATGCCTTCCGAGCCGGTCATGAGCGCCAGCAAATCGTAGCCGGGTGTGTCAAGCGTTTTGCCGCCGAGCGTGACCAGTTCGCCGTCCATGGTGAAAAACTTGAGACCAAGCACGTTGTGCACGGTGAGGCCGTATTTCAGGCAGTGCACGCCGCCGGAATTCTCGGCGACGTTGCCGCCGATGGAGCAGGCGAGCTGCGACGAGGGATCGGGCGCATAGTAAAAGCCGTAGGGCGCGGCGGCGTCAGTGATCGCCAGGTTGCGCACGCCGGGCTCGACCGTGGCGGTGCGGTTGGCCGTGTCAATTTCGAGGATGCGGGTGAATTTGGCGAGCGAGAGCAGCACGCCGTCCTCGAGCGGCAACGCGCCGCCGGACAGCCCGGTGCCGGCGCCGCGCGCGACTACCGAGACCTTTTCTTTGCTGCATAATTTCAGGATGCGGCCCACCTGTTCGACCGTCTCCGGCAGCGCCACGATCCAGGGCAGCTTGCGGTACGCGGAAAGCCCGTCGCACTCGTACGGATGCAGCTCTTCCGTATCCGTCAGCACGGCATCGCGCGGCAGGAATTCACGCAGCCGGCGCACCAGCGACTGGCGCATGGCTTGCGAGGGAACGGCGAGTTGGGGCGCGCTCATGAAGGCTAGGGTAATCCCTGGCCTCGGGGGCGTAAAGCCGGGCGCGTGCGCTTAACCGTAAACGGCGGTTAAGAGCAGTCCTCCATCGTGTCCGAACTGCTCAGTTTGATGAAAACCCCGAGCGACATGAGCAACAGCGCGGCACTGGCGATAATGGCCACCGGGTAGTAGAGGAAACCGGCCAAATCCTGCTGGCTGTATTTGATTACCATGATCAGCGATTCGAGCACCAGCGCCACGAACACAACGCTGGCGAAGCGCGTCACGCTGCGGCGGATGCGCCGGATTGCATCGGACGGCTTGCCGCTCATGTCGTACTCCTGATGCACCACCTGCGCCAGTTCGTACACGGCAAGCGCCACGACGCCCATGTGCACCCCCTTGACCAGCCCGCCGGTGAGGTCGCCATCGCTGAGAATCGGTTTGATGAATTCGACGATTGCCGAAGTGGCGTACAGCAGCGCGAAGGACAGGAAGAACAGGGCGAATAACGGTACGAGCACACGCGGCACCGACTGTATGATCGCCACCACGCCGGAGGTTTTTTCTTCCGTGTCCGTGTCATGATTCTCGATGGTTTCGCTTTTCATCGCTTTCTCCTTTCGTTTCGTGTCAACCGGATGCTAAATGGCGTGCGAACACACAACAAGCTTTCCCGGATCAATTTGCCATCATCCCTGACCGACGGTATAACGTACAGAAAACCCGCGTGTGTCTTGAGGTCATCGAGCTGTAACATGTAATGAATATGCGCATGAAATTTCCTAATTCCTATCGCGGCCGGTTCGCGCCGTCGCCTACCGGACCGCTGCATTTCGGTTCGATGGTCGCTGCGGTCGGGAGTTTTCTCCAGGCAAAAAGCCGTGGCGGCGAATGGCTGGTGCGCATGGAGGATCTCGATCCGCCGCGCGAAGTACCGGGCGCGGCCGATGAAATCCTGCGCACGCTGGAGGCCTTCGGTCTGCATTGGGACGGCGCTGTGATGTATCAAAGTCGTCGCCACGGCGTCTACGAAGCAGCGTTGAATATGCTCGAACGGCTCGAGGCGATCTACCCGTGTGCGTGCAGTCGGCGCGAGATCGCCGATTCGAGCGTAAACGGCGTGGACGGCCCGGTATATCCGGGCACTTGCCGAGCCGGACGGCCGGAAGGCCACGCACCGCGCGCGTGGCGCGTGCGAGTGAACGGACGGGGAATCGAATTCGTGGACGCCGTGCAGGGACGCGTGGTCCGCGACCTGGCCGCAGACTTCGGCGACTTTGTCGTGCGGCGCGCTGACGGATACTTCGCGTATCAACTGGCGGTGGTCGTGGACGACGCCGAGCAGGGCATCAGCGAAGTCGTGCGCGGCGCGGACCTGATCGAATCGACGCCGCGCCAGATGCATCTGCAAAGTTTACTCGGCCTGCCGACGCCGGATTATCTCCATCTCCCGGTGGCGCTTAACGCGCGCAACGAGAAGCTGAGCAAGCAGAACTTCGCCGCGCCACTCGATCCCGCACGCCCGCTCCCGGCGTTACTTCAGGTTATGCGGTTTCTGGGCCAGGACCCGCCGCCGGCGCTTGCCGAGAGCAACCTTGAAGATTTCTGGCACTGGGCCGTCACACATTGGGATGTGAGACGTGTCCCACGTGTGCCGGGGGTTGTTGTGAAGACGCCGAGTGGCGGCTCGGTCTGAATGGCGGCTTCCGACCCTGAGCGGACCTTCCCCAAAGTCTTCACAAAAGACGTGGATGTTACCAATTAATCCTATATTCACTGGAATTCCCTTTGTACATCACGGCTCTCATGCTCAATATACCGGCATCCGCAGCAGAATATTGCCGGTAACGTCCGTATACTCAAACGTTAGGCGGCATGGCCAGGTTTCCTCAACCTGAATGGATGGTACGCGCTTCATCCACTTGTAATATTCCGGCAGTACAGTTGGCGGATGAGACGCCTAGCCATTACTTTGTTGCTGATTTCTGCTGGTCTATACCAGTCAGTTCAAGCGGGATCGATATTGAGCACTGGCGATCAGTTCTCTATGTTGTTTCCGGTAACGGGCGGCCCGGTTCGTGACAACGGACCATATACGTTCCTCAGTGTAACTATTCAACGCGCAAGTCAAAGCTGGGGCGTGTCTGAGCGTGTCGAGGGAACTCTATTCGAAGGCAGAGATGACTTGGTTGATTCCCTTCAAACGGTGGCCCCCACGGGCAACATAGCCAACAACAGGAATACCGGAATCACTCCAGCGACTGTATCAACCACACCATCGCCGTCGTCTGTCTTTCTTCTTGGGGGCGTTTTACTCTTGCTCCGGTTTTTGATTCGTCGGCGAGGCGAGTGGAGACTTCGCCTGCGCGGGGGTGCCACCTAACAATCGCAGGCAGCCGACCCAGCGCGACTTGGTCAGTCTTTTCTCTCAGTCGCGGCGCGGCCGCCGCCAGTTATGCGCAACTGAATATAACTATATGCTGATGTGCTATTGGTGGACGCGGCGTGGATGGAGGTATGATTATTTTTTGCCCCCCTATCTTTCTTTGCTGGGCAAGCGGAGACACGCCGCAGGGATTCCCCGCGCCAGAGGAATCCAGAATGTCCAAAACGAGGAGGTGAAGCTCGGTTTCACGCACCGGTGTTGCAATACCAACCACCATCAACGGAGGCAACCACGATGAGACGCGTAACGGAACAGCGTTGGAACTTTCGCAAACAATTCAACACTCGGGTGATTCTGGACGTTTGGGGACTCGGGGCGGTCCAGGGCGAAACGCGCGATGTTGGCTACGGCGGCATGCGCCTCGACACGAGACCCTGGGTACTGAGCCCGAACACCAAGGTGCGCGTGACCTTCGTGTCGCGCCAGGAAACGGAGGACACGCCGCGGTCGATCGACGCCCGGGTGACCTATATGAATCGCGACGGCTGCGGCCTTACCTTTGAAGAATTCCACCGCGACACCTTCGCCTTCCTGCATACCCTCATACACCTCGAGGCGCAGGCAGTGAGCCCATAGCGAGAAGGGGCTGTGGCACGCGCCTAGTAATCAAATACCCACCATGCCAGGCGCCGATCGGGCGGTGCCGGGCATGGTGAAATGAGTGCCGGACTCGGTAAGTTGTGCGTGAAAATATAGTGAGCCTCTGCACAAACCTGTGTATGGCGAATTCCAGTTCATTCCGCCACCGACGTCTGAAACAGCTCGCCGCAAGGCAGTCTAAGTTTGAAACTAGTTCCTTGTCAGAAAGCCCCGCTTAGGCGGGGCTTTTCATTTCTGCTCAACAGTGAACGTCCGCTCATGGCCGTTAACCGGCCGTCAGCATTCGATCCGAAGCGGAAATTCGGCCTGACTCAATATCATGTCTTGATCTGGTTGCGCCCATTCTTTTTAGCCACATAAAGCGCGTTATCAGCATCCGTTAAGAGCACTTCAATGTTTCCATCGCCGTCCTTGCAAGCAGCCACGCCAAAACTGGCGGTAATCTTAATTTGATGCCCATCATTTGTTACCACAAGATCTTCGATTTCGGATCTTAAACGCTCTGCCAGATTGCGAGCTTCTTCAAGACCGGTTTCAGGGAGAATAAAGGCAAACTCTTCGCCACCCATGCGAGCAACAATATCTATTTCTCGAACCACTCTTTGCAATGGTTCCGCCACGGCCCGTAAGACCTTGTCGCCAATTGAATGACCATAGTTGTCATTGATCATTTTGAAATGATCAATATCCATCATTATCACTGAAATAGGGTGTCTGAATCTTTTTGACTGTTCAAAAATGCGAGTACCCTGTTCAAAGAATGCGCGCCTGTTTTTCAACCCGGTTAATTCATCTTTTTGAGCCAGTTCTTCGGCATATTTTTTTGCAGCCCTTAATTCTTCATCAGCAAGCTTTTTGTCGGTGATGTCAGTCGCTATTTCCAAGCGCACCAAGTGCCCGTCAATCCAGTGAATGGCTTGATCCCGGCACTGATACCAGCGTTTGTTCACCGTATTTTGAAATTCCCAGACATGAACCTTTGTGGGTGCACCGAACTCGTCCAGCAGAAGTTTGTTGGTACAAAATTGACAGGGACCATCCTGACCCGTCTGTAGCGCTTTCCAGCAGGCCTTGCCTCGAATATCACCCCAAATAGATTTCCCATATTCATTGACAAACAACACTTCATAAGTCTGCATGTCGGCCACATAAATCAGGGCATCAAGATTATCGAGAAC
>NZ_JBAVEJ010000305.1:0-3240 GCF_049587675.1 Sulfuricaulis sp. | reverse complement strand
ACTCCGGCGCGGGCGCGCCAGCTCGCCATGCAGTATCTCGCGCGGCGCGAACACAGCCGGAGCGAGTTGCACAACAAGCTGTTGAAGAAAGGATGCGCAGAAGCGCTTGCCGCCGAAACCGTGAAACGGCTGGAGCAGGAGCGTCTTGTTTCCGACGACCGTTTCATGGAAAGCCTGATACAGGCGCGGCGCAGCCGGGGTTACGGGCCCTTGCGCATACAGAAAGAATTACTGGAAAAGGGGGTGACAGCGGAGGCGATCGAACGCTGGCTCGATGTTTCGGGCCGCGAATGGCTTGAGGACATCCGGCGCGTGCAGCGCAAGAAATTCGGCGCGCGACTGCCCAAGAGTTATCCGGAGCGCGCCCGTCAGGCCCGCTTTCTCCAATACCGCGGTTTTACGTATGATCAGATACAGAAGGTTCTGAATCCTCACGGGCAGGATTAGAAGCCATCTCAAAAATACCCAGGTAGGTTGGGTTGAGCGAAGCGAAACCCAACAAATCGTTGGGTTACGGCGCTTCGCGCCTAACCCAACCTACATTGAAACTATTTTTTTCGAGATAGCTTCTAGCCTATACGCGTCATGAAAAGCACCGAAATCCGCAAAAAATTTCTCGACTATTTCCAGCGCCTCGGCCATACCGTCGTGCCGTCAAGTTCACTCGTGCCCGCGAACGACCCCACACTGTTGTTCGTCAATGCCGGCATGGTGCAGTTCAAGGAAGTGTTCCTGGGTCAGGAGAAGCGGCCCTACGTGCGCGCGGTCAGTTCCCAGCGCTGCGTGCGCGCCGGCGGCAAGCACAACGATCTCGAAAACGTGGGCTACACCGCGCGCCATCACACCTTCTTCGAGATGCTCGGGAACTTCAGCTTCGGCGATTACTTCAAGCGCGAGGGCATCAAATTCGCCTGGGAGTTCCTGACCCGGGAGCTGAAGCTGCCGGCGGAGCGGCTGTGGGTGACGGTATATAAGGATGACGACGAGGCCGCCGACATCTGGCTGAAAGAGCTGAAAGTGGACCCGAAGCGTTTCTCGCGTTTGGGCGATGCGTCCAATTTCTGGCAAATGGGCGATACCGGCCCCTGCGGCCCCTGTTCCGAGATCTTCTACGACCACGGTGCGCAAATCCCCGGTGGCCCGCCGGGCAGCCCGGACGAGGATGGCGACCGCTACGTCGAGATCTGGAATCTCGTGTTCATGCAGTACAACCGCGACGCGAAAGGCGTGCTGACCCCGCTGCCCAAGCCCTCGGTGGACACCGGCATGGGTCTGGAACGCATCGCGGCGGTGCAGCAGGGCGTGCACAGCAATTACCAGATCGACCTGTTCCAGCATCTGATCCGCGCGGTCGCCGAGGTGACCGGCGCTTCCGAGCGCCAGAACCACTCGCTCAACGTCGTGGCCGATCACATTCGCGCGGCGGCGTTTCTCATCACCGATGGCGTGTTGCCCTCGAACGAAGGCCGGGGATACGTGCTGCGACGCATCATCCGTCGCGCCATCCGCCATGGCCACCGCCTCGGCGCGCGCGAGACCTTTTTCTACAAGCTGGTCGCTCCCTTGTGCCAGCAGATGGGGGATGCCTATCCGGAATTGAACAGCGCGCAACCGCAGATCGAGCGCGTGCTGCGCCAGGAAGAGGATCGTTTCAACGAGACCCTGGAACAGGGACTGAAGATTCTTGAAGAGGATGTCACCGCGCTCCAGGGCGATACCATTTCCGGCGCCACGATTTTCAAACTCTACGATACCTACGGGTTCCCGGTGGATCTCACGCGTGACGTGGCCATGGAACGTAATCTGAAAATCGACATGGCCGGTTTCGAGCGCGAAATGGAAGCGCAGCGCGAGCGCGCCCGCGCGGCATCGTCATTCAAATCGGCCGAGATCGGTGCCGTCACCGTGGACCAGCCGACACAATTCACCGGCTACGAGCTGCTGAGCGACACAGGCAAGGTGTTGCAGATCACACGAGGAAGCGACCTCGCCCAGACGGACACTCTGCGCGCGGGCGAGCAGGGGAATATCGTGCTCGACCGCACGCCGTTTTACGCCGAATCCGGCGGCCAGGTCGGCGACCGCGGCATTCTGCGCGTGGGCGAGGCGGTGTTTCGCGTCGAGGACACCCAGAAGCACGGACAGGCCCACGTCCACAAAGGGAGTGTCGAGAAAGGCCAGCTCCGCGTGGGTGACAAAGTGACGGCGGAAATCGATGGAGTCCGCCGTCTTGCGACCAAGCTCAATCACTCGGCCACGCACCTGATGCACAAGGCGTTACGTGACGTTCTCGGATCGCACGTACAACAGAAGGGCTCGCTGGTGGACGATCACCACACGCGTTTCGATTTCTCCCACTTTGCGCCCATGACGCCCGAGCAGATCGCTGAGGTCGAGCGGCGTGTCAATGCGCAGGTCTTGCGCAACGAGGACACGCGGTCTCGGGTGATGGACATGGACTCGGCGAAAGCGGAGGGCGCTATGGCCTTGTTCGGTGAGAAATATGGGAACGAGGTGCGGGTGCTGAACATCGGGGATTCCGTTGAGCTGTGTGGTGGTACGCATGTGCGCCGTACCGGCGATATTGGCCTGTTCAAGATCGTTTCGGAAAGCGGCGTCGCTTCCGGCGTGCGGCGCATCGAAGCCATCACGGGAGAGAATGTGCTTGACTACTTGTATGAGAAAGAGAACAAGCTACGTGAAGCAGCCGAGATGTTGCGCGCGAGCCCCGAGGAAGTCCCGCGCAAAGTCGAGCAACTAACCCAACGTGTAAAGAGTCTCGAGAAGGAGCTGGATCAATTGCGCGCCAAGCTCGCCACCGGCGGCTCCAAGGATCTCGTGGCCGAGGCCAAGGAGGTCAAGGGTATCAAAGTGCTCGCCGCCCAGCTCGATGGCATGGACGCGAAGGGTCTACGCGAGGCTCTGGACAAGCTGAAGGACAAACTGGCGCCGGCGGCTATCGTGCTGGCTTCCGTGGTAGACGACAAGGTCACGCTGATTGCCGGCGTGACCAAGGATCTCGCGGGACGCCTGCATGCCGGCGAGCTGGTCAACCAGGTCGCCTCGGGCGTGGGCGGCAAGGGCGGCGGCCGGCCGGACATGGCGCAGGCGGGTGGCACCAATCCCGCTGGTCTGAAGGCGGCGCTTGAGTCGGTGCCAGGCTGGGTCGAGCATCATTTAAAGTAGGTTGGGGTGAGGCGTGCAGCGCCGAACCCCAACGTTGTTCGCCTTGTGTTGGGG
>NZ_JBAVEJ010000304.1:0-2352 GCF_049587675.1 Sulfuricaulis sp. | reverse complement strand
GTCATGCCCGCGTAGGCGGGGTGAGGCGGAGTTTTCATGAACACACTGCTCTTATGACAGGACGAGCGTAGCAGGGCTACGTTATCGTGTTCATGCCGCCGAACGGGTGCAACGAATTTTGTTGCACCCCGGGCAGCAACAGGTTTTACATGGTATCGCGCGCGTTGCGCGCGATGACATAAACAGCTCTGGGTCCCGGCCTTCGCGGGAATGACAATACCTAACTGAAAATGAACTTGGTTTAACCCCGATATGTCTTTCTATGCGTTCTTGGCATCCTTGGCGGTTCAAATTAATCTTTACTAACCCATGCCCGTCGAACATCCCAAAGCATTAATAATGTCTCTGCCGCCCAAGCCCGGCATCTACCGCATGCTGGGCGCGAAGGGCGAGGTGTTGTACGTCGGCAAGGCGCACAACCTGCGCAAGCGGGTGCAGAGTTATTTTCGCGTCAGCGGTCTCGCGGCGCGCGTGATGCTGCTGATGCAGCAGGCGCAGAATATCGAGATCACCGTCACACACACTGAAACCGAAGCGCTGCTGCTTGAAAACAACCTCATCAAGACGCTGCACCCGCGCTTCAACATCCTGTTGCGCGACGACAAGAGCTACCCGTACATCTTTGTCTCGGACAACCAGGAGTACCCGCGCATCGGTTTTCATCGCGGCGCCAAGCACGAAAAGGGGCGCTACTTCGGACCCTATCCGTCATCCTACGGCGTGCGCGAGACGCTCAACCTGCTGCAGAAGATCTTCCGCGTGCGCCAGTGCCACGACAGCTTCTTTCGCAACCGCTCGCGGCCCTGCCTGCAATACCAGATCAAACGTTGCTCCGGCCCCTGCGTCGGCCTTATCGAGCCCGAGCGTTACGCCGCCGACGTGCAGCAGGCGGTGATGTTCATGGAGGGCAAAAGCCAGAGCCTGGTTCGCGACAGCATCAAGCAAATGGAGCAGGCCTCGGACAAACAGGATTTCGAGACGGCGGCGCTATTTCGCGACCGCATCGCCATGCTCAAGCGCATCCAGGAAAAGCAGTACATCACGGGGAAGGGCGGCGACGCCGACGTCATGGCCATCGCCGCCACACCGGAGGCCGCCTGCATCGTTGTCACCTGGATCCGCGGCGGGCAGAACCTCGGCAGCAAGTCGTTTTTCCCGCGCATGGGCGCGGAATCCACGCCCTGGGAAATGCTCGACGCATTCCTGTCGCAATATTACCTGTCCGGCCGCACCATCCCGGCGCGCATTTACCTGAACGAGGCCATCGTCGACCGCGCGCTGCTCGAACGCGCCTTCAGCGAACACGCCGGCAAGAAAGTCGCCCTCACCGTCAACCCGCGTGGTGCGCCGCGCCGCTGGATACAAATGGCCAAGTTCAACGCCGCCGATGCGCTGCGCCGCCACCTCGCCGGCAAAGTCGACATGCAGGGCCGCTTCGAGGCGCTGCGCGACGCGCTCAAGCTCGAATCCATCCCCGATCGCATCGAGTGTTTCGACATCAGCCACACCATGGGCGAAGCCACTGTCGCCTCCTGCGTGGTGTTCGATGCCAACGGCCCGGTCAAGTCGGATTACCGTCGCTTTAACATCGAAGGCATCGAGCCGGGCGACGATTACGGCGCCATGACCCAGGCGCTGACTCGGCGCTACCGCAGGGTGAAAGAGGGCGAGGGCAAGCTGCCCGACCTGCTGCTCATCGACGGCGGCAAGGGACAACTGTCCGCCGCCGAGGCGGTGCTGCAGGAGCTTCAGATCGAAGACCTCCGTCTCGTGGCCGTGGCCAAGGGGGTCGAACGCAAACCGGGCAAGGAACAGCTTTTCTTGTCCGGTTCAAGCCGGCCCACTATACTGCCTCCGACCTCCGCCGGACTGCACCTGATCCAGCAGATCCGCGACGAGGCGCACCGTTTCGCCATCGCCGGACACCGGGCACGGCGGGGCAAGGCGCGCACCACGTCGACGATCGAACGGATTCCGGGCATCGGCGGCAAGCGCCGCCAAGCGCTGCTCAAGAATTTCGGCGGCCTGCGCGAGGTCGCCCGCGCCGGGGTCGAGGACCTGGCTCGCGTGCCCGGCATTAGCCCGCAGCTCGCGCAAAAGATTTACGATGCGTTCCATGGTGAGGAATAAAAAGGGAAAACATCCTTGTCGTCCCCGCGAAGGCGGGGACCCCGGGGTGTAAATAGACATCGCGCGCAAAGCGCGCGATACCATGTAAAACCTGATGCTGCCCGGGGTGCAACAAAATTCGTTGCACCCGTTCGGCGGCGTTAACACACGTTAAGTGTGTTAACGAAAACTCCGCCTCACCCCACCTTCGCGGGCATGACAACAAAATCCGGCTTGTGTCCC
>NZ_JBAVEJ010000303.1:0-2176 GCF_049587675.1 Sulfuricaulis sp. | reverse complement strand
AGGTTCGAACCAAACTGGCGCAGCCGTTAAGCTGCGCAAACTCGGGTCTCATCCCCGTCTGTGCTGGCCCTTTTCAGGATTAAGCCTTGGCCCGAAGGCCGCGGCGCCGGCAGTCTTGGACAGGTCGGTTAGATCCGTCACCGGACCTAACCTCGCGCGTTTCCCAATGGCGAAAGCTCCTTCTTCCTTTCAGATGTCCCGCCGGGATGCCCAAAAGGAATAAGTTCCGATCACCATTTTGCTAGAGAAGCGATTTCAGAGACGCGCAAAGGCGTGCCGACAAACTGGGCCGGCACGCCCCGATGGCGTGTATTTAGACCCTCTCACTCCTTTTGCCAAGGGGCTTTTGAGGGCTTTTGAGGGGTATTTCCGGTCAAAAATGCCCCCATACCCCCTAACCCGGATATCTCACACCATCTTGGCATGATTGATAAATTGGGTGGGCGATTTTCTCTCGTTTTCAATGACCGCGCTGCGCCGTGGCGCCTGAGGCGCGACGAGAGCTGGTATTTTTCCGGTGCTGCTGCGACAGCGAAGAAGGGGTCTCGGCGGGCCAGGGGTGATGCCACCTATGGTGACGCGCTGCGGCGGCGCGTGTCATGCAGGCGAGGCGCGGGCTAATGCGGCGAGTGCGAGCCGGAATGCCGCACGGCCCCAGTCTTGAGCGGCGGGACAGGCCGACGCCATGGCGACTTTGATGCGGCGAACGCTGATGCGCACGAGTGCGCCGATTTTGAGCAGCTTGAGACGGATGGTGCCGCAGCTTGCGTCGGCGAACGGCGTGTGATGCAGCCCGATCCGGCGCATGGCGCAGAGCAGCACGTAGGCCATTGAGGCGAACCACAGGCGCAACTGGTTTGCCCGCATCGTCGCGCTCGAGGTGCGATCGGCGTAGAGATCGAGCTGGCACTCCTTGATCCGGTTCTCCATGTCGCCGCGGGCGCAGTAGATTATCTCGTAGAGGTATTTTGGCTTGCACTGCGCCCGCGTCAGCGAGGTGACGACAAAGCGCGGATTAGCCTCGCCGTTGGTGAACTCGGCCTTGGCGATGACCCGGCGCTCGCGGCTCCAGCTGCTGCGCGTCCTCCACTTGAACTCCTTGAAGTAGCGCGCCGGCTTGCCGGTTCGTCGGCTCTTCATCTCAGCCCGCGCCAGTTCGTCCTTGATCTCGGCATTCAGCCGGAGATTCTGCGGCACGCCGAACACATAGTCCACACCGTTGGCTTCGCACCACGCCATCAGGTTGTCCCGCGCAAAGCCTGAGTCGGCGCGTACCAGGATGCGCACGTGCGGCCAGCGGCGGCGGATGTGCCTGACGATGCGCGCCACTTCCTCCACCGAACCCGCCGCCGCATCCATGCTCGCGCTCCGCAGCTTGGCTGCCAGCAGGTGGCGGCCGCAGAACACGTAGAGCGGCAGGTAGCAGTAGCAATCGTAATAGCCGTGGAAGAAGCGGCCCTCCTGCTCGCCGTGCACCGGATCATCGGTCGCATCGAGGTCCAGGATGATCTGTTGAGGGGCTCGCGCGTGCGCTTCCAGGAATAGGTCGACCAGAAGCCGTTTGATGGCCACCGGATTGTGGCTGATCTTGTGGTAGCGCGTCGGCTCCAGCTTGCTCAGTTCCAGCCGGTTCAGCGTCGACTTGCCGGCGACCGGCGCGCAGTCCTCCCGCCGCGCCGCGAGCTTGCCCGCCAACACCGCCATCATCGGATCGTGGCGCAGTTCGTCGTGATCGTTGAGATCCTCGTAGCCGAGCGCGATCCCGAATACCCGTTGACCCACCAGGGTCGAGACCTCGTGCTCGATCCATTCAGGACGTCGCTCGTCGTGAAAGCACGACGCAAACCGGTCGATCATTCGGATCGCACGATCGGTTGCTCCCAAAAGCAACGCCCCCGCATCCGACGTCACCAAGCCGGCATCGAAGGCAGCTTCCACACGGCGGCCTTCCACGCTTCCAAAATCAAATGATTCTGCGCTACATTCTGTCGGCATCGGGGCTCTCCGCGAATCTGCAAAAAGTCGTTGCTGCACAACAACTTTCGCTGATTCGTAGCCCCGATGCGCCTATTTGTGTGAGATATCCGGGCTAGGTAGGCCTAGGTAGGAAGCGTATGGAACGCAGACGTGTGAATCAGCAGCGGAGTCGGACCCCACGGGTTGATAGCGGTAATGC
>NZ_JBAVEJ010000302.1:0-1948 GCF_049587675.1 Sulfuricaulis sp. | reverse complement strand
CCCACGGGCGGCGCCGGCCTGACCGCCGACGTGCTCGCGCTCGCGAGTCTCGGCTGCCATGGCGCCGGGGTCGTCACCGCCGTGACCGCGCAGGACACCACCGGAATCAAACTATTCAGTTGCATGGAAACCGAAATCGTGATCGAGCAGGCGCGCGCGGTACTGGAGGACATGCCGGTGGCGGCCTTCAAGATCGGCATGCTCGGCAACAGCGCGGTAGCTGCTGCGGTCTCCAGCATCGTCGAGGATTATCCCGACATCCCGTTGATCGTGGACCCGGTGCAGAGCTCGGGCCGCGGCGATGCCCTGGCCGACGACATGCTCGACGGGGCGCTGCGCAGCCTGATCATCCCGCAGGCCACGCTGATCACGCCCAACAGCCTGGAGGCGCGCAAGCTCGCGCCCGGCGGCGACACGCTCGACGCCTGCGCCCAGGAACTGATGTCGCTCGGGAGCGAATACGTGCTCATCACCGGCACGCATGAAAGCACCCCGCAGGTCATTCACCGGCTGTACGGCAACATGCGCCTGCTCGAAACCTTCGTCTTCGAGCGCCTGCCCGGCAGCTTCCATGGCTCGGGCTGCACGCTCGCCTCGGCCTGCGCCGCCTCGCTCGCGCACGGGCTCGACCCGGTCAACGCCGTGGGCGAATCACTGCAATACACTTGGGAAACCCTGAAACACGCCTTCCGCATCGGCATGGGCCAAACGCTGCCGAACCGGCTGTACTGGGCGTGGGAGATGGATGAGCCGGAAAGCGAGAGTGATGGTTGACGCCGTGTTAAAGGGTCGAGGGCCCGCGCCAGTGGGACCGAGGTTCTGTAGAACGACGTATTATGCCGCCGCTTTGTCGGGCAGCTGCCAGCCGGGAAATACCAGCACCCCGGGATGACACTTCAACGCCCGGGCGAGAACCTTGGCCCGCTCGACGCCCAGACGGACTCGATCGTTCTCGATGGCCGAAATGGTGGCCTGAGGAATGCCGGTAAGGCGAGCCAATTGGGTCTGGCTCAACTCCTGGAGTTCACGAAGAATGCGCACGGACTCACCGACCGAGACGGTAATGCGCTTCTTGGCAGGACGATACTCTTTCATTTACGGCCTCCGATAGTCATGCGCGGTTATCGACGCGACCTGGAAGAGCAGCTTCTCGGCAACCACGCGGTAATGGTATGTCAACCAAGCTCGTCGTTGCGGAATATCGCCGCCTTAAGCGGCGCGCCGCCGTTTGGAGCGTACGCTTGAAGGAACAGTTAGGGGCTTTATGTGCCGCGAAGTGTAAAAATCAACCAGCCGACGAATCATTGCCTGATAGGAAGTATGATGCTTCTTTGCCTCTGCCTTGAAAAAATCTACGCTGGATTTGCTCAGGGCCATGGTGATCTTGACGTTGTCTTCCTTGCGTACGAGTTCCTCGGGTGCAGGAAGAAAGTCATCTACCACTCGCCGTTTCCCCATCGGCTCATCTGTGTATTTAACTTTGCTTTTCATGAATTCTCTTACCTCTGCGCCAGTATCAGGCGCCAATGACACGAATCACACCTTCACGATAAGTGAAGCGGACCGTTAAGACTCCATGCCCCACCCGGCCAATACAGTAATACCGCTTTTTACCTTGGCTGTGGTGGGGTCCTCGGCAATGACACGCTTTGAATCGGTAAAGGCCAGCTGGGCAAGCCCAAACGAGACGCCGTGCTTCTTCTGGTTCTCGTGGTTTTTCTTTTCATCCCAATCAAAGCGCGCTTTTGCCATGCGGGAATGGTAGCACAGACGGGCATTTACGCCATACCAATTGCCATACTATGGTATGGGTTTTAAAACCCTAACGACCAAGCTCAGGGGCGCGCCACTTTTGGCGCGTCCCCTGGAGCGCCTTGTTGGGCGGCTCTGCGCCTGAAAAATATTAGTGAGGCTCAAACGCCATATTGCAGGCAGCCGACTAACCAGC
>NZ_JBAVEJ010000301.1:0-5940 GCF_049587675.1 Sulfuricaulis sp. | reverse complement strand
TCAGATCAGGACAATCTGAATCTAGTTGTCAATCGAATTGCTTACCGACCTGCTCGGGCGGGCTACGAGTCTGATACGACACAATTGTTGGCGGGTGTTTCACATGCTTACTCGGAAACCTCGAGCGGCAGATTTCTGGTCGGGCCCGGCAAAATCACGCAAACAACCACGACAGCCACCGAAGACACCAGTGGCTTGGTGCTGGAGGCGGGGATAGTACAGCATTCCGAGTTGACCACGTTTGACGGTGTTATCAGTCGGGACGTACAGCCGAGCGGCATCGGTCAGTCGGTGCTCAGCAATCAGTTGCGAATGTATCTGACCAGAAGAATCTCTCCAATGCTCACGGTCGTGGTCCGCGCGAATTTTCTGCGCAATAAAGTAATCGAAGGATCCAATCCCGACGTCGACCGGCGTTTATATGAACTTATCCCCGGATTGAGCTGGCAATGGAGGCCCGAATGGGCGATCAGTGCAGAATACACATATCAGAACCAGAAGTATGATGCCTTTCCAGATACGGCCGAGCGTAATGTGCTGTTCATCGGCACAACGTATACTTGGCCCCGGCACGTCACATCTCGCTGAGCCGTCAACATGTTTATGAACACTGAGAGCAGAAGGATAGAGGTATAGACATATGGTCGACGCTAACGCACAACATCTGAGCGACTACCTTGCTATTTTGCGGCGGCGAAAAAAGCAGATACTACGCACGGCAGTGATAGTATTTCTGGGAAGCGCCATCCTCGCCTTTGTTATTCCGCCTGTGTATCGCTCCACGGCGACCATCTTGATTGAGCAGCAGGAAGTTCCACGCGAATTGGCTCAATCCACCGTAACCGGTTATGCCAATCAGCGACTCCAGATCGTTCAGAAGCGGGTCTTGACTGATGAAAACTTGCTCAAGATCGCTAAAAAGAGTCAGTTTTATCCACAAGAGCGGAAATCGGATTCGGCAGACAAGGAGACCATTGCGAAAATGCGCAAAGGCATTAAGGTCGAGACGGTCAGCGCCAACGTGACCGATCCGCGTAGCGGCGCGTCTCTGATGGCCACCATCGCTTTCACGCTGTCATTCGACGCCGGTGAGCCTGACATTGCACAGAAAGTTGCCGATGAGTTAACAAATCTGATGCTAAATGAAAATATTGTTATCCGGACGCAGCAGGCAGAAAGGACATCCGGTTTCTTTTCCGATGAGGAAGATAAATTGCGCCAGCACCTTTCGGATCTCGAGACACAACTCGCGGGATATAAAAAAAGAAATACCGGACGCCTGCCAGAATTAATGGGCCTGAATATGTCGCTTATGGAGCGCACGCAAAAAGAAATGGAAGATCTGGACCGTCAGATAACCACCCTGGAAGAGCGCAGGCTCGAACTCCAAGGGCAACTCGCCACGGTGGAACCCTATACCGGACAGGGCCCCGGCGGACGGCTACGGGAAGTGCAGGCTCAATATCTGAGTGCCGCGGCGGTTTATGCGCCTAATCACCCGGACGTGGTTAAACTGCGGCGTGAGCTCGAAATGCTGCGAAAAGAAACCGGCACTGTTGACGAACGAGAATCGCTTGACCGGGAATACAAGAAAGCTCGCGCCGAATTGGCGTCGGCCCGTGAGAAGTACGCGGAGAATCATCCTGATGTGACCAGATTGAAACAACAGTTGGCAACACTCGAGGACAAACTCAAGGCGTCATGAACGTCGACGTCGACGGGCCTTGCATTAAAGCCGGATAACCCTGCTTACATATCCATTCAGACCCAGATTGCGACGATCAGTATCAGTCTCAATGCCGCGAGCGAGCAGCGCGCGCGGGCAAAGCAGAAACTAGCCGAGTACGAGGGACGTCTGATTCAAACACCCGGGGTGGAACAGGAGGGGCTGGGGCTCAAGCGCGATTACGACAGTACGCTTAAGAAATACAACGAGATTAAGGAACACCTCATGGGCGCCAATATTGCTGTGGAAATGGAAAAAGAACAGAAAGGCGAGCGTTTTTCGTTATTGGAAGCACCAACAATGCCCGCAAGCCCACAGATGCCCAACCGGCGCGCGTTCCTCTTGCTCGGGATAGTCCTGGGGTTCGGAAGTGGTATTGGCTACGCCAGTATCGCCGAATACATGGACCGTACGATCAGAGGGTCCAGGGCCATTGTTTCCGTGTTGCGCATCCCGCCGTTGGCTGTGATCCCGCATATTCCGCTCGGGGGCCCTGTGGCGGAAAGCCAACGCTTGATTCCAGGGGCGCGGTAGCGGTTTTTTATTGATCTGGGTCAAGGTGCTGTAGGTATGATAGACTTCGAATTCCTGAGTATGAAATTTAGGGCAGTACCATGTTGATAAAAAAAGAGAACTGGGAGACCACGGATCCCTATACGAGGGCGATTGAACGGGTGCGGCAAGACCAGGGGCAGGACATGGCTGTCGAGGGGCGCCGTGCCCTGGTACCCACGGATATTGTCTACACGCAGACCCGTCAGGTCGATCTCTATCCGGGCTGGTTGAAGCAGCATCGAATTATCTCCGGTGATTCCCAGGACGAGGTGGCCAGAGCCTACAAGGTGCTTCGGACCCAGGTATCTCAACGTATGCGCCAGCACGGCTGGAGAACGTTGGGAGTGTCCAGCCCGCGGCAGGGCGAAGGCAAAACCCTGACGGCAATCAATCTCAGCATCAGTCTGGCCCTGGAGCGCAACCAGAGCGTGTTGCTGGTGGATGCCAACCTGGGTCAGCCGAGCATTCATTCCTATCTTGGCATCGATGTCGAGCAGGGGTTGCGGGAGCACCTGCTTGACGGAACACCGGTGCAGAAGATCCTCGTGAATCCCCGTATACCCGGGCTCGTGATTCTGCCTGGCAGCGTGCCCCTTAACAGCTCGTCTGAAACGCTGACATCCCGACCGATGTTGCAACTGGTGCAGGAGTTGAAACGACGCTATCCCATGCGCTGGGTGATATTCGATTTACCCCCGGTGCTTGTTTCCGACGAGGTCCTGGCTATTGCCCCGTATATCGATGCGATGCTGCTCGTGGTTGAAGAAGGAAAGACGATGCGACCTGAGCTGGCCCGGGCCGCTGAATTGGTGCAGGCTTCTAACAAGAACCTGATAGGAACCGTATTAAATAATTCGGGTGAGAGAAACTCTGTATATGGAATGTATTGAGATCTCTGGCGAAATAAACCGACCAAGATAACCAGCTGAGTAACGTCGCCAGGATCCGGCGCCGTGAATGCGTATCTGAGAGCTCAACATGTACAAGTCATATTACGGATTTAAAGAAAAGCCGTTCTCATTACTCCCTGATCCGGCGTTTCTTTTCTATAGCGTGAAACACCGCAGGGCGCTCGCCATGCTGCGGTACGGGCTGATGAATCAGGCCGGTTTCACTGTGATCACGGGCGAGATCGGCTCGGGAAAGACCACCTTGATTCGCCAGTTGCTTAATGAGATTGAAATCGATCAAAGTGCAACGGTAGGGATCGTTTCCAATACACACCGAACCTTCGGTGAATTGCTGGAATGGGTCTTGTTGGCTTTTAAGCTGGAATACCGCGGCAAGAAAAAAGTAGAGCTGTATCAGACGCTGGCGGAATTTATCGCCAAGGAATACAGCCAGGACCGGCGTACGGTGCTTATCATCGATGAAGCACAGAACCTGGATGTGGAGGCCCTCGAAGAACTCAGGATGCTTTCAAACATCAACGCCAATAAGGATCAGCTTCTGCAGTTGATACTCGTCGGCCAACCCTCCTTGCGGGAGATACTTCGCCTTCCCGAACTGCATCAGTTTGCCCAGCGCATCGCCGTCGCCTTCAATCTGAAGACGCTGAGTCTCGAAGAAACCTGGCAATACATCCGGCATCGTATAGAAGCGGCCGGGGGTGACCCCAATCTGTTCGATACCAAGGCATGTGCCGCCGTCTATTATTACACGAGCGGGACACCACGCCTGATCAATGTGCTGTGTGACACCGCGCTCGTATACGGATATGGGGAACAAAAGCAGAGAATCGATGTGGACATTATCTGCGAGGTGGTGCGGGAGAAGGTGAAAGAAGGAATCTTGCCAGTCAGAGACGACAAACTTATCAATGAAACAGGGGTCGTGCGTGACTTCAGTGCCGCCATGAAGGAGTCCAAGGAGAGCTGAGCATGTGACGGCCTGCCACGGTGGGAGTGCAGTTCCCGAGGCAGTAAAGAGTGAGAACGCACATCGCATTTACCTTCTGGTATCGATGCCTATCCAAATTCCGACCGTCGGCCCGAAGTCCAGTTACGTTTTTTGGTGAGAAATCGTGTACGCCTTGCATTCCAAATACAATCCCCTGGATCCAGATGTGTCGGGTCGAATATTTACCTATGTCGGCCAGCGACTCTGCCGGACACCTTTCCCTGTGGGATATCAATATTGCCTATTTGTGCCGAACTTAAACTGTAAATGTAACGTTCCGACCGCACGGCGTTCTGAGGGTGGGCAGAAAAAATTGATGACGGCAGCTACCACCAAGCTGGTTCTGCATTTTGGAGGATGATCAATGAAAGCGGTGATTCTGGCAGGGGGTTACGGGACCCGCGTTAGCGAGGAAAGTGGCGTCAGACCCAAGCCGATGATGGAAATCGGCAGTAAGCCTATCCTGTGGCATATCATGAAAATTTATTCGGCCCATGGGATTAACGATTTTATCATCTGTTGCGGATACAAAAGCCATGTAATCAAGGAATATTTTTCCAATTATTACCTGAATACATCCGATGTCACGATTGACATGGTTAATAATCGAATGGAAGTTCATAAGAACAACGTCGAGCCTTGGAAGGTCACGTTGGTGGATACGGGCGAGGCAACCATGACAGGCGGGCGCCTCAAGCGGGTTAAGAACTACATCAATAACGAAACATTCTGCTTGACTTATGGAGATGGCGTTAGCAACGTAAATATACGAGAGCTGATTGACTTCCACCGCGACCAAAAAACATTGGCCACCCTGACCGCCGCGCAGCCTCCAGGCAGATTTGGCGCATTCAGCCTGGGGCATGACGAGCACAAAATCGCCTCTTTTAAGGAAAAGCCGGATGGCGACAATGCCTGGGTCAACAGCGGGTTCTTTGTGCTGGAGCCCCAGGTCATGGATTACATTGCGGGCGACGCAACGGTATGGGAACGGGAGCCGATGGAGCGGCTCGCGCAGGAGGGGCAGCTGTCAGCATACAAGCATCACGGCTTCTGGCAACCCATGGACACCCTGCGTGACAAGTATGTTTTGGAGGATCACTGGAACAGCAAAAACCCGCCTTGGAAGATCTGGTAAGCATACTGACATGGTTTCAGATTTTCTGGTTATTGGTGGCGGCATTATTGGAATTTGCGTTGCCCGGGAGCTGAAACGGCGATATGCCGATGCCGAGGTCACGCTGATCGAAAAAGAAAAATCGTGCGCGCAACATGCCAGCGGGCGCAACAGCGGTGTGTTGCACGCGGGTTTTTATTACACGGCGGACAGTCTCAAGGCCAGGTTCACGCGAGATGGCAACGCGCAACTGTCTGAATATTGTGAGACGCGACACATCCTTATGAATAAATGCGGGAAGCTTGTCGTTGCCCAGAACGAGGCGGATCATGCCTTGCTGGATGAGTTGCTCCGGCGCGGTCGAAGCAATGGCGTGAAGCTGGAAGAAGTTGATGAAGATGCGATGAGAGAAATTGAACCCAGGGCTTTGACGTATGGGCGTGCGATTTTTTCACCCACGACGTCCTCCGTGAACCCCGAGGTTGTGGTTCGCAGTATGGAAAAAGAGGCCAAGCATGAGGGCGTTTCCATTCACTACGGTGTCAGTTATCTCGATCGTAACGAACAGGGAATCCGGACCTCTGCGGGTACCTACAGCGCCGGATATGTCGTGAACGCGGCAGGTCTCTATGCCGATCATATC
>NZ_JBAVEJ010000300.1:0-20040 GCF_049587675.1 Sulfuricaulis sp. | reverse complement strand
CAGAACCGGCTGCGGTTTTAGTTCGCAGACCGTGAAGAGCAACACGCTGACGGTTGCCTATGCCCCGGTAAAGAGTACGGAGCTGCGGGCCGAGCTGCGGGGCGACAAGTCGGACGAGAATGTGTACTCGGACGGCGGCACGGCGACCGACAACCAGAAGTTTGCCGGTCTTGAGCTGGTTTACAAGTTCTAATCCATGGCAATTCCGCGGGCGGTATCGGTTACCGCCCGCGCCTTTTAAGGAGGCTACATGAAATTCGTTACTGCCATTATCAAACCCTTCAAGCTCGACGACGTGCGCGATGCGCTCGCCGAAGTCGGCGTGCAGGGCGTGACCGTCACCGAAGTCAAGGGCTTCGGCCGGCAAAAGGGTCACACTGAGCTTTACCGCGGCGCGGAGTATGTCGTGGATTTTCTGCCCAAGGTAAAGCTCGAGGTCGCCATCGATTCCAAGCAGTTGGATCGCGTCATCGAGGCCATCGTCAAGGCGGCCCGCACTGACAAAATCGGTGACGGAAAAATCTTTGTAA
Source organism: Sulfuricaulis sp. (assembly GCF_049587675.1). GTDB lineage: Bacteria > Pseudomonadota > Gammaproteobacteria > Acidiferrobacterales > Sulfurifustaceae > Sulfuricaulis. The sequence goes on along the minus strand of NZ_JBAVEJ010000300.1, from coordinate 19,510 downwards.
CAGACCTCGAACAGGTCGTCCGTATCCGCACCGGTGAAACCGGCAAAGATGCGCTTTGATACAGGAGAAAATTCCATGTTTATGTCATTCAATCTGAAAAAGCTGTTCGGCGCCCTCGGAGTCGTGCTGCTGTTAGGCATGCCGTTGCTCGCCGTCGCTGACAATACCGCTGCTCCCGCGGCTGCCCCCGCGGCAGCGGCCGCTGCGGCCCCGGCTGCCGCTCCTGCACCCACACCGAACAAAGGCGATGTGTCGTGGATGCTGGTGTCCACGGCGCTGGTGCTGATGATGAGCGTACCGGCGTTGGCGCTGTTCTACGGCGGCATGGTGCGCTCGAAGAACACGCTCTCGGTGCTGATGCAGGTGTTCGTGGTGTTTTCGCTGATCACGGTGCTGTGGTGTGTCTACGGCTACAGCCTCGCGTTCACCGAGGGCAGCGGTTCGCTAGCTCCATTCTTCGGCGGTCTCGACCGGCTGTTCCTGAAGGGCACATTCGTCGCGGCTGACGGCAGCTTCTCCATGGCCGCCACCTTCAGCAAGGGCACCCCGCTCTATGAGCTCGTGTTTGTGGCCTTCCAGGCGACCTTTGCCGCCATTACCTGCGCGCTGATCCTGGGCGCGTTCGTGGAGCGCGTGAAGTTCTCCGCCGTACTTATCTTCATGGTGATCTGGTTTACCTTCGCCTACATACCGATCTCGCACATGGTGTGGTTCTGGATGGGGCCGGATGCCTACACTGCGGCAAATACGGTCGACGCGATGAACGCCAAAGCCGGATTGCTATGGCAGTGGGGCGCGCTCGACTTCGCCGGCGGCACGGTGGTCCACATCAATGCCGGTGTCGCGGGTCTGGTCGGTGCCTATGTCATCGGCAAGCGCACTGGCTTCGGCAAGGAGCATATGGCGCCGCACAACGTGACCATGACCATGATCGGCGCCTCGCTGCTGTGGGTCGGCTGGTTCGGCTTCAACGCCGGTTCCGCGCTCGAAGCGAACGGCTCCGCATCGCTCGCTTTCATGAATACCTACCTCGCCACCGCCTGTGCGGTGCTGTCGTGGATGTTCGGTGAGTGGATCTTCAAGAGCAAGCCGTCGATGCTGGGCGCGGCCTCGGGTGCGGTCGCGGGTCTCGTAGCGATCACGCCAGCGGCCGGCAATGTCGGCATCCCGGGTGCATTCGTCATTGGCACCGGCGCCGGTCTCATCTGCCTCTGGGGCGTCAACCAGCTCAAGGGCTGGCTCAAGGCCGATGACTCACTGGACGTTTTCGGCGTGCATGCTGTGGGCGGCATCTTCGGCGCGTTGATGACCGGTGTGTTCAATTCACCGTCGCTGGGCGGACCCGGTTTCTATAACAACTGGTTCGAGATGAAGCCCGGCTATGGCGCGATCATGGACCAGTTCATTATCCAGGCCAAGGCTGTCGGTGTGACGGTGGTTTGGACGGCGGTGGTGGCATTCATCGCCTATAAGATCGCCGACTTGATAGTGGGTCTGCGTGTCGCCCCGGAAGAAGAGCGCGAAGGCCTCGACACCACTTCCCACGGGGAGTCGGCCTATCGTCTTTGAAGACAGTATCCTTCTGTGAGAGTTTGACGGGCGCCTATGGCGCCCGTTTTTTTTGCTGAGTTTGCTGAGAAAGATCTGATTAAGTCCGCTTGTGCTGAGCTTGTCGATGCACGAGCGGACTCAGGGCGAGCGGATGGCTTTATTCGGTGGTTCCCAGGCTGGCCAGCGCCACCTAGGCGGGCACGTGCCACGGCTTGCCGTTGATCAGCAATTGTCCCTGGCGGATGATGAGCTTGAGCTTGTACACGCCGTTTTCCTCGACCAGTAGACGGGTGAAATCGTTCCGTGCCAGGTATTGCGGGAACACCCGGTCGACGATTTCCGCCATGGCTTCCGGGCCGAGATGGGCCACATCATCCGCCGTCAGGGCGCCGCTTTGGCGATAGGCCGCGATATCCTGGCGGATCTGCGGTGTGAGCAGGCGCTTGAGTACCGCCGCGGGAATGGCCAGTTCGAAGTCGCCGGCGAACGCCATCAACATTTGCATCGGATTCCGGGCGATGTCGTGTTTCCGGCCATCGAGAACAAACTTCCCCTTGCCGCTGATCTCGCCTTCCCGTGTCTTGAAGCTGAGGCGCGTGATTTCCACTTCCGGGGCCTTTTTGGATAGTTCCGCGATGAGTTCCATGGCTTTCCCGGCCACGATCATGCCCGCTTGCGCGGGCGGCAGGTTGCCCCGGGTGAGGGCGTCGACCACGTTTTTGAATTTCATCAGCGCCGCCGCATCCAGATTGCGCGCTTCGATCACCAGTTGCCCGGGGCCGAAGCGTTCCTCCGCGACCTGAGCTTCATCGAGTGTGTAACGGATGACCAGACTGACGTTGTCACCCGCGGGACGCGCCGTGGACGAGAGTGCGAATCCCTTCAAACTGACGCGTCCGGCGGTATTGCCGAACTCGAGTTGCGCGACGTTCAGGCTGGCGTCACCGAAGGAATAACCTGCGAAGCCTTCCTGCGTGTCGGAATGCAGGGACAGCTTGGACAGCGACATCTCGCCCTGATCGGGAGCGGTCACAGTCAGCGACGGCATGAGCGCGTCCAAGCGGATCTTGCGCCACGCCCGGTCGAACGTCATGTCCGCGCTCATCCCGCGCCAATCGATGGTGCCGCCCTTGGCACCGCCGGTCTTGAGTGGCGGCATTTCGGCATGCATCGCGCCATCTCCGTTCAGACGGAAGGTGGTCTCGGCGGAGAGCGGCGGCAATGACGGGGCATTTTGCATTCCCGCGGCGTTCAGGGATATCCGGCTGACGATGCGCGCCTGCACCGGCGTGAGGTTCCAATCGCCCTGCAGCAGCCGGTCGAGCGGCAGCGGACCGTGGCTGATGCGGTGTTGGGCGGTTAGCTCGATCGGGAGTTGCGGATGACGGATGACGGTCTCGGCCGTGGAACTCAGCCAGCCGCGCTGATATTTTTTGCCCGTGAATTGCAGGCCGCTGCTGCCCGACAATTGTTCGAGCATGGCGGCGTAGGTTTTTTCCGCTTCCATGCCGAACCAGTAAGGCAATCCCGCGGCGGCCAGCGCCACCAGCGCGATCAGCGTGAAACCAAGAACCAGCGTGAATTTCTTCATGCGTGAACTTGCTGCCTGCTGCGTCCGGTCGTGGGCGCCGCCGGCAATCTCCGGCGCGTGACTCGCGGCATCAGGCGATCAGAACTTTTTGTGCGAGCCGTCGCAAAAAGGTTTTTTGTTGGAGTGTTTGCAGCCGCACATGGCCACCTGAGTCGCCTCGGCCAGATCGAACTTGATGGGCTCGAAACCACTGCCCTTGTGCGAACCGTCGCAGAAAGGCTGGGTCTTGGATTGGCCGCAGGCACACCACCAGTAGGTACCGGGTTTGAGGTCGAGGACATAGGGGCCCTTCTGGGCAATTTTGGGTTCCATGATGGTTCCGATACCTGAGAGTTTTCAGTGAGCGTAACGTCGGAGCGTTTATACGCTGAACGGCGCTGGGGTTCAATTCCAGGCCGGGCAGATAATCTATCTGTACTTAACGCGTCCGCAGGAATTCGGGACTGGCCAGCGCCGCGGCATGGATGTCGCGGTTGTAATAGCGTGTGGCGAACGTCTTGGCGGCGGCATCCTGGGCGCGGAAGTTCGCGAGCGCCGCGTCCTTGCCCGCTATGGTGGCACTCCACCAGCCGGACGGATAGGTGCACTGCGGGAAGAACAGCGTCGCGACATCGCGAAATCCCGCTGCCTTGAAGGATTTTTGCACCGACCGGATCAGGTCGGCGTGAAACAGCGGTGATTCGCTCTGGCCGACGACGATACCTTTAGGCCGCAGCGCCCGGAAACAGTTTTTATAAAAGGCCTCGGAGAAAAGGCCCGCCGCCGGCCCCACCGGGTCGGTCGAATCGATGATGATGACGTCGTAGGTTTCAGGTTTGGCGTCCGCCACCCATTTAATCCCGTCGGCGAAGTGCAGTTTCGCGCGCGGGTCGTTATTCGATTCGCACAATTCGGGAAAAAACTTTTCCGACACGCGCGTGACGCGCTCGTCCAGTTCGACCTGTTCAGCCAACGTCACCGTTTTGTGCTTCAGGACTTCATGTAGCGTGCCGCAGTCGCCGCCACCGATGACCAGCACCCGTTGCGGGTCGGGATGGGTGAACAGCGCCGGGTGCGACATCATCTCGTGATACACGAAATTGTCACGGTCGGTGACCATGACCAGGCCGTCGAGCGTCATGAGCGTGCCGAAGGTTTCGGTCTCGTAGATCTCGATGCGCTGGTAGGTGCTCTGTTCGTCGTGCACCTTGCTGTTGATCTTGAGCGAGATGGCCGAACCCTGGCCGGCCCATTCCTCGGTGTACCAGTTCTTGTCGAGCGGCATGTGTGTGTTTGCTTGAGAGCTTGTCGGAAGCGGGATTTTATACGCCAGGCGCGCGGCCGGCTACTTGATACTTGCCAACCGCTACTTGATACTTGCCGCATGATCGGCTGGTCCATACAAAAGGCGCGCGACACCTACAACATCGCCCACTGGAGTGGCGGCTACTTCGACATCAACGCCAAGGGCCACCTCATCTGCCGCCCGGACGCCCGCACCGAACATCCCGGCATCGATATGTTCGAACTTTCCCGCGAGATCAAGGCCGCGGGCCTGTCGTTGCCGGTGCTGGTGCGCTTCTCCGACATCCTGCGCCATCGCGTCGAAACCCTGTGCGGCGCCTTTGACCGCGCGATGAAGGCTGACAGTTATAGCGGCCATTACACCTCGGTTTATCCGATCAAGGTCAACCAGCAGAAAAGCGTGGTCGAGAAAATCCTCGCGCGCCACGACGGCCGCGTCGGGCTCGAGGCCGGCTCCAAGCCCGAGTTACTGGCGGTGCTGGCGCTGTCGCGCCAGGATGGCGGCGTGGTGGTGTGCAACGGCTACAAGGACCGCGAGTACATCCGCCTGGCGCTGATCGGCAAGGAGCTGGGGCATCGCGTATACATTGTCGTCGAGAAGCCCACGGAGCTTGAACTGGTCATCAGGGAATCCAGCGCACTCGGCATCACACCGCTGATTGGCCTGCGCATGCGCCTCGCCTCGATCGGTGCCGGCAAGTGGCAGAACACCGGCGGCGACAAATCCAAATTCGGCCTGTCCGCAAGCCAAGTGCTGGATGCGATTGCACGTCTGCGCGCGACAAACCTGTTGCCCAGCTTGCAGATGATGCACTTTCACATGGGTTCGCAGATTGCCAACATCCAGGACATTCAACTCGGCATGCGCGAGGCGGCGCGCTACTACGCCGAGTTCCGCGCCAATGGCGCGGACATCAAGGTGCTCAACGTCGGCGGCGGGCTGGGGGTGGACTACGAGGGCACGCGTTCGCGCAGCTTCTGCTCCATGAATTACTCAGTCGATGAATACGCACATAACATCGTGCATGCCATCACCGAAATCTGTGCCGAGAAGAAACTGCCGCATCCCGACATCGTCACCGAATCCGGCCGCGCCATGACCGCGCATCATGCCGTGCTCATCACCAACGTCGTGGACACCGAATCCGCCCCGGGCGCCGATTCCGTGCCGAAGGCGACCGAAACCGAACCCGCGATCATCCGCGATCTGTGGCAGACGCTCGTGACGCTCTCGGACCGCTCCGTCGTCGAGGCCTATCACGACGCCGCCTACCGGCTGACCGAGGCGCAGGGCATGTTCAGCCACGGGGTGCTGACACTGGCGCAGCGCGCACGCGCCGAGCAGATCTATTTCGCCATCTGCTGGAAGGTGCGCGAGCTGTTGCAGCCCGCGAGCCGCACGCATCGCGAAATTCTCGACGAGCTGAACGAGAAACTGGCGGACAAGTATTTCTGCAATTTCTCGCTGTTCCAGTCCATGCCCGACCACTGGGCCATCGACCAGATTTTTCCCGTGGTGCCGCTGAATCGCCTGAACGAGCCGCCTACGCGCCGCGGCGTGATGCAGGACATTACCTGCGATTCCGACGGAAGCATCGACCTGTACGTGGACGGCGAGGGCATCGACTCCACGCTGCCGCTGCATCCGCTGCGCGAGAACGAGCCCTACCTGCTCGGGATTTTTCTGGTCGGGGCCTATCAGGAGATTCTCGGTGACATGCACAACCTGTTCGGCGACACCGATTCGATTCACGTCGAGCTGAAACCGGATGGTGGCCATCAATTGTCGCAAGCGCAGCAGGGCGACACGGTGGATTCGGTGCTGCGCTACGTGCACTTCAATGCCGACGATCTACTCGCCTCCTACCGCGCGAAGATCGAGCGCGCTACCTCACTCAGTGCAAAAAATCGCGAGACCTATCTGGCCGAACTGTCGGAAGGGTTGAAGGGATATACTTATCTGGAGGATTAAAGCGATTTCTTGTTCTTTAATCCGTCGGCATGACGCCAGAGGTACCACGAACCGACTGAGCGGAACGGCTGCCAGCAATCCGTTACTCGCTGAAAATCGGCTTGGGTGGGTCGGCGGCGGAGTTGGTAGGCAGCCCTGAAACCGCTCTGGATGCCGAAGTCGTCGACCGGGAGTACATCCAGCCTGCCGAGCGTGAAGATCAGCAGCATCTCGACCGTCCAGCGTCCGACACCATAAATCTCGACGAGGCGGAGAATCAATTCTTCGTCATCGAGACGTCGCGCCTGCGCGCGGGTCGGGACAATTCCGTCACGCGCCTTGGCGGCGATGTCGCGGATGGCGGTGACCTTGTTGCGCGAGAAACCGACCGAGCGCAACCGCACAAAATGCGTTGCCAGCACGTCGTGCGGTTCAGGGAATCGCTGGCCCGGATAGAGCGCGACGAAGCGGCCGAGAATCGTTTGGGCGGCGCGGCCGTTGAGTTGCTGGTGCGCGATGGCGCGCGTCAGGCTTTCGTAGGGCGACCACCGCAGCGGTCGGAGCACACACGGACCGATATCGCGGATCAGTCGCGCCATGGTGCGATCGACGTGAGCCAGATGTTTTTCGGCGGTTTTGAGTTTGTCGCTAAAAGTTGGCACGGGAACCCGTTCGCGGAGGTCAAAACAAGAGGGTCAAGTCTTGAATTATAAGATTGTCCTTGTGCGGCGCGCCAATGAATCAGGCTTATCCCATTCTTCTTCGCCGCCGACAAGCATGTTCTTGGTCTGGAGTGAAATCAAGCCGACGTCTGTTACGAAGAGAACTTACCCAGTCCCGCCTTTTTTGACCTTCCGTCGAATCGCCTTGACGTCCATCTTCTACTGCCGGGCGGTGGCAGTGCAGGTTGACGCGCCTAGCAATAAGCGTATTTTGACAAGTTAAACCTTTGGGCTTGGATGCCGATACGCTATATCTGCACGCGAGCGGTTCGACGGCTATACCGATGCGGAGGTGAAGACGATGGGCGTTGATCATAGAGCCGTCTTCATGATGTTAGCGATCGTCGGACCGATGACGATGATCGGGAGTGCGTCCGCGAGTGCCGATCAAATCTACAAATCTGTTGATAAAGCCGGCAAGGTCACGTATTCAGCCGCGCCGCTCGCGGATGCCGTGACCACGAAAATGGTGGAGCCGCCCCATCAGCCGACGCCGGAGCAAGTATCTGCCGCGGAAGAACAATATCAACTTGTTAAGACCCTCGGCGCGGAGTTGGAGAAAAACCGCAAGCAGCGCGAGGAAGAGCAGGCGCACAAAATGGCCGAGGAGCGCGCGCAACAAAATACCAGCCAGTTCGTGGTCGTGTACTGGCCTGTGTCGGTGTTTGCCGGGCCGATCCGCCCGCTATCGCATCACCGGGCTCAGGTTCGATTCAAAAGGGAGTCAAGAGGCCAGCGTGAGCAGCCTCGATTGGCACGAAGAGAAATCAGCCGGCCTCGCCCTTTTTGACTTTCAGCCGTATTGCCTTGATGCCTATCTTGTGCAACTGGGCGGCAGCGGCGTCGAGTTGTTCGATTTTCTCGTAGGGGCCGAGGCGCACACGGTGATATTCGCCCTTGCCCTCGATGGTGATTTTCTGGATTTGCGCCACCAACCCCGCAAGCGCGAGTTTGGCCTTCATCTGGTCGGCTTCTTCAAAGCCAGCGAATGAGCCCGCCTGCAGAATGTAACTCACTCCCTCCTCCGGTTTGGCTTTGACCGGTTTGGCGCGCTCCCGCCGCTCGGGCAGCACGGTCTCGGTTTCCGGGAGGATGGTGTAGAAATCGAATTTTGGCTTGGGGGGTTTTGCGGGTTCCGGTTCTTTCCTGGCGGGCTTTTCCGCCGGCTTGCTGAAACTGGAAAAGAAGTTCCCGAGCCCGCTGCGGCCGTCGCCGCGATGGGAATACATCTGCCACAGCATCACCCCGGCCACGCCGATGCCGATGCCGACGAGGAGCAACAGCCAGCCGGGTTTTCGAAAACGGCTTCTCGAGGATCTTCTGCGTGCTTGAGCCATGCTGCTATTGACCCGACACGATTGATTTTGAACGAAGTCGGGACGCGGCCGGCGTTACTTGGCATGCGTGATGGCACGAGTGTGCCGGGTCAATAGCGAAAATCATTATGAATTCCTGGAAATTGGAGCCCTATTCGCTCCGCTCACTCGTCCTGTCATTTTATTTGCGGCGGCTTGACGGCTTCCGATCCCGGATCGGGAGAATAATAACCCTTTTACATGTTCATGTGGGTTCATGCCGCCGCAATAATCTACATTGTCTCCGGAGCTGACACACCCAGAAGCTTCAGCCCGTTGGCGATAACCTGACGCGTCGCCACGATCAGGTTGAGGCGGGCGTCACGCACGGCGGCGTCGTCCACCAGAAATGTGTGGGCACCGTAATAGGTGTGGAAGTCGTAGGCGAGTTCGCGCAGGTAATAGGCGACTTGATGCGGCTCGTGGGCCGTGGCAGCCGCTTCCAGCACTTCCGGGTAGCGTGCGAGCCGTTCGATGAGCGCTCGTTCATGCGGCTCCGTGAGTCGCGCCAAGTTCCGGTCGCCATTCGCCGGATCGTGAGCGAATCCCTTTTCCTTCATCTGCCGGAACACGCTGTGGATACGCGCGTGCGCGTACTGCACGTAAAACACCGGGTTGTCGTTGGACTGTGACTTGGCCAGGTCGAGGTCGAAATCCATGTGCTGTTCGCACTTGCGCAGCACGTAGAAAAATCGTGCGGCATCGTTGCCCACTTCGTGCCGCAACTCGCGCAGCGTGACGAATTCGCCGCTGCGGGTGGACATCTGCATGCGCTCGCCGCCCTTATAAAGGATGGCGAATTGCACCAGCAGCACGTGCAGCCGCTCCGGGTCATCGCCGATCGCCGCCAAGGCCGCCTTGACGCGCGGGACGTAACCGTGATGATCCGCGCCCCAGATATCGATCACCTGATCGTAGCCGCGCTCGAGTTTGTCCATGTGGTAAGCGATATCGTGGGCGAAATAGGTCTTCTGACCGTTCTCGCGCACCACCACGCGGTCCTTCTCGTCGCCGTAGTCGGTGGAGCGGAACCACAGCGCACCCTGTTTTTCATACACATGACCCGACTTTTTCAGGCGCTCGATGGCGCGCTCGGCGGCGCCGTTTTCCACCAGCGCGCGCTCGGAAAACCACTGGTCGTAAGTAACGCCGAACTCTTCCAGATCCTTGCGGATGTCGTCGAGGATGACATTCAGGCCAAGGTCGAATACCAGACGATAGTTCGCGGGGCCGAGCAGCGATTTGGCGCGCTCGATGAGCGCGTCGATATGCGCTTCCTTGTCGCCGCCTTTGGGTTCGTCGGTTGGCACGCTCTCGAATACCTTCGCGGACGCATGTCGGTACTTGTCGCCGTTTTCGCGGTGCAGGGTCGCGCCGATGTCATAGACGTAGTCGCCCTTGTATCCGTTGACGGGGAAGTCGAATTTTTCGCCGCACAATTCGAGATAGCGCAGCCACACGCTGGTGGCGAGGATGTCCATCTGCCGGCCGGCGTCGTTGATGTAGTACTCGCGGTGCACCTGGAAACCGGCGGCATCGAGCAGATTGGCCAGCGTCGCGCCATAGGCCGCGCCGCGTCCGTGGCCGACATGCAGCGGGCCGGTGGGATTGGCCGAGACGAATTCCACTTGCACCTTGCGCCCGTAGCCCAGGCGACCACGGCCGAAGGATTCGCGCTTGTCCAGAATGTCACGGATGACGCCGTGGTTGGCGTCGGGGCGCAGGAAAAAATTGATGAAGCCGGGCCCGGCGATCTCGACCTTGATGACCTTGTCGGAAGCCGGCAGGGCCTTGAGAATTTTTTCGGCCAGCTCGCGCGGCTTGGCGCGCGCCGGCTTGGCCAGCACCAGGGCGATGTTGCACGCGTAGTCGCCGTGTTCCTTGGATTTTGTGTGGTCCACCGTGATCGCCGCGCCGTGAGCTGGCGGCAGCGCGCCGGTGGCCTCGAGGCCCGCGAGCGCCGAGGCGATCAGATTTTCAATATGGTGTTTCAAAGGATATCCGGGAATACGTAAAGGACGCCGATTCTACCGGTCCGGTCGCAGGACGAGAAGCCGCACTGCGACGTCGTGGTTATGGCTCGCCCGAGCCGTTCACCAGGTTTTCCACCTCGCGCAGGTTCGCGCGCTTCATCGGTTTGCCGTCCACCGGGCTGAGCGGTGTCTCGCGTGCTTCACGCCGGTCGAATACGCACAATTCCACGGCCACGCCGTCGGCGGTGAATAGGTAAGCCGGGAAGGTTTCGTGGCGATCGCCGCCGAAGCGCAAACGCCGGTCCGCCTGCTCGTAGGGAATGCTGTGGTCCTGAAGCCAGAAGCCGATTTCCTCCGGCGAGTCGGCGGTGAGATGCAGTTCGATCGCACTGGCCGAGGTCACGGTGCCGCTCAGCACCGGACCCACGAGGCGCGGCTCGAATTTGGCCAAGAAGCGCATGGCCTCGGCGGCGAGCCCGCGCAGACGGCGCAGGCCCTGCGTGACGCGCCTTCCATGAAACAGCCGCAGGTATTCCTGCAGCGCGGAATCCACCTCGTCGTTGCCCGGCAGGTGCTTGGTCTCGGGCAGACCGAGACGCGCGGCGGCCTTGCGCTTGGCGGCGTGGAAGTCGCGCACGCCCTCTTCCGCCATGATGCGCGCGGCATGTGCGGCGATTTGCCGGCGCAACTCGTCCGTGCCCGGTGCCTGGGATTTGGACCGGTGCCCGGCCTGAGGAGTGCGGGGTTTGGTGCCCATCAGAACAGTTTCTCGCGCACGTTATCCGGTGCTTGGTCCGGTGGCGCGGTCGTGGGGCCTGGTTCTCCCTCAACAATCGGCAGCTCGTGCGGCGTTTCCGTGCCCTGGATGAAATATTCCTGCATCGCCTGCGGGTCGTCGGCTGTCGTCGGTTTTCCGGTTTCACTGTTGACGGTGATGCGCACCACACTTTGCGGCGGTATCAGCGGTTTTTCGGGAATGCCCTGCAGCGCGTTGCGCATGAAGTCGATCCAGATGGGCAACGCCGCGCGCGCGCCGGTCTCGCCGCGGCCGAGTGATGCCGGCTGATCGAAGCCGATCCATGCTGTCGTGACCACGTCGGCGTTGAACCCGGAAAACCAGGCGTCGCGATAATCATTCGTGGTGCCGGTTTTGCCGGAGAGGTCCTTGCGTCCGAGGATAAGGGCTTTCTGTCCGGTTCCTTCGCGGATCACGTCCTGCATCATGCTGGCCACGAGGAAGCTCACTTCGGGACTGAGCACGCGCGGCGCCATGGCCGGCTTGTCCTTGTCCGTGGAGGGATCAGCGGGCGCAGGGACAGGTGCCGGTGTTCCGGCTGCCACGGCGCTTGCCGGTGCTTCACAGTCACGGCAAGGAAGTGCCGGCTTGGCCGTCTCGAGAACGTTGTGATTGGCGTCCTCGATGCGCGCGATGAAGTACGGTGTAACGCGATAACCGCCGTTGGCGAACACGGCAAACGCATTCACCATTTGCATCGGCGTGGCCGAAGCCGTTCCCAACGCGAGCGATAGATTGCGCGGCAGTTTGGCGGGCTCGAACCCGAAGCGTTCCAGATACTCGGCGGCATAGGCGACGCCGATGGCGCGCAGCAGGCGCACGGCGACGAGATTGAGTGATAGCGCCAGCGCTTTGCGCAGCCGCGTCGGCCCGAAGAACTTTTTGCTGTAATCCTCCGGGCGCCATTCGTCTTCGGGCGATTCACCTTCCATGACGATCGGCGCACCGCTCACCGTGCTCGCGGGGGTGAATCCCTTGTCCAGTGCGGCGCAGAAGATGAAGGGTTTGATGCTCGAACCGGGCTGGCGTTCGGCTTGGGTCACGCGGTTGAAGCCGCTCTGGTAAAAATCGAATCCGCCGGTGAGTGCCAGCACCGCGCCGTCGGAGGGACGCAGCGACACGAGCGCGCCGCTGACCTCCGGAATCCCGGCGAGTCGCCACGGTCCGATCTCCTGCTGCAGTGCCGGGTTTTCAATCGCCTCGAGGTAAATGATATCCCCGGACTTCAGCACGTCCGCGGCCTTCTTGGGTGCCGCCCCCAAGGTGTTTTCATCGATGTAGGCACGGGCCCACGACAGACCCGGCCAGCCGATTTCGGCGATGGTGCCGTCCTGGGTATAGACTTGCACGCTTTTCTCGTCGACCTTGAGCACGACGCCCGGAAGCAGATCGCCCACGACCCGGTAATCCTTGAGCACATCGTCGAGGTGTTCCTTGTCCGGCTCGCCGCGGACCGTAACGTGACCGGCGGGCCCGCGGTAACCATGACGGTGTTCATACTCGAGCAATCCGTCGCGCAGAGCCTTGACCGCGGCCTGCTGGTCATTGGTGTTGATCGTGGTGTAGACGTGAAATCCGCCGGCGTAGGTCTTTTCGTCATAAGCCTGGATCATGTACTGGCGCACCATCTCGGCCACGTAAGGCGCCTCGACATTAAATTTGTAGGCATGCTTGCCGGCGGCGAGCGGTGTGTTGATCGCCTGAGTGTATGCCGCCTCGTCGATGAAGCCGAGATTTTGCATCTGGCGCAGGATGGCATTGCGCCGTTCGATGGCGTTGTCGGGATTGGTCAGGGGATTGTCGCGCGACGGCGCCTTCGGCAGCCCGGCGAGCATTGCCATCTCCGGGAGCGTCAATTCCTTGAGCGTTTTCCCATAATAAACTTGAGCCGCGGCGGCGAAACCGTAGGCGCGATGGCCGAGAAATATCTTGTTGAAGTAGAGTTCGAGAATTTGTTCCTTGCTCAATTCGCGTTCGATCTTGAATGCCAGCAGGATTTCCTTGATTTTGCGCGTGTAGGTTTTTTCGGGGCTGAGAAAAAAGTTGCGCGCCACTTGCATGGTAATGGTGCTGGCGCCCTGTCCCGCGCTTTGGGTGCGCAGGTTGTGCAAGGTAGCGCGCAGGATGCCGGCGAAGTCCACGCCGTGGTGATAGAAGAAGGAATGGTCCTCGGCCGCGAGCACCGACTTGATGAGCAGATCGGGCACCTCGTCGATGCGCACGGGAATGCGTTTTTCCTCGCCGAACTCGGCGATTAGCTGACCATCGGATGTGTAGACCCGCATCGGCACTTTCAGTTGTGCCCCGGAAAGATCGTCGAGCGCTGGCAAGGTCGGCGTCAGAATGAGAGCAACCAGCGTGAGCATCACCACGCCGCTGGCAAACAATCCGAACAGTCCGATCAGAGCCAGTTGCCAGCGTTTGGCGGGCAGATGCTGGCGGGCCCATCGGGCGAAAAAACTCCCAGAATCATTCATCCCAGAATCATTCATTAATTAGGTAGTGCGCGAGACTTATGGATATTAGTCAGGAAGAGTCGTATTTCGGTGCGCGGGCCAGTATAAACCACCCTCCGTCAGACACGGAATTTCAGGATTTTCATCCCCGCCGTATGGTGAAATTCAGCGAGGGAACCCCACGAAAACAGGCAAAATACGCCGATTTGTCATTTCTGATTTCTATGGACTATATTTGGTTTTAGTATTTAATCTACATTATATGTATTAATCATAACTAGTGGATTTCTAAGAGGGAAATTAGGTGACAGGGCTTTCTGGTTTATTTACCAAGAAAAAGCCGCCACTGATAGGGATCGATATCAGTTCCTCGGCCGTGAAGGTTCTCGAACTGAGCAATTCAGGCGGGCACCTGCGCGTGGAGCGTTATGCTGTCGAGCCTCTACCTCAGAATGCGGTCGTCGAACATGCGATCACGGAAGTTGAGCAGGTTGCTCAAGTCGTTGAGCGCGCCATCAAGAAATCCGGCACACGTTGCAAGCATGCTGCGGTAGCGGTGCCCGCGGCGCACGTCATTACCAAGACCATCAAGATGGCGGCCAACCTGAGCGATCAGGATCGCCAAATGCAGGTGGAGATGGAAGCGGACCATTACATTCCCTATCCGCTGAACGAAATCAATCTCGATTTCCAGATTCTGGGCCCTTCGGAAAATAACCCGGAAGATGTGGACGTGCTGATGGCTGCCTGCCGCAAGGAAATCGTGGACGACTATCTCGCCGTCATTCAGCAGCCGGGCCTGACACCCATGGTCGTGGATGTTGAAACCTACGCGATGGAGAATGCCTTTTCGCTCATCACCAGCCACATGCCGGGCGGCGGCATGGAAAAGACCATCGCGGTTCTGGATATCGGCGCAACGGCGACCACCATTAACGTAGTGCATAACAACCGCTCGGTTTATACACGTGATCACGCATTCGGCGGTCGGCAACTGACGGAAGAAATTCAGCGCCGCTACGGCCTGTCTTATGAGGAAGCGGGCCTGGCCAAGAAACAGGGCGGCCTGCCGGACAATTACCAGACCGATGTATTGCGCCCGTTCATGGAGGCCATGTGCCAGGAGATCATGCGCGCGCTGCAGTTCTTCTATTCCTCGACGCCGTTCAACAGCGTGGACCAGTTGCTGCTCGCCGGCGGTTGCGCGCAAGTCGCGGGCATCGACGAACTGGTGGCGGCGCGCATCGGCGTGCCGGCCATGGTGGCCAATCCTTTTGCCAGCATGTCGCTCGCTTCGCGTATCAAGCCGCAGCTCCTCTCCAATGATGCCCCTTCGCTGATGATCAGCTGCGGGCTCGCGATGCGGAGCTTTGACGAATGACGACGCGCATTAACCTATTACCGTGGCGCGAAATGCGCCGCAAGGAGCAGGACCGGCAACTGCTCACCATCGCCGTGGGCGCGTGGATCCTGATGGGCGTGATCATTTTCTATGCGCACGTGCATGTCAGCGCCCTGATCGAAAACCAGACCAAGCGCAATGATTTTTTGAACCAGGAGATCGCCAAGGTCGAGAAGGAAATCAAGGAGATCGCTGAACTCAAGAAGCAGCGGGCCGACCTGATTGCGCGCATGAATGTCATTTACCAGTTGCAGGGCGATCGTGCCCAAGTGGTTCATTTGTTCGATGAGCTGGCGCGCAAGCTCCCGGACGGAATTTATTTCTCGTCCCTGAAGCACTTTGGCAGCAGTATCTCGTTGCAGGGTGTAGCTCAATCGAATGCCCGTGTATCGGCGCTCATGCGCAACCTGGCTTCTTCCGACTGGTTCGCCGATCCGGAGCTCGAGGTCATCACGGTGAAACCTCAAGGAAGCGACCGTGTCAGCAACTTTTCACTAAAGGTCAAACAGGCCGCCAAGCAGCAGAAGAAACTTACGGATACCGGTACATGACTCTTGACGATCTAAAAAATATCGATATCAACAATCTCGGTTCCTGGCCGGTGCCGATCAAGATCGGCGGAATTCTGATCGTTTGCGCCATTGTTCTTTTCGCCGGCTTCTGGTTTCTCATTCAGGGTGAACTCGAGCAGTACGATGTGGCGCAGAAAAAAGAAGAAGGTCTGCGTGAGACCTACATGAACAAAAAGGCCTTGGCAATCAATTTGCCGGCGTACAAGGAACAAATGGAAGAAATGGAACAGACCTTCGGCAGTCTGTTGCGGCAACTGCCGAATACCACCGAAGTTCCTGACCTGCTGGTGGATATCACCCAGGCCGGATTGGGTCGAGGACTAGAATTCACCTTGTTCCGTCCGGAGAAGGAGCTACCCAAGGACTTCTATGCCGAGATGCCGATCAGCGTCGAGGTCCGGGGCACTTATCATGAGTTGGCGCAGTTCGTAAGCGATGTCGCCGCACTTCCCCGCATCGTCACATTCGGAGATATCACCATCTCTGCCAGCAAGGACAATAAACTGACCATGTCGGCGAAGGCTAAAACCTATCGTTATATGGAAGAGGGCAGTGTTAAGAAACCTGATAAGGCCGTAGCCCGTACACGTAAGAAATAGCCATGAGAGATGCAAAATTACTGTTAGTCACCGTTCTACTCAGCCTTGTGTTGAGTGGGTGCAGCAGCGATGGTCTGGAGGACTTGCGCGATTTCGTCAAGAACGCCTATGCCGACAGGAAACCGAAAGTTGAGCCACTCCCGGAAATCAAAATGCAGGAAACCTTTATTTATAATTCCGCCAACCTGGCGGATCCCTTTGCCACATTTAATCTCAATCCGCAGAGCCAGAAGAACGCCAGCGGACCGCGCCCGGATCCGAACCGGCGCAAGGAACCGTTGGAGGACTATCCTCTGGATTCGCTGAAGATGGTTGGCACGCTTACGCGCGGCAAGCAGACATGGGCTGTTATTCAGGCGCCGGATGGAACCGTCCATCGCGCACAACAAGGCGATCACCTGGGGCAGAACTCCGGCATGATCAGCAAGATTAGCGAGGAAAAGATTGACCTGATCGAATTGATCCAGGGCAACATGGGCGATTGGGTCGAGCGTGAAGCCAGCCTGACGCTGGTGGAATGAACAGGAACAAACAAGGCGGGATGATATGAAACAACACACACAATTTTGTCAGGAACAAAATTGGACGCGCAAAGCGCGCCCGCAGGGTGCACACCAAGGAGGGCGCGTATCACAAATCTTGCGCAACGTCGTCGTCGCGGCCGGAAAATGCCTGTCGATTGTGCTTACTATGTTCGGCATGACCGCTGTGGCACTGGGTGCGGAAATACAGTCCATCGCCTGGGAACCGGGCAGCGAGACACCAGTCTTGCAAATTAAGGCTGCTGGAGTATCTGCCTACACGACTCAGGTGCTGGAAGATGGACAGCGACTGCGGATTAGTTTTCCGGACAGCAGTATGGGGACATCACTCGCAGAATTGCAGGGCCTGGACAAGGTGAAAGGGGTTTATCCTTATCTCGCCGAAAACGGCACGTCCGTGGTGGTGGATCTGCTGATGACCGAACCCGGCCAGCTCGACGTGCAGAAAGCCGAATATGGATATCGCGTGGTGGCCTCAGCCGCCGCGCCCGCCACGTCGACCCCGACAGCAGTTCTGCTAACACCGGCCACGACTGAAACTCCCGCTGTGAAAACCGCAGCGGCAGAACCGGCTGCCGCAGCACCGGCTGTGGAAGAGAAAAATGTCATCGAGGATATTCTCTACGCCAAACTGCCTGGCGACCGGATTCAGGTCACATTGAAGATGGCAAAACCGCCGGTGGAGCCGAATGCCTTTACCATCACTAATCCGGCGCGGATATCGCTGGATTTCCCCAAGACACGGATCGGGCTCGCCAAAAAGAGTATCGCGATCAAGGAAGCGGCTGTCACCAGTGTGAACGCCATTGAGGCGGAGGACCGTTCGCGCATCGTGCTGAGTCTGATCAAGCCGGTGGCGTACTCGACGAATATTGATGGAAACAATTTTGTAGTAACTGTAGAGGCGCCGGTGGCTGCCATTGCCGGGGCGGTGGAACCCAAGACCACGCATTTCGCGAGCAGCCAAAAGTCTGGAAAATACAATCTTAAGGCGATTGATTTCCGCCGCGGGCCTCAAGGAGACGGAAAAATCATCATCAATCTATCCGATCCCGCTGTTGGCATTGATATTCGCGAACAGGCGGGCGAGATCCTGGTAGATTTTCTGAATACATCGGCGCCTTCCGAACTGCAACGCCGTCTTGATGTGGTTGACTTCGCCACGCCGGTGCAGACGGTCGATACATATACCCAGGGAAAGAACACGCGCATGGTCATCACGCCCAAGGGAAAATACGAGCAACTGGCGTACCAGACCGGCAGTGTCTTCACGATCAGCGTCAAGCCGGTGATTGAAAAGTCGGATGAAAAGAAAGTCGACGAGTTCGGTTATTCGGGCGAGAAACTTTCACTCAATTTTCAGAACATCGATGTGCGTGCCGCGCTGCAGGTGCTCGCAGATTTTACCGGCCTCAATTTCGTTGTGAGTGACACGGTCAAGGGCTCTCTCACTCTGCGTCTGAAAGACGTGCCGTGGGATCAGGCGCTCGACCTTATCCTTGACAGCAAAAATCTGGCGATGCGCCGCAAAGGCAACGTGCTGACCGTGGCGCCCGCGCCCGAGGTGGCGGCCAAGGAAAAGGCCAACCTGGAGGCAACCAAAGCGGTAGTCGAGCTGGAACCGCTGGTCTCGGAACTTATCCAGATCAATTATGCCAAGGCCGAAGATATTGCGAACCTCATCAAATCCATCAAACCGGTAGGAAGCGCCACTGCAATGGAACATCCGGTTTTCGGAGCATCGGCTACCGGTGCCACTACTCAGATCGCAACCTCGTCCAACACGCTGTTGTCGCCCCGTGGACAAGTTACCGTGGACAACCGCACGAACTCGCTGCTGATCCAGGATACGGCTGGTAAGATCCGCGAAGTGCGCAAGCTGATCTCCCAGCTGGATCAGCCGGTGCGCCAGGTCATGATCGAATCCCGCCTGGTGGAGGCAACCGACAATTTCAGCAAGTCCCTTGGTTCTCGTTTCGGCGTCAAATACAGCGATACCTCGCCAAGTGGTCGCTCAGGGGCGGGCTCCGGCAATATCTCGGACAGCTCTTCGATCGTTTCTGCCGGCACCATGACCTCGAACGCCAACGGGCTCAATGTCAACCTGCCTTCTGGCGGCATCGGCGATTCCGTCGCGGGATCCATCGGCCTTACCTTCGCCAAACTGGGCTCAAACGGAGCCCTGTTGAATCTCGAACTCTCGGCGCTGGAACAGGAAGGCCAGGGCAAGATCATCTCCAGTCCGCGCGTGATCACGGCCAATCAGAAACTGGCGCGAATTGAACAAGGGCAGGAGCGGGTGTTCACGACCAACGTCCTGGGTGTGGGTTCGGTGGTAACGAAGAAAGCCACCCTCAAGCTGGAAGTGACACCCCAGATTACGCCGGACGATCGCGTCAATCTGGATGTCGATATTACCAAGGACAATTTTGTCGACGCTGTCGTTGGCACGCTGAACGTCAAGGAGATCAAAACCCAGGTATTGCTCGATAACGGCGAGACCGTGGTCATCGGTGGCATATACGAGCAGGACAAGAACAACACCACTACCAAGGTTCCGTTCTTCGGTGATATTCCGCTTCTCGGCTGGTTGTTCAAGAGCAAAGAGGCCAAGGATAACAAGACCGAATTGCTTATTTTTCTTACGCCGCGGATTCTCTCCGATAATCTCAGCCTGCGCTGAGAATCGGTAAGACTGGGCCGGCCGCCTTCAGGC
>NZ_JBAVEJ010000299.1:0-4887 GCF_049587675.1 Sulfuricaulis sp. | reverse complement strand
CTGTATGGAAGGGCCATCG
Source organism: Sulfuricaulis sp. (assembly GCF_049587675.1). Taxonomy (GTDB): domain Bacteria; phylum Pseudomonadota; class Gammaproteobacteria; order Acidiferrobacterales; family Sulfurifustaceae; genus Sulfuricaulis. The sequence goes on along the minus strand of NZ_JBAVEJ010000299.1, from coordinate 4,868 downwards.
CTCAACGGATAAAAGGTACTCCGGGGATAACAGGCTGATACCGCCCAAGAGTTCATATCGACGGCGGTGTTTGGCACCTCGATGTCGGCTCATCACATCCTGGGGCTGTAGCCGGTCCCAAGGGTATGGCTGTTCGCCATTTAAAGTGGTACGCGAGCTGGGTTCAGAACGTCGTGAGACAGTTCGGTCCCTATCTGCGGTGGGCGTTGGAGATTTGAGAGGATCTGTCCTTAGTACGAGAGGACCGGGATGGACGAACCTCTGGTGTTCCGGTTGTCACGCCAGTGGCACTGCCGGGTAGCCAAGTTCGGACGGGATAAACGCTGAAAGCATCTAAGCGTGAAACCCACCTCAAGATGAGATCTCCCCGGGAGTTTAACTCCCCTGAAGGGCCGTGGTAGACCACCACGTTGATAGGCTCCATGTGTAAGCGCCGTAAGGCGTTGAGCTAAGGAGTACTAATTGCCCGTGTGGCTTGACCATATAACACCCAAAACGCCGGGTGTGGGTTCAAGCCAACGCAACATCCCCGCGCTTTTTACATACTGAAACTGCCCGAACATGGGCTGTGGCAAGAAATTGCCACAGCGTAAAAGGTCTGCCTGGCGGCCATAGCGAGCGGGAACCACCCGATCCCATCCCGAACTCGGAAGTGAAACTGCTCAGCGCCGATGATAGTGTGGGGTTCCTCCACGTGAAAGTAGGACACTGCCAGGCTTTTTATAGCAACCCCGTTGGCGTAAGCCAACGGGGTTTTTATTTGGCAGTGGACTACTTGAACGTGGCCACGTGACAAATTTGTCAGGAACAAATAATGGACAGCGGAGCAAAGCGACGCTGGCCCGCAAGGGCCCGGCGCAGGGACGCGCTGGGCAAAGTAGGACACTGCCAGGCTTTTTATTCAAAACCCCGTCGGCGAAAGCTGACGGGGTTTTTCTTTGCTTGTCGCTCGCCGTGCCTGCGACGCCGCAGGGTCACTGCAGATTTCCGGTATTTCCGCCACGCCCATCGGGTTTCTTATTGCCGTCCGTCAGGGTCTGCTTGCGCCGCACGGAAAATCATCTAGGGTTGATGGAAAGGGACGAAGTGCTCGTGGTACGGAAAAGCCTGAAAAATCCTGTCTTCTGTGAGATAATGCAAAAGTAATGAGAGTTCCAGCACGTCGTTTCCCCTCGATAAGTCTGCGTCCCCCGCTGGAAGTATCCTGCACAGGCAAGACCGCCACGCAACGCTTGCGGTTGCTGAGCTACAACATCCAGACCGGGATCGCCGCGAACAGCTACCGGCATTACCTGACGCACAGCTGGAAACATGTTCTGCCCTGTCCCAAGCGCCTCGACAATCTCAGCCGCATCGCCGCGCTGATAGGCGAATTCGACATCGTCGGTTTGCAGGAAGTGGATGGCGGCAGCCTGCGCAGCGGATTTATCAATCAGACGGAATTCCTGGCGATCGAAGGGCGGTTTCCCTACTGGAACGACCAGACTAACCGCAATCTTGGAAAATTCGCCCAGCACAGCACCGGGGTACTGAGCCGGTTGTGCCCGGCCGAAGTGATCGAAGTGAAATTGCCCGGCATGATCCCGGGGCGCGGTGCGCTCACGGTGCGTTACGGGCATGGCGACGATGCGCTGATTCTGGTCATTGTGCATCTGGCGCTCGGAAAGCGGGCGCGCTTACGCCAGGTCCAGTGCATCGCCGAAATCATTCGCGATTACCGGCATGTCATCGTCATGGGGGACATGAATTGCAGCACCGATAGCCATGAGATCGACTGGCTGGTGAAACGTACCTCCTTGCGGGAACCGCCGCATAACCTGCATACGTTCCCGAGCTGGCGCCCGTCGCGCAACCTGGATCAGATCCTGGTGTCACCGTCGCTGGTGGTCGAACGCATCAATGCGCTCAACTGCGCTTACTCTGATCATTTGCCGATCGCCATGGAGGTCATATTGCCCATGACCTTGCCGCGGTATGACGATCAGCGTATACCTGCCGTCCTGCCGCTGGCCGGCGCCGCGGCCTGATGTAATCTAACCCTGCTTTCGCAGTTCCTCCAGAATCATCTCGATCAGTTTCAGCCCCGCCGGGCTCATCCCGCGCGAAAGTTTTTCAACGTCGCCTTCGCCTTGTTCCATTTGCGATAGGGCGGAGGCCAGGCGCGCCATGTCGCCGCCCGCCTGACGCATTTGAATGGCCATGTCCGCCAGAGCCTTTAATGCCTCGACATTGCCATGCCGGCTGGCGGCGATCATCGAGGCCAGGCCCGGCGCGGCATGTTCCGGGTCGGGAGTGGCGTTGAGGTCGGGCAGCGTCTCGGGATTTTGCAGCCCGCGCAGAATCGCCTCCGCAATAGCACGGTCCTCCTCATCGAGGCCCAGCAGCACGCTGGTGTCGCGCTGACCGCCGAGAATGCGCCGGATGGAGCCCACGAGCTGCGTCCAGCCGTTTTCCTCGGACAGTTTCAGGAGTTGTTCCAGTTGCGGCATCAGATCGCGGTTGTGGCAGGTGCGCACCACGGCATGAACCAGGCCGGCGTGAGCGGTCAGGATTTGTTGGTCTTTGTCGGGCAGGGCGGGCATCGCGAAGTCCCTCAAGGCTTTGATGGGGGCGACAAATATACTACGCTTGCGCCGGATGATGTATCGGATGATACCCGCGTCATGATCGGACTTCTGCAGCGCGTGCGCAGCGCCAGGGTTGACGTGGATGGCAAAACCGTTGGGACCATCGGCCAGGGCCTGCTGGTTTTTATCGGCGTCGAGCAGCGCGATGACGAGTCCCGGGCCGACCGGTTGCTGGAACGGCTGCTGGGCTATCGCGTGTTCCCGGATGCGGCTGGCAAGATGAATCTGAGCGTCATGGACATTGGCGGCGGGTTGTTGCTGGTGCCGCAGTTCACGCTCGCCGCGGATACGAACAAGGGCATGCGCCCGAGTTTCACGCCGGCGGCGACGCCGGAGCAAGGCAGGCGTCTGTTTGAATATCTCGTGTATCGCGCGCGAACGCTGTATGCGTCCGTCGCAACCGGCGTGTTTGGCGCCGACATGCAGGTGACGCTTACCAACGACGGCCCGGTGACATTCTGGTTGCGCGTGGAATAGCCGCCTCCATCAGGCGCGATCCACCGGAAAGGCAAGCACCTCCGCAATCGTGCGCGCGCCGGCGGCGAGCATGACCATGCGATCTAAACCCAGCGCCACCCCGGCGCAATCGGGCAGACCATGTGCCAGTGCCGCCAGCAGGCGCTCGTCCAGCGGCACGACCGGCTGGCTATCGGCGGCGCGGGTATGCAACTGCCGCTCAAAGCGGGCGCGCTGTTCATCCGCATCGGCCAGTTCGTGAAAACCGTTCGCCAGTTCAATGCCATTGAGGTAAAGCTCGAAGCGCGCCGCCAGCGGCGGGTCGCCCGGCTGAATGCGCGCAAGCGAGGCTTGGGAGGCCGGGTAGTCATATATAAAGGTTAACCGACCCTGTCCCAGCATCGGTTCGACCACGTGCGTGAGCAGCAAGTCGCGCCACACGGCCAGATCATTTTGTGTCAGCAGCTCAGGCGCTACACCGATATTGCGCGCCTTGGCCACGGCGGCAAAATCCCCGGCCGAAGCCGTGTGCGGATCGAGACCGGCGTGACGCTGGAACGCCTCGCGGTAGGAAAGCCGTTCCGGGGCATCGAGCGACATAGTCGGTGCCAGAAGTCGCGTCACCAGTTCATCGGTTTCGTCCATCAATCGATGGTGATCGAAACCCACGCGATACCATTCGAGCATAGTAAATTCCGGATTGTGCAAACGCCCGGCCTCGCCGTTGCGGAAGACCTTGCATATCTGGTAGATCGAGCCGGAGCCCGCCGCGAGCAGGCGTTTCATCGGAAATTCTGGCGAGGTATGCAGATAGAAAGCCTGTCCGCGTGGAAACCGCGGACCGGTGTAGCGCGTGGTCAGGCTCGCCAGCATCGGGTCGGTGACCGTGGCGGCGGAGAGAATCGGCGTTTCCACCTCGAGCACGCCACGTTCGGAAAAAAATGCCCGGATGCGTTCGAGCAGCCGGGCGCGGAGCTTCAGAACTTCCAGGGCGGCGGTGGGCTGCCAGTCACCGGAAGTATTGTGATTCATCGTTTCAGGCGCGCGAGATGTACTCGCCGGTGCGGGTGTTGACCTTGATGGCCTCGCCTTGTTGCACGAACAACGGCACGCGCACCACGGCGCCGGTTTCGAGCGTCGCCGGTTTGCCACCGCCCCCGCTGGTGTCGCCTTTGAGGCCGGGATCGGTCTCGACGACCTTGAGGATCACCGTGTTCGGCGGCTCGACGGTCAGTGGCACGCCGTTCCACAGCGTGATGATGCATACGTCCTGTTCCTTGAGCCACTTGGCGTTGTCGCCCACGGCGTTTTTATCGGCTGCCATCTGCTCGTAGCTTTGTGGATTCATGAAGTGCCAGAACTGCTCATCACTATAAAGGTACTGCATCTCCACGTCCGCCACGTCCGCGGCTTCGATGGTTTCGCCGGATTTGAACGTGCGTTCGATGGTGCGTCCGTTTTTAAGATTGCGGATACGAACACGATTGAAGGCCTGGCCCTTGCCGGGCTTCACGAACTCGTTTTCGACGATCGAGGCCGGGTCGCCGTCGAGCATTACCTTGAGACCGGCTTTGAATTCATTAGTACTGTAAGTAGCCATCACACACCTTTAATATTGCGTCTGGGAAAAAAGAGCGCGCTATGATACCCGGAAGTTCCGTTTTAAGGCAGGTCCCTGTCTGGCAATCGGTTTTGGCTCGCGCCATCACCGATCCCGCCGAACTGCTGGCGGCCGTGGGTCTGGGCGATGAGTGGCTGCCGGCCGCCACGGCCGCCGCGCGACTG
>NZ_JBAVEJ010000298.1:0-45531 GCF_049587675.1 Sulfuricaulis sp. | reverse complement strand
TCGCTGTACCTTGCGCGGCTGGAACACCACGTCGCCATCCGACAGAATCACCGTCGGTCCCCAACGGCGCAGATGGGCGACGACGTCGAGTGCGCCGGGGTACAAGCGATCTACAAACGGGTAGTCCACCAGAAACGAAGACATCATCAGCAAGCGCGGATCATTCATGACGCCAACACGGTAGCGTTGCAAGGCGCCCAGGTAGTCCGCATAGCCGAGTTCAACTCGCAGCGCTTCGAAAATTTTCCAATATCTATCCCGGCTCTCGTCGCCGAACTCCTGCGCAAGATGCCCGCCCAGGTCGGCTACGATGCGATCGTTATCGAGCAGGGTGTTGTCCACATCCAGCAGGAACACCACCTCGCTCGACGCTGTCATTTTGACGCCTTCACCGGTATTGGATTGTGCCAACCTCCGTTTACCGCGATGAGCGCGTCAGCTTGTTTCGGCCCCCAGCTGCCGGGTTTGTAGGAGTGAGTCCGGTGGTGGTTATTAAGGACTGGATCGACCGCGGCCCAAGCAGCCTCCACGGCATCCTCACGGGTAAAGAGCGCGCCATTGCCGGCCATGGCGTCGCCCAAAAGCCGCTCGTAGGGCGATTCCTCTCCCGGCCGTTCATCAATCAGAAAGAGTTCACGCTGGTCGCCGACGAACTCCTTTCCCGCGCGCTTGACGCGAGCAGCCAGGGCCACGGCGGAGTTCGGGGATAACCGAAAGCGTAGATAGTTGGCCCGCCCGGCCGGGGGCGCTGAATCGGCGAACAACCGCTGCGGCGGCGGCTTCAGCTGGACGATCACCTCGGCAGCCGTCTCGGCCAGACACTTGCCGGAGCGCAGGTACCACGGCACCCCTTCCCAGCGCCACGAGTCGATGAAGAGCCGCAGGGCGCAGAATGTCTCGACGTCGGAATCCTTCGCCACGCCCGGTTCCTTACGGTAGCCGGCGTACTGGCCGCGCACCAGGTCGTCGGACTTCAGAGGACGCATCGCCTGGAAAACATCGGCGGTTTCGCCGTGCACGGCCCCAAAGCCCCTATAGGTCGGCGGCTCCATGGCAAGCAGCGCGACGATCTGAAAGAGATGGTTCTGGATGACGTCGCGCAGGCAGCCGGCGGTTTCGTAGAACGCTCCCCGGCCCTTGACACCGAAATCCTCGGACAGGGTTATCTGGACGCTGGCCACGTAGTTGCGGTTCCAGATCGGCTCCAGGAACGAATTTGCGAAGCGGAAATACAGGATATTCATGATCGCCTCCTTCGCGAGGAAGTGATCGATGCGGAAGATCGAGTCTTCCGGAAAAAACCGACGCGCAACGCGATTGAGCTTGCGCGCGGAAGCCAGATTGCGTCCGAACGGTTTTTCGACGATGACGCGCGCCTGATCGGCCAAGCCGGCAGCGCTGAGCCCCGTGATGACCGTCGCGAAGAGCGCTGGCGGGATAGCGAGGTAATGCGCCGGGCGGTGGGCATCGCCCAGCGCCTTCTTGAGTGCTTGGAAGGTGTCTGGGTCGTTGTAGTCACCGTCGACATAGCGGAGCAAGGAGAGTAGATGGCGCAGAGCGGACCGGTTATCTATCCTGCCTGATTTCCTTATGCCGTCCTCGGCGCGCTTGCGCAAATGCGCCAGACTCCACTTCGGTGAAGCGACGCCGACTACCGGGACGTCAAGAACACCCCGCTTAGCCATCGCATAGAGCGCCGGAAAGATCATCTTATGTGCGAGATCGCCCGTGACGCCGAACAGCACCAGCGCATCGGACGGTGTCGTGCCATCTTTGGAGTTATTCATTTCAGCGCCCTCCCTTCTTCTTCTCGTCGTGCCCGCCAAACTGTTTACGCATTGCGGACAACACCCGATCGGCGAAATCCGCATCACCGCGCGAGCTGAAGCGTTCGTAGAGCGCGGCGCTAAGAACAGGGGCTGGCACCGATTCATCGATGGCAGCCGCGATCGTCCACCGCCCCTCGCCGGAATCTGACACGCAGCCCGCGTAGTTTTTCAGACCAGGGTCATCGAGAAGCGCGCTGGCGGTGAGATCCAGCAACCACGAGCCGATCACGCTGCCGCGGCGCCAGACTTCCGCGATCTCGGACAGGTCCAGTTCATACTGGTAATACTCCGGGTTACGCATCGGCGTCGTCTCGGCGTCTTCAATGCGTGGCCGCTTGCCGGCGTCGGCGTTGCGCAGAATGTTCAGCCCCTCAGCATAAGCCGCCATGAGGCCATACTCGATGCCGTTGTGGACCATCTTGACGAAGTGACCGGCTCCTTGCGACCCGCAGTGCAGGAAGCCCTGTTCGGCCGTGCCATCGCGCTTTTGTCGGCCGGGCGTGCGTGGCGCTGCGTCAACGCCGGGGGCAAGTGTGGCAAAGATCGGAGCCAGGTGCCGGACGACCTCTTTTTCGCCGCCGATCATCAGGCAGTAACCCCGCTCGAGTCCGGCAACGCCGCCGCTCGTTCCGACGTCCACGTAATGAATTCCCCGCGGTTTCAACTCGGCGCCACGCCGAATATCATCGCGGTAATAAGAGTTACCGCCATCAATGACGATGTCTCCCGCTTCGAGCAGCGGAACCAGTGTCGCCAGTTCCTGATCCACCGCGGCCGCCGGCACCATCAACCAGACTGCGCGTGGTCTGGACAACCGGGAAACCAGATCTCCGAGCGAACTCGCGCCAACGGCGCCAAGATCCGCGAGTTTCTCAACGGCTTGCGCGCGCACGTCATAGATCACGCATTGGTGGCCACCCTTTATCAGGCGCTGCACCATGTTGGCCCCCATGCGCCCTAATCCAATCATGCCAAGCTGCATTTTTGAGTCCCTTTCTTATACTTAGCTGTGCGCCCCTCTTATTCAAAGTGCGCGTGGTCTATGAATGCAGTGGTAAAGTGTTCCTGGCAGTCATTGACGAGAGGAATAGCCTGATCGTGCGGTTCAACACCATAAACAGTCACACTCGACTCGTTGTCCGCAGTACACGTTTGAAGAATGGTAATTATGGTAGACAGTCTCCCGACACCGATAGTTCATCTTGAACGTCTTCCAATCCGCCGGGGGGCGCGAAACAAAGCTCCGGGGCCACAGATCGTGCCGTCGTGCATCAGCCCGCATTTGAGAAATCCCTGCTGGCCCGCATGGATGTTGTCACTGCTGAACAGAAGCGACTCATCGGGGACAGCTACCCTGTGCATAATGGAATGGTCGCCCTGTGCATGGCGAATTGTTAATCACGCGGGGAGGTGTCCCTAACGAATTAATACTTGCCGCCACACTTATCGGAATCAGCGAGGGGATCTGGCGAACCAACCCAACCTGCCGCGTGGAAGCTTCTCACAATCGTCGCCCCGGCCTTGTGCCAGATTTGTGCCAGGGTTAAGACTGGCTGAGACTGGTTTACCGAGGATTGTGACTGGGAATGACACAGCAGCAAGCGATGCAAGTCATTGATCGGTAACAGCTAGCTGTGCCCCCCATCTTTCTCAAAATCTGGTAGGAGCAATCCCGTGTCGGTTCGATTCCGACCCTCCGTACCATAAAATCAAGGGGCCACAGCCATGTGGCCCTTTCGATTTTGGGTTCCGAACAATCACGGTTGCGGATTGATTCAGAGACCATGGCGACGTGATTTGGAATTCGCCAGGGAACCGGTGTTACCAAGGAACTTGCGGTGGCAGCCGCCTGCTCGGTGAGCCCGCAAGCAACGGCTGGCAACAGATTGGCCGGATTTATTTCCCACCCTTAGGTGGCGGGAATTTGTAGTAACGGTTGTCGAGATAATCCACCACGTCGCTGATTTCCTCCGCGCTCCAGTTGAGCTGCTGCTGGTTCGACCAGCGGATCACCCAACCTTCCAGTGCTTTCAGCGAGTTAGCGCGACGGTCGCGGCGTATGTGCGCGCTGCTCTCGTGACACGCTATGCAGTGATTTTCATACAGCATCTGGCCCTGTGCTGGTGTGATATCAGGCGCGGCTGCTGGCGGCTTTTTCTGGGGCACACTTTCAGCAGGAACTGGCGGCGGATTGGAGGTTTCGGACTTGCCGGGCACCGCTGCAAACGCCGATGTCATCACCAACGATGCTGATAAGACTATAACGCACCTATCGGTCATGCGGGTGCGAAACTTCCTGTGGTTCAATGTCGTCATTTTCGTCTAGTCAAGATGATTGCGCCGACTTCCATGATTCAAAATACGTTTCCACCTCATCCACAAATTCACGCGGCACGCGCTTTTTTGGGCTGTCGGATGAGACATTCGGCCGGGATGCCCAATCTCTTGTGCAGCGCCCAGATCATCTTTAATGTCAGCGGCCGCTTGCGGCTGAGAATCTCATAGACACGGTTGGAGCGGCCGATCATGGGTTCGAGGTCTTTCACGGACAGTCCTTTGCTTTCCATCGTGTACTTGATCGCCTCGATGGGGTCGGCCAGGTCGAGCGGGTAGTGTCTGGCTTCGTATGCCTCCACCAGCGTGACCAGCACCTCAAGCCGATCGCCTTGGGGCGTACGGGGCTTGGCATGCATCAAGGCTTCGATTTCCTTGAGTGCCGCTCGATAGTCAGTTTTGGTCTTAATGGGCTTGATGTCCATCGTCGTGTCTCCGTCAAATGGTTTGCGCGTCGATCCGGTCGTACTGGGCATGGGTTCCAATAAATCGGATATACACCACACGGTAGGCGTAGTTGATCCAGACCACGATGCGATATTTGTTGCCAGCGATGTTGAACACGGCGCGTCCATCCTTGAGGATACTGGCCGTTCCAACATCGCGTTTCAATTCCGCCGGCGATCCCCAATGTGCTTTGAGAGTATGTCGATACCACGCGAGGGCAGGTTCCTTGGCATCCAGATACGCCGGATTTTGTTCCCAGAACGCCTTCAACGTGCTCCGCGCGATCACTCCCATGAACAATATGATAGTCCCAATATGGGACTACTGCAAGGGGTAAGGACCACGCTACCGCCTTGTCCCTGGCGAATTAATACTTGCACCCACACTTGTCTGAATCGGTGAGGCGAGCCGGCGAACCAACTCAGTCGGCAACGTGCAAGCGCTCAGAATCGGTCTATCGCCCCTTGTGCCAGATTTGTGCCAGGGTGAGATTGGGTGAGACCGGTTTTCCGGGGATTGAGACTGGGAATGGCACAGCGGCAAACGATGCAAGTAGTTGATCGGACATAACTGGCTGTGCCCTCCATCATCCTCAAAATCTGGTGGTGGCGACACCGTGTCGGTTCGATTGCTCGGCACTTTCTTCGCTGCACATTCCCTGCTTCGCTCGAAAGCCGGGGCTCGGCTCCTGCCTCGCCCGCTCAGCGGGACAAATTTCTGTGCTCCACATCCACGCTTCGCACAGAAATCCGGCCAAGCCATCCCTGGCTTGGCGCTCGCGGCTCCCAGGTCCGCCGCTCGCCCGCTGGACCTTTGCCTGTTCCCGCTTCGCCCATGCGCCTTGCCCTTCGGGCCACGCTACGCGCGTCCATATCTGTTCCTGACAGAGTTGTCCGACCCTCGGTACAATCTCAACCCGCAGGGTGAGGTGATGCATCCTGCGCTTAGCTTGCCGCCTCAAGCAGATCCTTGATCTCCTCGATTTTTTCCCGCGCCGCCGCGCGGCCGGCCGCGATTGCTTCCTTGCCGCGGTAAAATTCAACTCTACCGATGCGGCCGACATCAGGCACCAGCATGAGATCTGGCGGGTTCCTGGCCGCGTGCAGTCGCACCATCTCCGCTTGCGTGATAGCCATCACCTGATCCAGCACCCGGCGCGCTGTCCACCACGGTTTCATGTCCTGGGCCTTGCGGTAATTCTCGAGCTGCGCTTCCAACCATTCCTCGAGTCCCTGCGTGCGCGCCATCCAGGGTTGCCGCAAGAGTTGCCGGATGCGTACCGGCAACTGTCTGGATTTCGGTTCGTGGACGCGCTTGGTCTGTTGACGCACGGCGAAATGCACCGCCACGGCCACCACCGGGCCACCGAAGCGTTCGCGGGCCACGTCAAACGGCACGGGATTCAGCACGCTGCCGTCCACGAGCCAACGGCTCTTGATGCGGTGCGGCGCAATCAGTCCCGGAATTGAAATGCTCGCGCGCACGGCATCGACCAATCCGCCGCGGTCGACGATCACCTGTTCTCCGGTTTCAAGATCGGTGGTGACGGCGGCATAACCCATGGGGAGATCTTCTATATCGTGTGCGCCCAGCTTGGTATTCAGAAAATCCATGATCTTCCTGCCGGACACCAGGCCTCCGGTCGGCAGGTCCGGCATGAACAGCTGCAGCGTCTGCTTCCAGTCGAATTCCGTGGCGAGACTAACCAGTTCAGCGATGGGCATACCGCTCGCCGTAAACGCGCCAATTTCGGCACCGATGCTGGTACCAACGATGGCGCGTATGGGAATGGCATTTTCCGCCAGTGTCTGCAGGACGCCGATATGCGCCAGGCCGGCGGCCCCGCCGCCGCTGAGCGCCAGCACGATGCCGGATTTTCCGTGAGAAAGATTATCCTGGGGCTGCATACCTGCGCCGATCCATGAATATTCCGCGCAGCGCGGAACTATCGAAGAAATTTACCGGACGATACCCTGTCTGAATAGGGCCGTATAGCAAACCGATGAAATCGTCGCCAGCGCGGCGGGGTCTATCTATTCGACGTTAGGCGGTAGATCGTGTCGGGAGGAAGAAGTTCAAAAACCCGGGCCGCTCAACAATACCAGCTACTGAAACGCCGAACAGGAAAGCCGCAGATGCTCTCCCTGCATGGCGCCAGCCGGTACGGTGACAGCGTATACGGTCGCAGCATTTCCGCATTTCCACTCGGCGGTGAAAACCTTGGCACAGTTCGGCGCGGCATCTTCCGGCGCGGCCATGTCGATTTGATATTGGCAAACGGCCTGTCCGTCGCAGGCACGCGCCACCTGAGTCGTGGCATTACCGGATCTTGCGCCGCAATTGCCGCCATAGGTGCCGGTTACCACCCTGATCGTGGATTTGGCGTTTTCCATTTTTTCGTTCGCGCCCGGTTTGTCCGCCGGCATGGCTCCGCCCGGAGTCGCCATGGCAAGCCTTACCATCGCTCCATCCTGGTTATTGCCCAACGCCCGCGTGGACGCAGATAACGGCGCACTCACGCTTTCACGCAGCCTGTCCCGTAGCGCATCTGTCTCGTTAAAGTGCATCGCCAACCCCACGGTCAGGAGTATGACACCCACGATGATCGCTCCGATTCTGCCCATTTTCCCGGGCTCGATCTTGCCCTCGATCTTGCCGAGCACCGCGAGCAGGAGAAAGATAGTGGAGGCAAGCACGAACATGCGCGCCAACGGCACATCAACTAGCCTCATCATGATGTCTTGCATATATTTCATCGTCCTTTGCTACCCTGGTCTTGTCATGGGCCCCATAGTGCAAATAGTAGATAGACTACCGGCATGTCATCCGGCCAATGATCTGTCCAAGTTCGCCGCTGGTCGCGGTTTGCCCTAATACTCCCGGGACCGGCATGCCAAACGCAGGCAGACTGAGGAGACAGGCATCACGGTTCGCTGATCAACCAGCGAAAACACGGAATACATCAGGAGAAACGCCGGGGATACCCGGATCGGCGGTCAGGCGACCTGGACCGGGATGGAATTACGCGTATGGGTAATGTGGTTGTGACTGTTGACGTACACCAGGCGCGGCTTGAAGGTGGCGAGCTCCTTCTCCTCGAATTCCGCGTAGGCACAGATGATGACGATATCGCTCGGGCTGGCCTTGTGCGAGGCGGCGCCGTTGACAGAGATGATGCCCGAGCCTTCCTCGGCGCGGATGGCGTAGGTGGAGAAGCGCTCGCCATTCTTGAGGTTATAGACCTCGATGCGCTCATACTCGCGGATATCGGCGGCATCCAGCAGGCGGCCGTCGATCGCCACCGAGCCCTCGTAATCGGGCTCGGAATGCGTGACGGTCACGCGGTGCAGCTTGGATTTGAGCATGATGCGGCGCATAAATTTCCTCCGGCGAATGACTATATTATCGGGTCTAATTCGCGCGGATTCAAATAGCTATTTCAGTTCGAATTCAACGTTATCAATCAGGCGCGTGCGCCTGAGCCACGCGGCCGCCAGCGCCACCAATCGGCGATCCTCGGGCTGCGGCACGGCCAGGTCGGTCTGCCGACGCACGCTGACATAATCGGGCCGGAAACCGTGGGATTTGAGCGACTCCACGGCCGCCTCCTCCGCTTCCTTGGTCAGGCTGCCGTGCCGCAGCACCCGGTCGCGCAGGGCGCAAAGCGTTTCGTACAATTGCGGCGCGGTCCGGCGTTCGGATGCGCTCAGATAATTATTGCGCGAACTCATGGCCAGTCCGTCCGGTTCACGCACCGTGTCCACGCCGACGATCTCCACGGGAATGCCGAGATCCTCGACCATGAGGCGGATCAGCATTAATTGCTGATAATCTTTTTTACCGAAGATCGCCACGTCGGGCGCGACCAGCATGAGCAGGCGATGAACCACAGTGGTCACGCCGCGGAAATGGCCGGGACGGAAGGCGCCGCAGAGATCCTCGCTCAGTCCCGGCACTTCGATGACAGTCTGCGCGCCGCGCCCGCGCGGGTAGATAACGGTGTCCGAGGGCATGAACACCACGTGCACGCCGGCCGCGAGCAAGGCCACCTTGTCATGGCCCGGCGTGCGCGGGTAGGAGTCGAAGTCCTCATTCGGGCCGAACTGCAGGGGATTGACGTAGATGCTGGCTACCACCGCCTGCGCATGCTGACGCGCCTCCTGCATCAGATGAATGTGTCCGGCATGCAGATTGCCCATGGTGGACACTAAAGCGATGCGCTTGCCGCCCTGCCGCGACTTCGCCATCTGCTCCCTGAGACCGGCGGCGGAATCAACCGTGATCATGGGGCATGAAAACTGTGCTCAGGTCCGGGGAAGGTGCCGGATTTTACGGCGGTGATGTAGGCCTTCACCGCGGCTTCGGGGCTGGCCGCGCCATGCATGAAATTTTTGGAGAATTTTGGGCTCGGACGCGGATAAAGTCCGAGCATGTCATGCAGCACCAGCACCTGGCCGTCGCAATCGGGGCCGGCGCCGATGCCGATCGTGGGAATCTCCAGGTCCAGCGTGATGGACTTGGCCAGTTCCGACGGGACCGCCTCTAGTACCAGCAGGCTCGCGCCGGCATCCTGCATTACTTTCGCGTCGTGACGTATGCGCTCCGCCGCGGTCGCTTCACGTCCCTGCACGCGGTAGCCACCGAGCTGATGCACCGATTGCGGCGTCAGGCCCAGATGCGCGCACACCGGTATGCCGCGCTCGACCAGAAACCGCACGCTCGCCGCCATCGGTTCGCCGCCTTCGAGTTTCACCACCTGCGCGCCCCCCTTCTGCATGAGACGTCCCGCCGAGGCGAAGGCGTGTTGCGGGCTTTCCTGATAACTCATGAAAGGCATGTCCGTGACGATCAGCGCGCGCTCAACGCCACGCGCCACGCAGCGGCTGTGATACACCATGTCGGCGACGCTGACCGGTAGCGTGGTATCGTGGCCCTGCATCACCATGCCCAGCGAGTCACCGACCATGATCATGTCGACACCGGCACGGTCGAGCAGGCTGGCGAAACTGTAATCGTAGGCGGTGAGGCAGGTGATTTTCTCGCCGCGGCGCTTCATCTCCCGGAGCGTACTGACGGTGACCGGCTTCACAGGCTGGCGGCGAGAGGATTCAGGAAATGACGGCCGCTGCGGATCTTGCGGATGTGCGACAACAGCATCTGGAAATCGTCTTCGTTGTCGACGATGTTGATGCGCTCGGCGTTCACCACCAGCAGCGGCGCTGCGGTGTAATGGTGGAAAAACTGGGTATACGCGTCCACCAGAAGCTGCAGGTATTCGCGATCGATCTGTCGTTCATAGTCCACCCCGCGGCGGCGCATGCGATCGTGCAGCACTTCTACCGGCGCCTGCAGGTAAATCACGAGGTCCGGCACCGGCAGGTGAAGACTCATTTGCGCATAGACCTGTTCGTAGAGCCGCAGTTCGTCGTCGTCCAGATTGGCGCGCGCGAACAGCCTGTCCTTGTCGAGCAGGAAATCGGCGACGAATCCGTTGCTGAACATGTCACCCTGCTTGAGCGACTCGATCTGGCGCGCGCGCTGGAACAGGAAAAACAATTGCGTCGGCAGCGCGAACTGCTTGCGCGACTGGTAGAACCGCTCAAGGAAGGGATTGTCCTGCGGCTGCTCAAGCAGCGGCTCGGCGCCGAACGCGTCCGCGAGACGCATGGCGAGGCTGGTCTTGCCCACGCCGATCGGACCCTCGACGACAACATAACCCGGATTGACGGTATTCATGTGCTGATGCTTCCCGCTTCTGGACCTGTCTTGTCCTTAAATATCCATCTTCTGCACCCGCTGACCGGTGCAATCCGCCAGCAGATCGCGCAGCGAACCATGCCCCGGTATCACCAGGTCCGGTTCGAGTTCGGACAAAGGATACAGGACGAAAGCGCGTTCGTGGAGTCTCGGGTGCGGTACGGTCAGCGCCGCGCTCTGGATGGCCTCGCTGCCGTACAGCAGCAGGTCGAGATCGAGCGTGCGCGGGCCGCCCTTCTCGCCACGGCGCTCACGCCCATGCTGGCTTTCAATTTCCAGCAGATCATGCATTAACGCCAAAGGGGCCAGCCCGGTACGCACACGGCAGACGGCATTGACGAAATCAGGCTGATCCTGCCGGCCCACCGGCGCACTGTGGTAAAGCGAGGAGCAGGCTTCCACGCTTGTCTGCGCCATCCGCGCCAGTGCCGCGACGCCGGATCGTATCTGCACCACGGGATTGTCCAGGTTGCTTCCCAATCCTATATAAGCGTGCGCATCGCCGTGCGATGAATTACTCATGTCGGGGCACCTGCGCGGACGATGGCCGCCGGCGACGGCGGCGTTTGCGTTTGCCAGTACCGGTGGCCGGCGCCATCTGCGCCGTCATGGCGCGGCGTTCATCGTCTCCCGCCGTCTGGAAATGCGTCCACCAATCAGCGAGTGCCTGATCGGCTTCGCCGGTGGCGGCGCGCAGCAGCAGAAAATCGTATGCCGCACGGAAGCGTTTGTTTTCCAGAAGGCGGAACGCCTGTTGACCGGCGCGCCGCTCGAAACGATCCTGCATGCTCCAGATTTCGCGCATCGGCACGCTGAAGCGCTTGGGGATGGAGACGTACCGCAATTGTTCCCGGAGCACCTGATCCGCGGCGCGGAACATGGCGTCATAGCTATTTATGCCGCTCGCGATCAGTTCACCCATCTGTTGTCTTACGGGTTCCCACAGCATGGCGGCGAACAGAAACGCGGGCGTGACCGGCTTGTCCTCGTTCACGCGCGCGTCGGTGTTGGCCAGGGCGCGTGGCAGCAACGTCACGGGAAATCCCTGTTCTTCGCGTTCGAGGCTTTTTTCGGTGAGCGGGAACAGATGCTGAAACAGTCCGTAATGACGCAACATCTCGTAGGTCTCGAGCGCGTAGCCGCTGTGAAACAGCTTCAATACCTCCTCGAACATGCGCGCCGGAGGCACGGTGGTCAAAAGTGGCGCGAGATCGCGGATCGGCGCAGCGGTTTTTTCCTCGAACTTGAATCCGAGCTTGGCCGCGAAACGCACGGCCCGCAACATGCGCACTGGGTCTTCGCGATAGCGCGACTCAGGGTTGCCGATGACGCGCAGGACACCACGCTTCAGATCCTCCGCCCCGCCGACGTAATCCATGACGCTGAAATCGCGGATGTCGTAGTACAGCGCGTTGACCGTGAAATCGCGCCGCACTGCATCCTCTTCCTGGGAGCCGAAGATATTGTGATCGGTCGCCTCCGCGGGCGCGTCGTCCTCGAATTTCTCGATATCTTCTATTTCATCTTCAATTTCTTCGGCTTCTTCGCCTTCCTGCGGAATAGGCTCCTCCGAAGCGTCATGGGGAATCGCGCGGAAAGTGGCGACCTCGATGATCTCGCGTCCAAAGCGCACGTGGACCAACCGGAAGCGCCGGCCGATCACGCGCGCGTTGTGGAACAGTTTGCGGATCTGTTCCGGGCGGGCATCGGTCACGACGTCGAAATCCTTGGGTTCGCGTCCCAGCATCAGATCTCGCACGCACCCCCCCACGAGCAGGCTGGCGTAACCGGCGTCTTTCAGACGGTACAGGACCTTGAGGGCGTTTTCGCTGATCAGCGCGCGGGAGACGTGGTGCTGCGCGCGAGGAATGATGACGGGGTTGTTAATGGTTCTTCCACCTAATCAGATGGCCGATATGTAAACGATCTGTTGGTGCTTTGTCGGCCCGCACGTATAATAACACCCCTTTCGACGCGGTGCGCCGACTCCTCACGCTCCCATCGTCTAGTGGCCTAGGACGCTGGCCTCTCACGCCGGTAACAGGGGTTCGAATCCCCTTGGGAGCGCCAAAAACAGAAAGGGCCCAAAGGGCCCTTTTTCATTGCCGGTCTCTGTCACACCCCTTCAGTTTTCCGTTGCGCCGGCCTTTTTCAGTAATTCGGTAATGCGCGTATAACCGCCGCGGATGGAGATCTTGACCGCCGTGTCGTTGCGTCCGTCCACGGCATTCACGTCCGCACCGTTATCGAGCAGCATTTGAATAATATCGCTGTAACCCTTGTAGGCCGCCGCCATCAGCGGTGTCTTGCCACTGATGGTCCGCACATTCACGTTCACACCCTGGTTCAACAGCGACTGCACGACCGCGATGCGCCCTTTGAGAATAGCGGTGAACAACGCGGCCGCGCCGTGCGCGGTCTTGGAGCGACCACTCTTCTCGAGACCCGTCGGCAACTTGAGCAGCCGATTACTTAGCGAGATAACGATCATGGCCACCAATCCCAGCATGGCGATCTGGGGATCGAAACCGAATTCATTGGCGATGTTCGACGGCACATTGGCGCCGACGGCGAGCGCCACGATCACAAGAATAAGGGTGAACTTGAGATACCTGACCAGGGCGACCGCCACCACGGCGATCAGACCTCCGAGCAGATAGCGACGGTCGAAGTTGATCTTATCCGTCCATTCGCTGGGCAGATTGGCGCCGATACTCAGAAGGATGACAACAATAACGAGACCCCAGTCACGCGGCGATTCTTTTAATATGACCACAACAGCTCTCCTCTGTTCTGATGCCTTTGAAGCTAACGCCGCCGTCTATTGGCTGCCAAGTGGCGCTTAGCCCTAAGTCTAGATGATTTTCCGCCGTGTGAAGTCCAGGGCCGATCCGATAACCACAGCAAGGAACATCGCCTAAACCACGACCACGCCACGCAAAATCCGCCCCCGCTGGCCATTTCACCCCGCCACGTTCAAAAGCGCGCGCCCCAACCAGCGGGAAATATCCCGAATTTCATCCGGGCCGACGGTGTGTCCGATGGAATAAACGCGCCATTCCGGGTAAAGCCCGTGTGACGCCATGAGCCGGTGGACTTTCTCGGCGGCGGCAAAGGGGACCATCCGGTCGTCCGTACCGTGCGCCATGAAAACCGGCACGGCGGCATTGGCCTGATGAATCTCAGCCATCAGATTTTCGGCAAATGGCACCGGTGCCGACAGTGAAATGATGCCGGCCAACGGCTTCGGATAACGCAGGCCGGTGTGCAGCGCAATAGCTCCTCCCTGAGAAAATCCGGCGAGCACAATTCGCTCGCCGGGGATGCCGCGCTGCACTTGCTCCTCGATTAACGCCTGAAGGATTTCTTGCGATTCCCGGATATGCTCCGCGTTCTGCTCAATACCGTGTTCCGTCATGGCGATGTCATACCAGGCGCGCATGATATAACCGCCGTTAATGGTCACCGGCCGGAACGGCGCCTGCGGAAACACGAAACGCAGCGCGGGCTGCGCCGGCAAGTGCAGCTCGGGAACAAGACCTTCAAAGTCATGTCCGTCGGCACCCAGGCCGTGCAACCAGATGACGCTGGCCAACGGGCGCTGCCCGGTTTCGATGACTACCGGAGATTCGTCGCGCGGGTGGATGTCCATGCGCGTTCAGTCTTCCCCGCGATATAGACAACCGGCGGTGCAAGTCTCGCGCACGACAATTTCGGAAAGCCGCGGTAGCGCAGGCTTGAGCTTGCGCCAGATCCATCGCGCCAGGCGCTCGCTCGTGGGATTCTCCAGACCTTCGACCTCATTCAGATAATGATGATCGAGTTGTTCATAAATTGGCTGGAAGGCCCGGGTGATGTCAGCGAAGTCCATGACCCAGCCTGCCTGCTCCTGCACCGGCCCGGTCACACGTATTTCTATCCGGAAGGAATGGCCGTGCAACCGGCGACATTTGTGATTTTCCGGAACATTCGGCAGAAGATGTGCCGCTTCAACGGTAAATATCTTGAATATTTCCACAGGAATAAACCGGTGTTAAAAATGATCGGACAAGTTTAACGGCTTTCCCGGTCCACGGGAACCATACGGTTCTCGCCGCATTATCCGGCCAGCGTTAGAATATCCCGTCGCTCAACTCCCATTGGTTCATCGCGTCGACAAAGGAATCATGCTCCAACTTCTTCTGCCACTAGTTGTCGAGCCGGCGGAGCTGGTCGGAAATCTGGACACAGAAAACCTATTGATTGTCGATCTGTGTCGACCCGAAATCTATGCGCAAACCCACGTGCCGGGCGCGGTACATATCGACTATGCGCAAATCGTCGCGGCACGTCCGCCCGCCATGGGAATGTTGCCAAGCGAAGCGCATCTGTCCGAAGTATTCAGCAGTATCGGCCTGACGCCAGACAGACATGTAGTGGCCTACGACGACGAAGGCAGCGGGCGCGCCTCGCGGCTGCTCTGGACACTGGATGTTATCGGTCATACGCACTACTCGCTGCTGAACGGCGGCTTGCATTCCTGGCTCAACGATCGGCATCCGGTCAGATCTGAAGCGGTTCGCGGGCCGCAAAGTAAATGCGCGGTGAAATTTCACGACACAGCGGTGGCGGACAAGAACTACATCACGAGTCACCTGCGAGATCCGAATGTGGTCTTCGTGGACACGCGGACACCGGCTGAGTACCGCGGTGAAACCCGACGCGCCGATCGCGTCGGCCATATTCCCGGGGCGGTCAACTTCGACTGGGTCAACGCCATCGATCAGACGCGCAGCTTGCGCTTGAAGCCGGCGCAAGAACTACAGCAGATCTTGTCGCAAATGGGAGTGACGCCGGACAAGGAAGTGATCGCCTATTGCCAGACGCATCACCGTTCGGCGCATACTTATATAGTTCTGAAAAGCCTCGGATACCCCCGCGTGCGGGGGTATCCGGGTTCATGGTCGGAATGGGGCAACAGCCCCGAAACGCCTATCGAATAAATGGCCACCCGGCATCGCGGCGATGATCAGCCCAGCGGTTGTCCACTCGCGTGAGATGACGCACCGCACGATCGCGAACCAGCACGGCGTAGATGTCTCCCCCGTACACCATGGCCGCGGTTTCCCACCGCCCGGCATCGTCCGTCTGCGCGGATTTCAATGCCGTTATTTTTCTTTTTAACGCCTTCACCCATTTCATTATTATCGACCCCCCTTTTTTCCTCCAACCCGTGGTAATTCGGGTACTGCCAGATACTAATGGCAATTCCTGTGCCACTCGGGAGAAAACTAAGGCCACGCTTATTCAACACACTGAATTACAGATGAATTGGTAAAAAAAATTCACTCGTCTGCCTGACAGTTATCAGAGATGAACGGTTGATTTGTAATGGCAGGTTTACACAATTTGATCCTCCAAATGCATCATTCATGCAAACGGATAACTCGCCTGTTCTTCTGCGATGATTCTTGTCGCGACTAATCAAGGATTTAGATAACATCCCAAAAACTGCTGCACGGTCTTTTCTTCATCCGGTAGAATGTAAAAAAACCCGACGAAACATTCTTAGTTTGCAGAGGGGCATACTTATGATGAACAACACATGGATTCTCGTAGCCCACCGGGGTGGGGCAAGGCTATTCGAAAACAAGGGCCCGGGTAAAGGGCTGAACCTCCTCCACAACATCCCGCATCCCGAGGGTAGACTCAAAAACAAAGACATCGGTGCCGACAAACCAGGACGCAGTTTCGACAGCAATGGCCAGGGACGTCATTCGTTGAGCTCCGAACAGGAACCCACGGCACATGTCACAGAACAATTTGCCAAACAGTTAAGCACGATGCTGGATGACGGACGCCACCAGCAGCTTTACGGGAAACTCGTGCTGGTCGCTGAACCGCGTTTTCTGGGCAACCTGCGTGCCGCCTTGAGCACGCCGACTGCAGCGCTGGTGACAGCGACGGTCGGAAAGGACCTGGGAGGCGTGGAACTACACAACATGCCCAAACATCTGACCGATACTATCCGCCTGTAAGTTGTCCTTCCCGAACCGGTTTCCTCCCGACTTTTTTGCAGCGCGGCGTAGTTGCACGTGCCCTGCGTTCTGGCCTGCGCACGGCCTCTCCGTCATAACATCTACACTTAGAGAGGAGAAATCTCTTATTCTCGGAGCAATACCGGAAACCATGGATCAGCGACAACGACTCGCAGAAGATCACCTGCTGCTTCGGGAGCGGGCTTCCCAATACGCGTTGTACGGCGTCTACATCGCCAGCGCCAGCGTGGTCATCGCCACGCTGTTGGTGTGCTATGTGATGGTCGATGCGATTACCATCGAGGGCATCATCCTCGCGCAGAAATCGAATATCGCGCTGTGGACGGTGGACTCCATGCCGTTCTTGTTCGCCATGTGGGGGCAATATGCGAGTTTCCGCATGGCGCGCGAGGCCAACGATCTCGTTCAGCACAAGACGCAATCTCTGCGCGAGGCGCTGACCCAGGCGGATTTCACCAGCAAGGCCAAGAGCGATTTCTTCGCCAAAATGAGTCACGAGCTGCGCACGCCCATCAACGGCATCATCGGCATGAGCGACCTGATGCTCGAAACGAAACTCTCGGTCGAACAGCGCCGTCATGCGGAAATCATCAAGTCATCGGCGAGCGGGCTGTTGACGCTGATCAACGATCTCCTCGATTTCTCCAAAATCGAATCCGGCAAGCTGGTGCTGGAGGAAATAGATTTCGACTTGCGCGATTGCATCGAAAAATCTGTAGCGCTGCTGGCACAACAGGCGCACATGAAAGGGATCACGCTCACCAACCTGATGCAGCCGGACATGCCGAACCGCCTGCTCGGCGACCCGGGACGGTTGCGGCAGATCATCATCAACCTGCTGGGCAACGCGATAAAGTTCACCCATCAGGGCGAAATCGTTTTGAGCGTCAAGAAACTCCCCGAGGAATCCGCCGATCGCCTGCGACTGCTCATTGAAGTCGCCGACACCGGCATCGGCATCTCGCCAAAGGACCAGGCGAAACTTTTCCAGCCGTACAACCAGGCCAAGACATCGACCACCAACCGCTACGGCGGCACCGGCCTCGGCCTTGCCATCACCAAGGAACTGGTCGAGGCGATGGGCGGGCATATCGGCGTCAAGAGCAAAGAAGGCAAAGGCAGCATTTTCTGGTTCGCCGTCAACCTGCGAAAACCTGTTGTCGTCAGTGTCACACGCGCTCCTGCGCCGGTCAGTCTTCAGGAACTGCGTGTGCTGGTGGCTGACGGCAACATTCCGGCACGCGTGAACCTCGTGGATCAGCTGAAGACATTGGGCATGGAGGTGCAATCCATCGGCAACGGCAACGCAGCCTTGCAGATGATCCGCTCAGCGGCGGATTCCAGTTTCCGTTTCGACCTGGTGATGGTGGATATGTTCCTGCCGAACCTGAGCGGCGAGGAACTGGGACACGAAATCAAATTACATCCGGAAATGCGCGACACGATTCTCGTGATGATGACGTCCGCCGGCGTGCGCGGCGACGCGCAGCGTCTCAACCAGGCCGGTTTCGCCGGGTACTTCGGCAAACCGATACCGCCCGAAGACATGCACGGTCTGTTAAAGGCGGTCATGGCGACACGGGGGATGGACGAACAGGAACGCCAACGCGCGGGCTTGGTCACAAAATACACCCTCTCGGAAATGCGCAAGAAACAATCGCGACTGCTGCTCGTGGAAGACAGCCCTGTCAACCGGGAAATTATGCTCCACGTGCTGTCCAAACTCGGCTACACAGCCGATATCGCCGAAACCGGTCTTGCTGCCGTCGAGGCGGTGCGGCGGGAATCCTACGGTCTGATCCTGATGGATCTGCACCTCCCGGATATCAACGGCGTCAAGGCAATCGAGTCCATCCGCGCGCTTCCGGGCACTCATGCCAAGACCTCCATCATCGTGCTGACGGCGGGCGCCACGGATGCCGAGAGGGAGCGCTGCCGTGTTCTGGGTGTGAAAGATTTTCTTACCAAACCCGTGGAATCCGGCGTTCTGGGTGACATGCTGAAACGCTGGAGCACGCAGCAATCCCCCTCATCCAACCTCGCTAATACAACGCCGGAAACATCCGACGACACAGCCGAAAAAGACACGGTCCGTCCCGATCCAAAGTTGGTGGAAATCTTCATCAAGGAAGCCACGCAAAGACTGGCCTCGCTGCGCCAGGCCTTCGCCGCTTCCGACGCACAACGCGCTGCGCGCGAGGCGCATACCCTCAAAAGTTCGAGCGCCTATTTCCAGGCCCATGCCATGCATGCAGCCGCGGAGCAGCTTGAAAAAATGGCGGACAACAGCCAGCTCGGCAAGGCAGGACCCGTGTTGCAGGCGCTCGAAGGCGCCTATGCCGCCCTGCGCTCACGTCTTAAAAGAGACATGATCTAGGTATTCGTAAAGTAATCCCGCAGCCGAGAAACACCTTCGCGCAGATTTTCCAGCGTATTAGCGTAGGAAAAACGCGCATGCCGTGCTGCCTGGTGGCTCCCGAAATCCAGACCCGGTGTGATGGCCACGCCGGCGCGCTCGAGCAAATCGAGTGCCAACGTCTGACTGTCATCGGTGAAGCTCGAACAATCCGCATATAAATAGAATGCGCCCGTCGGCACCACCGGAATGATGAATCCCAGTTCGCGCAAGGCCGGCAGGAGATAATCACGCCGTTCACGGAAAATATTCCGGCGTTGTGCCAGTTCTTCCTGTACTCCGGGAGTAAATGCGGCAAGCGCCGCGTGTTGCGCCACGGTGCTCGAGGCCAGGAAAATATTCTGGGCGAGCTTGTCGATCGATGGAATGTAAGCCATCGGCGCCACCAGCCAGCCCAGGCGCCAGCCGGTCATGCCGTAATACTTGGAAAAGCTGTTGACCACGAATACTTCCGGCGAATGCGACAGGGCCGTGACCGTCTCTTCCCCGTAAACCAATCCGTGGTAGATTTCATCTACGATCAGGACGCCGCCAAGTTCAGCCACGGCTCGCACGATCCTCGCCATCTCGTTGCCGGAAATCAGCGTGCCGGTGGGATTGGAGGGCGAAGCGAGCAGTACCGCTACCGTGCGTTTTGTCCAGTGACGACGGATCAGATCGGCGTTGAGCTGATACGCCGTCGCAGCATCCACGGGAATGCTCGCCGCCTCCCCCTCGAACAGACGCACAAAATGACGGTTGCAGGGGTAACCCGGATCGGCCATGAGCACCTGATCGCCGGGATTGATCAAGCTGGCGAAAATCAATTGCAGCGCACCCGAGGCGCCGGGCGTCACCACAACTCGCGCGGGATCGGGACGTGCACGGGCAGGATAACTGGCGGCGATGGCGGCGCGTAGTTCGGGCAGGCCGAGCGCCGGCGTGTAGTGGGTATGTCCGGCCTGGAGCGCCGCGATGCCGGCCTGCACGATGCCCTCCGCGGTCGGGAAGTCAGGTTCACCGATCTCCATATGGATGATGGACCGTCCATGCGCCTCCATGGCGCGTGCCCGAGACAGAATATCCATCACATGAAACGGCTCGATAAGGTTCAGACGTCTGGCAAATGGCTTCATGCGTCGGCCTGTAACTGCTCCAGCAGTTTAAGATCGAGACAGCATGCGCCATTCACGTCGTATCCGGACAACCCCTGAAACGGACGGCTGGGCTCGCCGAGATGATCGATAACCATGGCTGCGCCGTGAAAATCATGGGCGCGCGTGTAGTCATTCACCGTTATGACGGTCTTGAGGCCTGCCGCCTGCGCCGCGCGCAGGCCATTTTCCGAATCCTCGAAAGCCATGCATTGCGCCGGTGAGAGACGCAATTGATTGAGTACATAATAATAAATATCAGGCGCCGGCTTTTTCGCCGCAACCACATCGCCCGCGCCGATGACCTCAAACCATAAAATGGCCTCGGGTGAAACGGCGTGGCGCAGCAGCGCGGAAACATTGTCCGGTGTGGTGGTCGTGGCAATGGCCAGACGCACGCCGCGAGCACGTGCCTCCTCAAGCAGGCGCCGCACGCCCGGCCGCAGCGGGATGCCTCCCTGTCCCAGCAGTGCCGTGTAATGACGCGTCTTGGCGGCGTGCAACCGCACTACCAGCGCTTCGAAATCGGCCGGCTTCACGTAGTCCTGGCGATACTGGTCGACGTAATAACGGATGCGTTCCTTGCCGCCAGTAACTGCCAGCAGCTGGCCGTACAGTTCCACGTCCCAACGCCAATCCAGCCCGACCTCGGCAAATGCCTGGTTGAATGCCACCCGGTGTCCGTCACGCTCGGTGTCGGCCAAGGTCCCGTCCACATCAAAGATCAATGCCTCGAGTGCCATGAAATTGTCACCAAATCCCGGTAAATCTGTCATAACGGCGGCGCCTGCTCGCCGTGTCTATACTCTAACGGTTGCGACACCCGGGGGATTCTGGTATAGATTCGCGCTTATTTTTTTACCCCCCACCCTTCGGGGGCTACATTATTGCAGGAGTTGAAGCATGTCAGCCAGAAAAAAGAAGGAAAAGGAACAATCCGTCTCTCCCGTTTCGGGCATGAAACCCTACGTGGCGAAGAAGGGCGAGAAATACATGAACAAAAAACAGCAGGAACATTTCCGTTCCGTGCTGAATGCCTGGAAGTCGGAATTGGAGGAAGAAATTTCCCGCACCGTGCAGCAGATGCGCGACGTGCCGGAAAATCCGCCCGATCCGAACGACCGCGCGAGCCAGGAAACCGACATGTCGCTCGAACTGCGCTCGCGCGACCGTGAACGCAAACTCATCAAGAAGATCGATGAGTCCATCGATCGCATCGACACCGGTGATTACGGTTACTGCGAAGTCTGCGGTGTCGAGATAGGTGTGGAGCGCCTGGAAGCCCGCCCGACGGCCGAGCTCTGCATCGACTGCAAGACGCTCGACGAAATCCGCGAAAAGCAGATGGGCTGACCCCGGCTTTCTGACATTTACTTTCCCGCAAACTCTTCCGCGATAACTTCTCCGCACCGAGATCGCCTTTGCCAAAGCTACTGATCCGCAACGCCCGCCTCGCGCGCCCGGACGGATCAATCTTCGAAGGCGACCTACTGTGCCACGATGGCGTGATCGAACGCATCGCGGCGCAAATCACCGCCCCCGCGGACGAAACACTGGATGTCGGGGAAAACCTTCTGCTCCCCGGCGTAATCGATCCGCAGGTGCATTTCCGCGAACCGGGCAAGGAATACAAGGAAGACCTCGGCTCCGGCTCGCGCGCCGCGGTCAAGGGCGGTGTCACCAGCTTTCTGGAGATGCCCAACACCGATCCGTCAACCAGCAATCAGGCGGCACTCGACGACAAGCTCCGGCGCGCGGCGGATAAATGCGTCGCCAACTACGGATTCTTTATCGGCGCCACCCCCGACAATCTCGACGAGATCAATCGCGCCGGCCCGGCCTGCGGCATTAAGATCTTCATGGGCGCGAGTACTGGCAACTTGCTGGTGGACAAGGCAGAGGATCTGGAACGGATCTTCGCCAATGGGTCGCGCCTGATTGCGGTACACGCCGAGGACGAAGCGCGCATCCGCGCGCGCCGTGAGCAGTTCAAGGACCGGACTGACGTGGCGGTACATTCCGACATCCGCGACAACCAGAGTGCGCTGCTGGCGACGGAATTGGCGCTGGCACTTTCCCGGAAATATCGCCGCCGGCTGCATATTCTGCATCTCTCCACCCATGAGGAAGTGGAACTCCTACGGCGCGACAAGCCCACTTGGGTGACGGCCGAAGTCATCCCCAACCACCTGCTGCTAAATGTGAACGACTACGCGCGGCTCGGCGCACTGGTGCAGATGAATCCGCCGATCCGCCGCCCGGAGGACAACGCCGCCCTCTGGGCCGGACTGCGCGACGGCGCGATCGACTTCATCGCCACCGATCATGCACCTCACACACTGGAGGAGAAGCACAAGCCCTACCCGCAATCGCCGGCCGGGATGCCGGGAGTGGAAACTTCTCTGCCGCTGATGCTGACAGAGATGAAGGCGGGACGCTGCACGCTCGCGGAAATCCAGAAATGGATGTGTCACGGCCCGGCCGAGGCCTACGGCATTCGCAACAAGGGAAAGATTCTCGAAGGCTGGGATGCCGATCTCACGCTCGTGGACATGGAACACACCCGACCGGTACGCAATGAAGAAATGTTTACCCGGGTCCGTTGGTCGCCGTTTGACGGGCGCAAGCTCACCGGATGGCCGATCTACACCATTGTCGGTGGCCAGGTGGCGTTCGATCGCGGAAAAATCCGCGACGGCGTGCACGGCCGTCCACTCTCATTTACATAAACATAAACAAGAAAGAAACCCGCATGGAATTCGCTCTTCTGATCAAGGCAGTCATTCTCGGTATTGTCGAAGGCCTGACAGAATTTTTGCCGGTCTCCTCCACAGGCCATCTGATCATCGTGGGAGATCTGCTCAATTTCAACGACGAAAAAGGCAAGGTCTTCGAAATCGTCATCCAGCTTGGTGCGATTCTCGGCGTGGTTTGGGACTATCGCGTCCGCGTCGGGCGCCTGATCACCGGCATCGGCAGCCGGCACGAGCAGCGTTTCATTCTGAATCTGTTCATCGCCTTCCTTCCCGCCGCGGTGGCGGGCTTGTTGCTGCATAAAACGATTACCGCCCATCTTTTTAATCCGTTAACCGTGGCGGGTGCACTCATTGTTGGCGGCATTCTGATCCTGGTAATCGAACGCCTGCCGTTGCGCGTGCGCGTGAACAGCATGGAAGACCTCGGCCCGCTCGACGCCCTGAAGATCGGCATCGCCCAGACCTTCTCGCTCTTCCCCGGCGTATCGCGCGCCGGTGCCACCATCATGGGTGGATTGCTTTCCGGCCTGTCGCGCACCGCGGCGACGGAATTTTCCTTTCTGCTGGCGATGCCGATCATGTTCGCGGCCACGTTCTACGAGCTGTTAAAGAATCACGAGTTGTTGCACGCCACGGACATCCCGTTGTTCGCCGTCGGTTTCGTCATGTCCTTCATAACCGCGCTGGTCGTCGTCAAGGCGTTCCTGAAATTTGTATCGCGTCATGATTTCACGTCATTCGCGATCTATCGCATCGTCTTCGGCGTGCTGGTGCTGTGGTATTTCTGGTAGAAGCCCGTCATGGAAATCATCACACAAGTTATTGACATTTTTCTGCACCTCGACCATTACCTGGGCGGGTTCGTTCGCGACCATGGTTCGTGGATTTATTTGCTGCTTTTCCTGATCGTTTTCGCCGAGACCGGCCTTGTGGTCATGCCGCTTCTGCCTGGCGATTCGCTGCTGTTTGTCACCGGGACACTGGCAGCGGCCGGAGGCATGGATATCGCGTGGATTATCGTTGTTCTTATCAGCGCGGCGATCTGCGGTGACAATACCAATTACTGGGTCGGCCACCATCTGGGCCCCAAAGTGTTCCGCCGTCACGATGCACGATTCCTCAACCCCCGACATCTGGAACGCGCGCAGGAATTTTATGCACGCCATGGCGCCAAGGCCGTGATAATCGGACGATTTCTTCCTATCATCCGCACATTTGTACCATTCGTGGCGGGTATCGGCCGCATGCCTTACCTCAGGTTTCTTTCTTTCAGCATCCTTGGGACTTTTCTGTGGGTTCTGGCGTTCGTGCTTGCCGGCTATTTCTTCGGCAACATTCCGATCGTGAAACGCAACCTCACCTTTGTGATCTTTGGCATTATCGTGGTATCGCTGCTCCCCGGCGCCGTCCAATACTGGCGCAGCCGCCGCGTCTAGACTGTGCCGGTTTTACCGGCGCGAACGCCTCCATCGCCTCATTTGGGCTGAAATTCAAGTCTATTCAAGACTTTGAATGTGTCCCACGGCTGCGCTATGGTTATTCTAATGGACACACAAACACCGGGTGCCGGCAAAACCATGCCGGACACCGACATCCAGCCGAATCAAGGGATGAGCCTCAAGCCAGAAACCGCTGCGTCCGCGGCCGAAAAGGTCCGGGTGCTGGTGGCAGATGACTCGCGCGTCATTCGCAAGGCCATCAGCAAGATACTCAGCAACGAATTCGAACTTATCGAGTTCGGGGACGGAGAATCCGCGTGGGACCACTTGCTCTATGACGGCTCCATCGAGGTGCTGATCTCCGACATCGAGATGCCGAAACTCGACGGTTACTCGCTTATCTGCCGCGTTCGCGCCGCCGATGCGGAGCGGATACGTAATATTCCCATCATCATCATCACCGGTGCCGACGATGAGTTGACTCGCGAGCGCGCGTTCGCCTGCGGCGCGACCGATTTCATCATCAAACCCATTGACGGCGTGCAGTTGCTGGCGCGAACCCGCGCCCACGCCAAGCTCGATCAGACCACGCGCAAGCTGGAGGAAACCTCCACGGCGCTGGAAGAACAGACGGCCGTCGACCCGCTCACGCAACTGCACAGTCGGCGTTACTTTATGCAGCGCGGCGTGCAGGATATCGCTCACGCCAAACGTCATAACAGCGATGTATCCATCATACGCATCGACATCGACAACTTTCGTTCACTCTACAAGAAATATGGCGATCAAGTCTGCGATCAGATCCTCATCTGGCTCGCCAAAAGACTGACTGCCTCGAGCCGCACGGAAGACACCGTGGCCCGTACGGGAGGCGGCGAGTTCGCCATCCTGGCTCCGTCATCGGGGCGCATGGAAGCCGCGGTACTGTGCGAACGGGCGCGCGCGGCGGTCAACGCCGAACCTTACAAAAACGAAGATGTCACAATACCGCTGACGATCAGCCTTGGTCTGGCGACGCTGGGACGTGACCCCGGGGATACTATCGAGGAACTTCTCGTGGTGGCCGAACAGCGCATGACGCTGGCCAAGGCGGCCGGCGGAAATCGTCTCGGTGTCAGCTATCAGGAGGAAGCACCCAAGCCGGAAGAATCCGTCATCGAACAGCCCGATCTCGAAACCGCGCTCAAGATGCTCGGCGCCGACGAGGGCGGCAAACTGGTGCCATTTCTGCCGGACCTGGTCATGCGTTGCCTCCCCCTGCTCGAATTCTGCAACAAGAAACTGGACCTGGGCCTGGGTTTCGCCATCGAGTCCTTGAAGGAAAAAATCGCGGATATGCGATAATGGTCTGAAGTCAGCTCGGCAGTTTGGACCATGAGCGAAAACGAAACGTTTTACAAAGCCTTCCGCCGCAACTTCAGCAGCCTGCTGAGATGGCAGCAACTCGATGAATTCTGGAATGTCGTGCGCCGCAACCCCGGCGCCGGCTGGGTCATGAGCCTGATTCCACCACAACCGATAGAAAGCCAGCATCCGTTGCTCGCCAGTCACCAACATTGGTGGCTGACTCTCTGAACCTGAGGTCAGCGTTTTCGCTTCCATATCCATGGATGGATGCTTCAAAGCCGCCTGGTGGTGCCGAGGTCCGCATGGTCAAACCCTGTGGGCACGCCTGGCGCGTCGCCCTCCCCATGTCGCACTTTGGCGTGAACGTTTGGAATTACCGGACGGCGATTTCATCGACCTGGATTGGACGGAAAAAGGCAGCGGGCCGATCGTCATCGTTTTGCATGGCCTGGAGGGCTCGTCCGAATCGCCATACGCCCGCGGGCTGCTGCGTGCGATTGAGCACCGCGGCTGGCGCGGTGTCGTCATGCATTTCCGCGGCTGCAGCGGTGAGCCCAACCGCCTGGCACGCAGTTACCACTCCGGCGATACCGGCGATCTAACTTTCCTGGTCACGACCTTGCGCCGCCGCGAACCCCGCGCGCCGCTGGCAGCCGTGGGATTTTCATTGGGCGGAAATGTCCTGCTCAAGTGGCTGGGAAAGACCGGTGGAGTGACACCATTACACGCAGCCGTGGCGGTATCGGTACCGTTTGTACTGCATAGCGCCGCCGACCGGCTGCAACTAGGCTTTTCGCGGATATACCAGTGGCAGTTGTTGCGCTCCCTGCGGCACGCCGTGGACGCGAAACGACGCCGCATGGAATTGCCACTGAAAATACGGGACTTATCGACGCTGAAAAATTTCCGCGATTTCGATGAGTACATCACGGCGCCGTTGCACGGTTTCGACAGCGCCAATCATTACTATACCGTGTCGAGCTCCCGGCAGTATCTCGGGGGAGTTACCGTGCCCACCTTGCTGCTGCACGCGCGCGATGACCCGTTCATGACCGAGGCGGCCATACCCCGGCCGGATGAATTGTCTGAATCCGTGACGCTGGAGCTCACGCCTCACGGCGGGCATGTCGGTTTTGTCGCGGGGATCTGGCCATGGCGGCCGCGCTACTGGCTGGATGAACGCATCCCGGCCTATCTCGCCCGATATCTATAAACCGGCCGCGCAGTTCATCATGTCCCTGTGTTTTTGAAATAATCGCGCCGCCAGTAGGTATAGAGCGCGAACCCCCACCAGCAGAGGACAATGATGATGCTTGTCAGCATGATCGCCTGCATGATTAGCGCGCTGTCGACGCCCTGCGATCGCAAGGTTTCTTCGTATCCGCTCATCTGCTGCGCGATGAAGTTCTCCATCGCATGCCGGCCCAGGATAAATTGCAACTTGTCGAAGGTGTAAAGCGCCGTGGTCACGAAAACCAAGGTATAACTCCACTTCCGGGCGCGCCATAACCCGACTCCGAGCGCCGTGAAGAGCGCGGCATACGCAAGGTGATATATCCCGACACCGATACCGCTTCTTATTTCTCCGAACAGCGGCTCTTCTGCGGTAAGCGACAGGAGTTCGAAAGCGGCGGAAACCATGAGCAGCACCGCCGTGGTGCGAAATGTGAAATGGCCTTTTTTTCTGCCCGGCTCCATCTTGTCTTCCTCCTTGCTGATTCGCGGTAAATGTACGCTTCAAAAAAATGGTCCCTGCAGCCGTTCCTCGGGCGGTTTGATGTGGCGGAAAGCTTTGTAAAGCGCGATATCGTAAACAATCTTCATGCCCGCGCCAATCAGCAGGGGTGTGGCCAGTGCGAGCCCCTGCATCAGGAAACCGGCGAAAAACGGTGCGGTGGCCCAGCCGCCCATGCGCACCAGGTGCGTGACACCGGATGCAAACGTCCGCTCCTCGGGCCTGACCATCGCCATTACGTAGGACTGACGCGTGGGCACGTCCATCTCCACCAGGCCTTCACGCAGCAGGAAGAGTAACGCCGCGACCGCGAAGCTGGGCGCGAACGGCACCGTCATGAGCAGGATGCTTGAAGGGATGTGGGTGAACACCATGGTGTTCACGAGACCAATGCGCGCAGCCAGCCACGCCGCGCCGAAGTGCGAAGCCGCGTTGGCTGTACGTGCACAGAAAAACAAAATGGCGATCGTGGCCTCATCGACCGCGAACCGCTGATAAAAGAAATACGCCAGCAGCGCCGTGCCGAGGAACCCTCCGGCTAGGCTGTCGAGCGCGAATAATGCCGATAATTTCCAGAGGATGCGGTGGCTTTGTGGCGCAAGTTTTACCGACACAGACGGCTTGTATGCCTCGGCTGTGGGCGACAAACCGGCATACAGCAGTACGCTCAGAACCAGCAGACCGGCATAGACCGCGACGGTCGCATGGAACGACGCCAGCACATCTACATCGAAGGACTCGCGCAGCAGTACCGGCAAGGCCGCCAGCACGCCACCAAGAGCATGACCCATATCCTGCAGTACGTTATACCAGGCAAAGGCTCGCGTGCGTTGTTCAGGCAGGATAGTGCCAGGCAGAATCGCTTGCTCCATCACGAGTGAAGCGCCGCGGTCCCGACCCATGCCGTTGACCATGCCGATAAACGCGACCACACAAACGGCGGGAAGGCTTGAAGTAACAATCAGTGCAAGCCCGCCAGCCGCGCTGGCGGCACCGATGACGAGCAAGGATCGCCGCCGGCCCAGTCGGTCGCCGAGAAACGTGACGATCAGCGTAGAGAGCGCTGCGCCGGTGAGACCGGAACCGATGACGAGACCGATATCGGCAGGCGTGAAGGCGAGCTTGTCGAGGTAAATCCCAAGCAGCACGCCCATCAAGCCGGTGGCGATCGCGCGCAGGAACGCGGCCGCATTAAGTATCAGGCGATCGCTCATCCGCGCCGGCTACGCGCCGCGGCACCAAGCATACAGAGCGTCGTAAACCACCATGCCGTGCCTGAGCATCTCGTGGTCGTCCCGGAAGTTCTGCGCCAGTCCGCGCGACACCGCGAGCAGTCCCGCTGCTTCCGGGGCAAGATCCGGCTGACCGGTGTCAGCGGCACGTACAATGACCGCGAGCTTTTGCAGTTCGGGGTCTGTCAATTGATATTTCTTGAGAAACGCATCAAAGCTGCAAAACTCCCCGACGTGGCCCAACTCCACGCCAGGGACGTCATAAGGAATCGCGCCGGTTTCGGCTGCCACTCTCATCACCCGGTCCCCTGGCACGTACAAGAATTCCGGTGTCTTGTCGATAAATCGCGCGATCAGCCAGGGGCAGGCGATGCGGTCGATCTTGGGACGTTCACGGGTAACCCATTTCATGATGCGCCTGCGTTACTTTGGCTTGGTGGCACCGCTATCAACGGTCTGTCCCCCGCTGGCCTTCCATGCCTCGATCCCGCCTTCGATGAACCGCGCCTTGACGCCCTTCGCCTTCAGCTGATCCACCACCGAGTTACTGACAGAACCGCCGCGCGCGCAGTAAATCACGATTTCCCGGTCGAGTGGCAATGCCGTGCTCCATTGCGTCAGTCTTTCCGGATCGAGCCAGGCCGCACCCGGAATCTTCTGGCCGTCGGTGTCGTAATCGACCCGGCGCCGCACATCGAGCAGCAGAATGGTTTTGCGGTTTTCCAAAAGCTGCTTGAGCTCGCTGGGCACGATGGTCCGGTTCATGCTGGGCTTTCCTCGAAAAGGATGAGATGACATAGATGCAATTAAAGTAATTATCTTCTAATCCCGCAAGTCCGCTAGGCGGAAATAATTGGCTTAATCAAAGCATATCCAAGACCGACCAGGCCGCAGACTCCAATCACCGGAATGATTCCAATCTTGAAACGCCACAACGCGATAAAGGCAAGCACGCCGATCAGCGCGGAGAACCACTCAAAACCGGTAACCAGCGTCTGCACGCTGAACGGTTGAGAGAACCCCTGGGGCCACAATACGTGGTAGGCGAAGAACACTGCGAGATTCAGGATCACGCCGACGACGGCGGCGGTGATGCCGGTCAGGGGGGAGGTGAATTTGATGTCACCGCGAGTAGACTCGATCGCCGGGGCTCCCAACATGATGAACAGGAACGACGGCAGGAACGTGAATAACGTCGCCACGGTCGCTCCGGCCATGCCCGCCAGCGCCAGCGACTCAGGACCGAACAGTTCCTTGGTCCAGCCGCCGACGAAACCCACAAAGGCCACGACCATAATAAGCGGTCCGGGCGTGGTCTCGCCCAGGGCCAGGCCATCGATCATCTGGACACCAGTTAACCACTGGTAGTGCTCCACGCCGCCCTGGTAAACATAGGGCAGAACCGCATACGCACCGCCGAAAGTTACGAGTGCCGCTTTCGTGAAGAACCAGCCCATCTGCGTGAACCCGCCTTGCCAGCCAAACTGTACAAACAGTACCGCCATCACGCCGAACCAGATGAGAAGACCGACAGCACCATAGGTGATTACACGCGCCCATCTGAACCGTGAATGCTCGGGCGGCGGCGTGTGATCATCAATCAACGCCGGACCATAACCCTTTTGACCGTCACCGTGATGACCGCCAGTCTTGAACTTGTTCGGCGCAATGCGTCCGCCAAAATAACCAATCGCGCCGGCGGTCAGCACGATATAGGGGAATGGCACGCTCAAAGCGAAGATCGCCACGAACGCCGCCGCCGCCATGGCCCAGAGCACAGCATTTTTCAAGGCGCGTGATCCAATGCGATAGGCCGCGAAAACCACAATAGCGGTTACCGCCGGCTTGATGCCATAAAGTATTCCGGCCACCGACGGGACATTGCCGAAGGCGAGATAAATCCAGGTCAGCGCAATGAGAATAAACAGCGAAGGCAGCACGAACAGCACGCCGGCGGCGATGCCGCCTTTCACGCCATGCATCAACCATCCAATGTATGTGGCCAGTTGTTGCGCTTCCGGGCCGGGCAACAGCATGCAGTAATTGAGTGCGTGCAAAAAGCGGTGCTCCGAAATCCAGCGACGCCGCTCGACCAGCTCCTGATGCATCATGCTGATCTGCCCTGCCGGGCCGCCGAAGCTGATGAAGCCCAGCTTCAGCCAGTAGATAAAAGCCTCAGCGAATGAAATCTCGGCGGGCGGGCTGGCGGCGTCGTGTGCTTTCGATGCAGTCGGCATGATGGTCTCCAATATTAATTATTTTTGGTGAAGCACATGTAAAGAAATCGATAGCCTGGCTCACTTCCTTGAGCAACTTTTCATCATCGATGAATAGCTGGCGCACGCACCGACAACCGGATAATACACACCTCGAAACCGAGGTGACACGCTTCAAGACGCCTGGAGAAATATTGATCAATCCAGATTGAAATATCTGGCCAATTTCGATCAACCGGCCAGACGTGATGCCAACCCAGTCTATCTTGAAATGAAGAAAAAGGATTTTTTAAGGCCGGCGCACCGTTCGTTTGCGCCGCGCGCCCTGATGTGCCCGTGAGATGCCGGGTCCACGCTGTGGACGGTCCTTGCTGCGCGGCTTGAGCGGTCTGGACGGGTTTTGTTTTGGAGGCGTCGGCAATTTCAAGCCGACAAAATCATACAAGGCCGCGGCGGATTCATCATCCATCTCGATCGTGCGTCCGGTGTGGAAATGCGACGGGAGCTGGACGGGGCCAAAGCGAATACGCATCAGCCGGCTCACCTTGATGCCCACGGCCTCCCACAACCGGCGCACCTCGCGGTTGCGTCCTTCCTTCAATACAACGTGGTACCAGTGATTCGCGCCGGCGCCGCCGGCATCGACGATGGAAACAAAATGCGCCGGACCGTCTTCCAGCATCACGCCTTCTTTCAATCGCGCGAGCATTTCGTCGCTCACCTTGCCGAGAACGCGCACCGCATATTCGCGCTCGATCTCGTGCGACGGATGCAACAGTCGATTGGCCAGTTCGCCATCCGTTGTGAACAGCAGCAAGCCGGAAGTGTTGAAATCGAGGCGACCAATGTTGATCCAGCGCGCGCCACGCAGCTTGGGAAGTTTTTCGAAGACCGTCGGCCGGCCCTGGGGATCGGAACGCGTGCAAACCTCACCCACCGGCTTGTGGTAAATCAGGATACGCGGCTTGGCCTGGAAGGCATGCGTCGGGACCTTTCGTCCGTCGACATTGAGGGTTTGATCCGGCGTGACTCGCGCGCCGCGCGTGGCGGGCTTACCGTCCACGGTGATGCGGCCTTCTTCGATCCAGCGCTCGATCTGCCGTCGTGAACCCCAGCCGGCGCGCGCCAGAACCTTTTGCAGCTTTTCCCCGGCGGGGACGCCCCGGTCACTCACGCTCGGCCGAGCGGACCTCGATCAAGGTCTCCGGCTCAGGCACGTCTTGCGCCCCATCTTGCGATTCCCCGTCAGGAGCGGACATGGCAGCGGGAGACGATGTCTCCGCGCCCGGTTCCAGGTCCAGACGCAGATTCAATTCATTGCTGATGACGTCCAGGTCGCGCAGCGCCGAAAGCGGCGGCAACTCTTCCAGGCTTTTCAGGTTGAAATGCTCGAGGAACTCGCGCGTGGTGCCGTAAAGCGCGGGACGCCCCGGAACATTGCGTATGCCCACCTGGTGTATCCACTCGCGACCCAGCAGCGTCTTGATGATGTCGGTGCTCACGGACACGCCGCGGACATCCTCGATATCGCCGCGCGTCACCGGCTGGCGGTAAGCGATGATGGCCAGAGTCTCGAGCAACGCGCGTGAATAGCGCGCGGGACGTTCTTCGGCCAGCCGGGTGATCCAGGGGGCGTATTTATCGCGGGTCTGAATCCGCCAGGCACGATCGATCTGCTTCAGCTCAACCACGCGCTCGGCGTATTCCTCTTCCAGCTGGCTGATGGCATCGCGGATTTCCTCGCGCGTCGGCGGCGATTCGGACGGAAACATCGCCAGCATCTTGTCGATGGTCAGCGGCTGGCCCGCCACCAGCAGCGCCGCCTCGATGATATTCTTCAGTTCTGCGTTGGGCTCGCTCATCAGGCCGCCGCCTTGAGATGAATAGGTGCAAAGGGTTCCTGCTGGACGACAACCACCAGCGATTCCTTCAGCAGTTCGAGAATCGCCATGAAGGTCACCACCAGACCGCGTCGACCCTCGTTCAGGTCGAACATTTCCTCGAAACTCACAAACGTCTCACTATTGATTCTCGCCAGTATCCGGGTCATGCGTTCGCGTACCGATAATGGTTCCAGCTGAACACGATGATGCCGATAAAGTTCGGCACGCACAAGCACCTCTTTGAAAGCGTCCAGAAGATCGAACAAGCTGACATTCGGCTCGATACGCTTGACGGGCGGGTGATCGTTTTCGATGACCACCAGATGCACCTCTCGCCCCACCCGCGGCATCTGGTCCAGGGATTCGGCGGCGGTGCGGTAACGTTCGTATTCCTGAAGCCGGCGTATCAGTTCGGCGCGCGGGTCGGCCTCCTCGCCTCCCTCACTGGCCGGCCGCGGCAGGAGCATGCGCGATTTTATTTCCGCCAGCATCGCGGCCATGACCAGGTACTCTGCGGCAAGCTCCAGTTTCACCGTCTGCATCAGCTCGACGTAGCCCATGTACTGGCGCGTCACTTCGGCGATGGGAATATCCAGGATATCTAGGTTCTGCTTGCGGATGAGATACAGCAACAAATCGAGCGGGCCCGAGAATGTTTCGAGGAACACCTCCAGCGCGTCCGGCGGGATGTACAAATCTTCCGGCAGCTTGGTGAGCGTCTCGCCACGGATGACGGCAAGCGTAACGGCAAGTGGTGATTCCGTGTCGGTCGGTGTGCTCATCCGTTGTATCCCAGTCCAATGGCGGCGCGGACTTCAGCCAAGGTGGCTTCCGCCGCCTCCTGCGCACGCTTGGTGCCGTCGGCGATGATGCTCTTCACTGCCAGCGGGTCGCGCGAAAATTCCGCAGCGCGTTCCTGCATCGGTTTCAGTTCCGCCAGCACGGCATCAATGATGGGCTGTTTGCATTCAAGGCAGCCAATTTTCGCCGAACGGCAGCCGTTTTGCACCCAGTCCTTCTTTTCCTGGTCCGAGTAGACGAGATGAAAATCCCACACCGGGCATTTGTCCGGATTTCCCGGGTCGGTACGATGCACGCGCGCCGGGTCGGTGGGCATGGTTCGAAGCTTCTTTTCCACATCCGCCGGCTGATCGCGCAGGCTGATGACATTGTCATAAGACTTGGACATCTTGCGGCCGTCGAGCCCCGGCATCTTGGGCGCGTGGGTCAGCATAGCCTGGGGTTCGGGGAGAATGATCTTGCCTCCGCCTTCCAGAAACCCGAACAGCCTTTCCTTGTCACCCAAGGCGATGTTCTTCTGCCGCTCGAGCAGCGCACGCGCCGTCTCCAAGGCCTCACGGTCACCTTGCTCCATATAGGCCGTACGCAGCTCGCGATAGAGCTTGGCGTTTTTCTTGCCCATTTTCTTGATGGCTTCTTCGGCCAGCTGTTCGTAACCCGGCTCCCGCCCATAGAGGTGATTGAAGCGACGTGCGACCTCGCGCGTGAGCTCCACATGAGCCACCTGATCTTCACCCACTGGCACCATACCCGCACGATAAACAAGGATATCGGCACTTTGCAGCAGGGGGTAACCCAGAAAACCGTAGGTCGAAAGATCCCGATCTCCCAACTGGAGCTGCTGATCCTTGTACGACGGCACGCGCTCCAGCCAAGATAAGGGTGTGATCATCGATAGCAGGACATGGAGTTCGGCGTGTGCCGGTATGCGGGACTGGATAAACAGGGTGGCATTATTCGGGTCCACCCCGGCCGCCAACCAGTCCACTACCATGTCCCATACGTTTTCCTCGATGATATGCGGGTCTTCGTAATGCGTGGTCAGGGCATGCCAGTCGGCCACGAAAAAGAAACATTCATACTGGGACTGGAGTTGTACCCAGTTTTTCAGCACCCCGTGATAATGCCCTAGGTGCAGCTGGCCGGTGGGGCGCATGCCTGAGAGGACCCGCATCGGCTGTCCAGGAAGGACGGTGCTCATCCCAGCCCCACCAGCTTCATAATCAGATGCTCAATTCCGTTTATTGGCGGACCGATAATGACACTCAGGGCCCCGGTCGCGAGAAGCGCCAATAGAATAAAAAAACCGAAAGGCTCAATTCGGGCCAACTGCCAAGCCAAAGGGCCCGGTAGAAGTCCCACAGCAACCCTCCCGCCATCAAGCGGAGGTAGAGGAATTAGATTAAGAACCATCAATATAACATTGATTTCTATACCATATATTCCCATGTACTGCATAGGCATGCCAGCCCATGAAAATGTCCCGAGATGCACGCCAGCAATCGCAATAATTGCCCAGAACAATGCCATCACCAGATTTGCTCCGGGACCGGCCGCTGCCACGATCGCCATGTCGCGTTTGGGGTGACGCAGATTTTCCCAGGTAACCGGCACTGGCTTTGCCCAGCCAAATAGAAAAGGGGCATGCATCAGTAGCAAGAGGCTCGGTATCAGCAGGGTACCAATCGGATCGATGTGTTTCAGGGGGTTAAGCGTCAGGCGACCCAGTCGCTGTGCCGTAGGGTCGCCAAATTGCTTGGCCATCCACCCATGCGCGACCTCGTGGACCGTGATGGCAAACAGCAAAGGCAGGAATATTACGGCAACTATCTGGGGGAGGCTTAGGTCAGGCATTGGCCGCGGAGTATATCAGGGGCACAGGCAACATAAAAACGTGAAATTTGTCTTTATCCAGTTGATTTTCAGGAGATATTCAAACCGTAAAGCGCGCAGCGTCGCCCTTTCCCTGACGCGTGAGCGTGGCTTGGCCGGCTTCGAGCTCGACCACGGTCGTCGGCTCCAGGCCACAAAACCCCCCGTCCACCACCAGATCCACATCGTGCTCAAGCCGGTGGCGGATCTCCTCAGGATCGCTCAGAGGCTGATCATCTCCCGGCATCATCAGGGTGGAGCTCATCAGTGGTTCATTCAGTTCGGTTAACAAGGCTTGGGCAATGACATGGTCTGGTACGCGCAACCCGATGGTTTTGCGCCTGGGATGCTGCAAGCGGCGCGGTACCTCGCGTGTGGCCGGCAGTATGAAAGTATACGGCCCGGGCGTGTTGGCCTTGAGCAGACGGTAGTCGGCGTTGCTCACACGCGCGTACTGCGCCACTTCGGAAAGGTCGCGGCACACCAGCGTGAAATTGTGATTATCATCCACGCGGCGAATACGGCGGATGCGTTCCATGGCCTCTTTATCGCCGATATGGCAACCGAGGGCATAGCTCGAATCGGTGGGGTACGCGATCACCCCGCCCGCGCGTACGATGTCCACCGCCCGTTTGATCAGTCGCGGCTGCGGATGCGTCGGATGAATTTGAAAATATTGCGCCATGTCGCCCTAGGACAAGCTTCCTGCCACGGCCTGGCTCGTGACCGGTCCGGCCATTTTCCAGTCCCGCCAGACGGGAACACAGTCTTCCGGCAAAGCCGGCAGTCTGCCGAGATCCATCCACGTCTTCTCCGGTCCATGGTAATCGGAACCGGCCGAGGCGAGAAAATCCTGTTCGGCGGCAACGCGCGCAAAATGCCGATTGGCCTCGGGCGTATGACTGCCGGAAATCACTTCGATCGCCTCACCGCCGCATTCGCGGAAATCGCCGAATAAGCGCAGCACTTTGCCGGCGCTCAGTTTGTAGCGCGCCGGATGGGCCACCACCGCCTGGCCGCCCGCGGAACGAATCCAACCCACCGCCTCGTCGAGCGTCGCCCATTGGCCGGGCACGTGGCCGGGCTTTCCGCTCCCCAGAAACTGCTTGAAAGCCTGCTGCATGCCGCGGACATAACCCTGTTCGACGAGAAAACGCGCGAAATGCGTGCGCGAAACGATAGTCCCTTTCGCCAGACGCCGTGCGCCTTCGTATGCGCCTTCGATTCTTTTTTTCTGCAACCGGCGGCCGATTTCCACCGCGCGCCATTGGCGGAACTCGCGCAGGCGCGAAAGACCCTGCTGCAAGGCGTGGCCCGCGATATCGATATTAAGACCCACGATATGAACCGTCAGGCCCTGCCACGTGACGGAAATTTCAACGCCCGCAATCAATCTCATGTCCAGCGAAGCCGCCGTGGCCCGCGCCTCGGCGATACCATCGGTCACGTCATGGTCGGTCAGCGCCAACACGTCCACGCCGGCTGCCTGGGCCCGCGTCACGAGTTCCGCCGGCGTGAGGGTTCCGTCCGATTGCAGACTGTGTGTGTGCAGATCGAAACACCGCGAGGGAGAATCAGCAGAGGGTGTATTGGTATTGCTCATGTCGCAAGCAGGATATCATGAATAAACGCGTTATACTTTAGGGTTACAGGACAACCGATGACCACTACCCTGCCACCCAGCCTTGCCGAAGCGACGCTGCGTTTTGAACACGCGGCGAGGGATATTATTGACACCTATGAAACACGGCGCCCGGCCAACACCAATCAGGTCACGCCGGGACAATTGGCGGAGGCCATCGAACAGTTTCTGGCTATTATCACGCGTATCGATCGGGAGGAAGGCGAAGTCGGGCCGATCGCCAAGGAAGACGCGACCCAGCTTGGCGATTACGGTGTAACGCTGCTCACCGATCTCATCGCTTGGGCAGGTCAACTCAACATGCCCGTGCCGCGGACGGATCTTGAAATCGTGATACTGGCGGCGGCCGACTGGATCATGCGCCACGACGGCCAGATTCGCGCTCTCGATCCAGTGGTCAATGCGCTCGCCAATTTTTCCAACCGCATGCATGACCCGGCGTCGCTCGAACCGATAACCCATTTCATGGGCCGCGTGATTCAGGCCAGTGCCAGCCTCATCAAAGAGGATCTGGAAAAAACCAACCCCGGCCGGCCGTGGCGCGTCCTGCACCTGAACCGCGGCATTGTCGCGACGCGCACGCACAACCCGGAACTCATGGAAAAGGTTTTCGAGGACCTGGTGCGTTATCTGCCGGAAGATGCCGCCGCATTCTTTGCCGAAGGCATGCAGCAGATGGAGGCGCTTAACTACCCTCAACCGGTGCGGCAGGTCATGGGACGCTTTTTCGACCGTTGGACACGGACCCGGATGCACTAGCGAAACCCTGATTAAATTGGCCATTCGCCCTTCGACAAGCCCAGAGCGAACGGACTTAATCAGAGCTTTCCGGCCTCCAAGACGTCCTTGCCGCTTTTGTGGCGGAATGCGAAAATAGCCGCCCTTTTGCCACTGTCTGTACGATGAAATTCCTTTACGATCTGTTCCCGCTGCTGCTGTTCTTCGCGGCCTTCAAGTTCTACGACATCTATGTCGCCACCGCTGTGGCGATCGCCGCGTCATTCCTGCAAACCGGACTCTTCTGGCTCAAGCACCGCCGCTTCGAG
Organism: Sulfuricaulis sp.; assembly: GCF_049587675.1. Lineage (GTDB taxonomy): Bacteria > Pseudomonadota > Gammaproteobacteria > Acidiferrobacterales > Sulfurifustaceae > Sulfuricaulis. The sequence continues at coordinate 7,608 of NZ_JBAVEJ010000298.1, read as the reverse complement.
ACCATGCACCTGATCACGCTCGGCGTCATTGCCGTCTTCGGCGGCCTGACGCTGGCGTTGCACGATGAAACCTTCATCAAGTGGAAGCCCACGCTGGTCTATTGGATACTCGCGGCGCTCTTGCTCGCCAGCCAGTGGTTCGGAAAAAAAACCATCATCGAGCGCATGATGTCGGCGCAGGTCGCTTTGCCGACGCCGGTATGGAAACGTCTCAATCTGAGCTGGGGAATTTTCTTCGCGGTACTCGGCGCGGTGAATATTTACGTGGCGTTTTTCTACGGCCTCGATCTCGACGCCGACACGCGACGCAGCATCTGGGTCAACTTCAAGGTCTTCGGACTGCTGGGGTTGACACTGCTCTTCGTCGTGGGACAGGCCTTCTTCATGGCCAGGCACATGCAACATAAACCGGAAGACGGTGAATCGGTCGCCGACAGGACGGGAAAATAAATGATGTGGTACGTCATTAACGGCACCGATACCGAAGACAGCCTCGAACGCCGGCTGTCCGTGCGCGCAGCACATGTGGCGCGCTTGCAGCAACTTCAGGACGAAGGTCGCCTGCTGCTCGCCGGCCCCTACCCGGCCGTGGACAGCAATGACCCCGGCCCCGCCGGGTTCACCGGCAGTCTGATCATCGCCGAGTTCGATTCGCTCGAGGACGCGCAGACCTGGGCCAAGTCCGATCCGTATGTCGAAGCAGGCGTTTATGCCAATGTCAACGTCAAACCGTTTCGCAAGGTGTTACCATAAGATGGAACGTGTAACGCTGATCGAAAACCGCTTGCGCGAAGCCTTCACACCCCAGAAAATTGAAGTACGCGACGACAGCCGCCTGCACGCCGGGCACGAAGGCGCGAAAAGCGGCGGCGGGCATTTCGCCGTCACCATCGTCTCGCCGACGTTTCAAGACAAGAGCCCCGTGCAGCGGCATCAGATGATTTACCAGGCGTTGGGCGACATGATGAAAAAGGAAATTCATGCGCTCAGCATTCAGGCTTTCACACCGGACGAGCTCTGAGCGGATCCGTCAGTCAAACCACAACCGTCACCAAGGAAAATCCATGTCAACCCTACGCACATCCCTCATCGTGTTACTGGCCGCGGCGGGCCTGCTCGCCGCCGGCTGCGACAAAAAACCCGCCGACCAGGCCAAGCAGGAAGAGGCCAAGCCGGCCGCCAAGGTCATCGCCACCGTCAACGGCGACAACATTATGGAGACGGACTATCAGGGCTATTTGCAGATTCGCCAGCAGCAGGTCGGTCCGATCGCGGACAAGGACAAGGAAAAGAAGATCGTGCTCGATGAGATGATCGACAAGATGCTGCTCGCGCAATACGCCGTGAGCAACAAGATCGATCAGGACCCCGAAGTCAGTTCGCTCATGAAGCGCGTGCGCGAGGAAATCCTGGCGCAGGCCGTTAAACGCAATCTGCTGCGGGAAAATCCGATCTCCGAAGACGACGTCAAGAAACGTTTTGAGCAGGAAGTGGAGAACACGCACAAAACTGAATACAAAGTGCGCCACATCCTCGTGAAGGAGGAAAGCGAGGCCAAGGACATCATCGCGCAACTACAAAAAGGTGCAAAGTTCGACAAACTCGCCAAGGACAAATCCATCGACACGCAGAGCGGCAAGAACGGCGGCGAACTCGGCTGGATCAATCAGGGAATGGTCGTCCCCGAATTCTTCAACGCCCTCATAAAGATGAACAAGGGCACGATATCGACCGAACCGGTGAAATCAGACTTCGGCTGGCACATCATCAAGGTCGAGGATACCCGTCCGCTCAAGATCCCGACTTTCGAACAGTTCATGGCGGATCAGCACGCGCGCGCCAACATCTACCGCAAGATGCAGGATGACAAGATCAATAACCTGCTGAAAGACATCAAGGCCAAGGCCAAGATCACGGTCAACTGAGACGGCCATGACCACCCCATCCCGCCACGGGCGGGATGGGTTTTTTTGTACGCCACATCTCAGCGCTACTACTGAAACAAGTATCGCAGCGCTCCATTGTCCACATCCGTTCCTGACGATTTTTTCCGTCTAGAATTTCTCCATGGAGAGGCATTTCCTCAAAACGGGACTCATCGCGGTCGCCATGCTTGCGATATCGGCCGGCGGGTATGCTGACACGCCGACCGAGCTGGAAACCCGGTCCGTCGCGCTATCTGAAACAATCAAAATTGGCGACCGAATAGGTCACATCCGTTTCCTCGGCATGCTGCAGTTGCCGAATCCGACGGTGGACGGGATGCGCTTTTCGCAGCTTTCCGGCCTCGCCTGGGACGATGACGACGGTATCCTGTATGCCATCTCCGACAAGGGCTTTCTGTTCCATCTGCAACCGGTATTCGAAAACGGCGTGCTGACGGGCCTGAAGATTCTTAAGGCATTCCATCTGCGCGAAGCCGGAAACAAAAAACCGTTCAAAGGAACGCACGCCGATTCCGAGGGTCTGGATATCCTGAAAGGACACAATGGTCACAAGGGCGATGCGGAACTGATCATCAGCTTCGAGCGCTTTCCGCGCATCGTGCGTTACAGTCCCGATGGCTACGCCACTGAAGAATCTCCCCTGCCCGCGCCCCTCAATGGCGCCAGGATGTATCAAGACTCCAACAAAATGCTGGAATCCGTGTGTGTCGATTCCAGGCTAGGAATATTGACCGTGCCCGAGGCCCCGCTCAAGGCAGAGCACCCGGGGTACACACACATCTTCAGCCTCGACGGCAGATCCTGGATCTATCCGTTGCCGGCAGGCAATCGAATCTCCGCGCTGGAGTGTCTGGGAAACAACCGGGTCATGGTGCTGGAAAGCAATTTCAGTGGCATCCTCGGCCGCCTCGAGGTATTCCTGAAAATAGCGACATTGTCACCCGACGGTTCGCTCACGGAAGCCGTGCCAGTTGAAACGGCCGTGGCGCTCGACAGCGGCAAGGGTCAGCAGATCGACAACTTCGAGGGTCTGGCGCGACATCGCGGCAACCGCTTCTTCCTCGTCAGCGACGACAACGACCTGTTCTTACAGCGATCGCTTCTGATGTATTTCGAATTGCTGGACGATTGAATATCGGCCGCATTCGCATGATGTGGATCCGTTATTTGACCAGCCTGCGGGACTGCAAAACGGACCTCAAACGCTCCACCCTGCTCCGATTGACACCGAAGTCCGAGTATCCGGTTCTCGAAGCCGAACGGACAGCGATAATTCCTTCGCCAGGGCGCAACTCGAGCTCCAGGTCATCCACAAACCGGAATACCATGCTCCGGCACTCGGCGTGCAGATAGTTGTCCGTTACCTCCGTTATCGTTGTCCGGGGAATATCATTCACCGCCTCCCTGACCAGTAACCATGCCTCCTTCGCAGGAACGATGATCGCGAATGGGGGCACGTGATGCGACGGTTCGGCCGCGTCACTTGATACGCAGTTGGGAGAATCCGGACAGGAGGCGAGTCGACCGGGCATGCGCTCAATCCCCTGCACCGCGAAAACCGGCATCGCGTGCAGCAGAAGCAGCATCAAGACCGTCAGTCGTATACGCCATGACATGGTTTACGCCGATGAAATATTAGCAAGGAAATAAGTATCGCTGATGGCGCGATTCAGGTCGATGAGTCCGATTTCGAGTGTGTCGATGAATTCGTGCAACTCGGCCTGATCGAAATTCTCCGGATGGGCCGCGGTCACCCGCTCTTTGAGATCCGACACGCAGCGCAGCGGCAGTTCCCGGCGCGGAAGGTGCCGGAGACAGAATTCGACCTCGCTGACGGTGTGATAGAAGGCCCGCGGAAACAGCCGCTCCTTGAACAGGAACCGCAGCACGTCCGGACGGCTCACGCGAACCTGCATGGCGCGCCGGTACATCTGGTAGGCGGAAAGGGATTTCAGCACGCTCATCCACTGGATGTTCTCGAACGGGGTAAGTTCCTTGCTCATCTCCGGCAACAGATTGACGGTGCGCACATCGATGATGCGGATGGTCATGTCGGCGCGCTCCAGGTTCCGGCCCATGCGAAGCATGTCGTAGCCTTCATCGTGGGTCATGGTCCCGGCGAGCAGCCCCGTGATCTGCTGCACACCCAGTATGATGCCGCGCAGGTATTCATAACGGCGGCGATGCCCGAGACCGCTTGCCAGATTTCCCTTGGCGTACAGATACAGTTCGTTGACCTGCTCCCAGGTCTCGCGCGGGATGAAATCGCGCACGGTGCGCGCATTCTCGCGGGCAGACCCGAGCGAACTCAGGATCGAGCCGGGATGATTCGTGTCGCCGATGAGATATTTCACCACGCTGCGCTCGTCGGTGTCGGCATACTGCTCACGAAAGGCTGAAAGGTTTCCGGAAATCTCGATCAGCGGCGCCCATCCGGGCTGCACGCGTTTGGGCAGATCGAGCAGCAGATTAGTGTTGACGTTGATCAGGCGCGCGCTGTTTTCGGCGCGCTCCAGGTAGCGCGCCATCCAGTAAAGATTCTCGGCCACGCGCGAGAGCATCATGACGAGTCGTCCTCGACGATCCATGTGTCCTTGCTGCCGCCGCCTTGCGAGGAATTCACCACGGTCGATCCCTTGCGGAGCGCGACGCGCGTCAGGCCGCCGGTCGTCACGTACACCGACTCGCCGGAAAGAATGAATGGCCGTAGGTCGATGTGGCGCGGTTCGGCGCGTGTGTCAACCAGCGTCGGCGTAGTCGAGAGGCTGATGAGCGGCTGGGCGATGTAATTGCGCGGGTCACGGCGGATCAGGCGCACGAATTCATCCCGCTCCTTCTGGGTGGCGTGCGGCCCGATCAGCATGCCGTAACCTCCCGATTCATTCGCCGGCTTGACCACGAGCTTGTCGAGATTGGCGACCACGAATTCGCGTTCTTTTTCATCCATGCACAGATAGGTCGGCACGTTTGGCAAAATCGCCTCTTCGCCGAGGTAATACTTGATAACCTTCGGCACGAAGGCATACACCACCTTATCATCCGCGACCCCGGCGCCAGGGGCATTGGCGAGCGCGACATTTCCGCTTTTCCAGGCGCGCAACAGGCCGCGCACGCCGAGCTGCGATTCGGGATTGAACGCCTCCGGGTCGAGAAACAGGTCGTCGATGCGGCGGTAAATCACATCGACGCGCGTCAGCCCCCCGATGGTGCGCATGTACACGGCATCGTCGTCTCCCACCACGAGGTCGCGCCCCTCGACGAGTTCGACGCCCATCTGCTGCGCCAGGTAGGAATGTTCGAAATAGGCGGAGTTGTAGATGCCCGGCGTCAAAACCACCACTTCGGGTTTGTTGCCCGGGCGCGGTGCAATCGAGCAGAGCATGTCGTAAAGCTGCGACGGATAATCATCCACCGGGTCGATGCTGTATTGCTCGAAAAGCTCCGGGAATACGCGCTTCTGAACCAGGCGGTTCTCGAGCATGTATGACACCCCCGAGGGGACGCGCAGGTTATCTTCCAGAACGTACACCGTCCCGTCCCTGTCGCGCACCAGATCCGAACCACAGATGTGCGCCCACACGCCGCGTGGCGGATTTACGCCGACGCATTGAGGCCGGAAGTTTTTCGACGACGCCAGGACTTCCCGGGGGAACGCCCCGTCATTCACAATACGCTGATCGTGGTAAAGGTCGTTAATGAATAGATTGAGGGCATGGACACGCTGCTTCAGCCCCGCCTCGATGCGCCGCCATTCGCTGGCCGCGATGATGCGCGGAATGATATCGAACGGCCAAGCGCGGTCGATGGAACCGCCCTCCTCAGAATAGACCCGGAAGGTCACGCCCATGACACGGATAGCCGCCTCGGCCGCCTGCTTGCGCTCCTCGATCTCGGCGTCCGTGAGCGACTTCATGTAATCGCACAGGCGTGCGGCGGCCGGCCTCGGTTTGCCGGCGGCGCGTATCAACTCATCATAGAGGCCTTTGGCCCGGTAAGCCCCCCAACGGATCGCCATGACGGGAGTCTCTCAGAACAATTCACAATCATGCCTTGACGCAAAGCAAAGTCGATGCCAAGCGGCTAAAGTGATAGTAACATAGCAGTATTGCCACAACGACTCGCCGCCCTGAGCAATTTCGGTCACCAATTTGGTGCGCCGCATGAATGTTTGCACTGCGACGTGGCAATGTCACGGCCAACGGAGAACTGAACCACCATGACGTACTGTCTCGCCATCAAGGTCAACAATGGCCTGGTGTTCGCGTCTGACTCGCGTACCAACGCCGGCGTGGATTACGTTTCCACCTACAGCAAGATGCACGTGTTCGGCGCTCCGGGTGACCGGTTGATCGTGCTCATCACCTCCGGCAACCTCGCCACCAGTCAGGCGGTCGTCAACGCTATTCAGCGCGACCTCGACGATCCTTCGGCGCAGCAGAATCTCAACTCGTTTCATTATCTCTTCGACGCCGCGCACTACGTGGGCCATCTCAGCCAACGCATTCAAAACGAGCATGGCCCGGTACTGAAGGAAAACGGCGTCAGCGTCGAGGCGAGCTTCATCCTCGGAGGGCAGATCCACGGCCGTGACCCCAATGTCTACATGATTTACCCGCAGGGCAACTACATCACCGCCTCGCCGGAAACCCCCTACCTGCAGATCGGCGAGACCAAGTACGGCAAGCCAATCCTTGACCGGATCATCCGCCCGGAAACCAGCCTGGAGGATGCGGCGCGCTGCGCGCTGGTTTCGATCGATTCCACCATGCGCGCCAACATCTCGGTCGGCCCACCGGTCGAACTGGCGATATACCAGCACAACATTCTGTCCCTGAATCGCCGCCTGAGCTTCGACTACGGCACGCCGTTTTTCAGCACCATGCAGAAAAGCTGGAACGAGGGGCTGCGGCGCGCTTTTAACCAGCTTCCCCGCTTCGACTGGGAATCCCCCAGTACCTAGGTGGTCACCGCCAACACCCGGCGGTGCACGAAACGAAGCTTCTTCGAAGCGCTTTCCGTCAGCGCGAACGGGTAGGCATCTTCCAGGCCCATGCTGCGATTGAGCGAATTGAGTGCCAGGGTCAGCTGCGCCCAGTCGCTGAGCAAATCCTCGAACCCGACCGGCGCGGTCCGCTGCTTCACGGCATCATTCGCCGCCACCGGCGTACGCAGGGTTCGCCCGCCGATGGTAAAGCCGTAGTCATGCGCGGTCTCGAGCGTGTCCACCATGTGCAGGTAATGCGCCCAGGTCTCGGCCCAGTCTTCCCAGGGATGCGCGCTGGCGTAGGCGCTGACGAAAGACTTTTTCCAGTCGGGCGTCGGCCCCTCGCTGTAGTAACGGTTCAGGGCCAGTTGGTAGTCGGATCGTTCATCACCAAACAATTCCCGAAACGGCGCATACCACTCCGTATCACGAATGAGACTATCCCAGTAGTAATGAGCGATTTCATGGCGGAAATGGCCGAGCAGCGTGCGGTACTGCTCGCCCATTCTCTCGCGCATAACCTCGCGCGCGCCCGGATCGGCCTCGGCAATGTTGATGGTGATGAGCCCGCTGTGGTGTCCGGTGAGCACACTGTGACCGGCGGCGACATCGGTGAATTCAGTAACGGCAACAGGATCCTGCAGGAATTCAAACGCCAGCCCTTGTTGTGAATCACGG
>NZ_JBAVEJ010000297.1:0-13025 GCF_049587675.1 Sulfuricaulis sp. | reverse complement strand
CGGTGGGCTGTTCAAGAGCACCGACGCCGGCGCTACCTGGCGCATCATGATCGGGACAGAGCTCGCCGACGAGCAGGTTAAGGCGCTGTTGCCGGACCCAAAGAATCCCAGGACGATCTACGCTGGCACAGTGCACGGCCTGTGGCGGAGCAACGACGCCGGCGCCACCTGGTCGCGACTGGCGAATCAGCCGGAGCATGCCAATATCGCCGTGCTGGCGCTCGCGCCGGATGCCGCGCGCAGCCTGTACGCGGGCACCGCGCGCGGGCTGTTCCGTTCGCGCGACGCCGGCGCAAGCTGGACGCAATTATCGAATGGGCTGCCGGTGCCTTCCATCGTCACGCTAGCGCCGGCTCCGGGGCGCGCAGAGACGCTCTACGCCGGGACGGCCAACGGCGCCTACCGGTCCGACGATGGTGGCGATACCTGGCGCAACATAACCTTCGGGCAGACGAATCTTCCCGTGACGGCCCTGCTGGTGGACCCGCACCATCCGGACACGGTTTACATGGGGACGTCGTTCGTCGGTGGATTTTTCAAAACCCCGGACGCGGGCAAGACCTGGACGCGGATCCGCGGATCGACTTTCACGCCGGCGATCACCGGGCTGGCTTTTGTTCCCGGCGATCCGAAGGGATTGATCGCGGCGACCTCGTTTTACTCCAAGGTATTCACTAGCCCCGATGCGGGAACGACCTGGAACGAAACACCCGGCGTGCTTACCGTTCCGGCCCTGAAAAATCTCAGCGGCGCGCCGGACGCTGAATCGCTGTACGCCGCCGCCGATGACGGTGTCTACCATTTCCAGGCCGCCGAGGGCGTTTGGACGCGTCTGCCCGACGCGCGTGTTGGCGTGCCCGTCAAGGCGCTATATGAGAAGGCAACCACGCCGGCGCTTTGGGTTTGCGGTTCGAAAGGTCTGGCCCAGGGACATCGGCAGAACGGTTCCTGGGTCTTCAGCCGTCACGCGGCGGTGCGTAAAGACTGTGTCGACATGGTGCTGGACCCCAAGACCGGCCGTGTTTTCGCCGCCGGCAAGTCCGAGCTTTGGGTGGGGCCCGTCGACTGGCGGCGCCGCGCAGTGCCGACGCAAAAAGACGCCATTCATGCCGTGGCGCTCGGCAAGGACGGGAAGACCCTGTACGCGCTCATGGAGCACCAGGCGCTGATGTCGAATGATGAGGGCAAGACCTGGGCGCGACTGGAGGAAAACAGCACTTCCGATTTCACCGCGGTCGCGGAAACCGGAACGACGCCCGGGTCACTCTGGATCGCCACCGATTCGGATCTTTCCCGCCGGGATGCCGGCGGAAAGTGGGTCAACGCCGCGGAAGGCATGTTCCCGCCCGGCGTCGGGACCATTACGGAATCGCCGCGCGGCGACGGGCTGTACGCCACCAGCTTGATACTGGGCCGGATTTTCCACCGGCAACCCGGCGATGCGGCATGGTTCGCCGTCGACATCCAGGACGGCACTGCGGATTTGTCCAGCCTCTGGATCGATCCGGCGCACGACGGGGTGATCTATGCCGCGTCGCGGAACAGCGGCATGTTCCGCAGCGCCGATCACGGAGCACATTGGAACGCGGTGAACGACGGACTGGCGCGGAAATAAATCACCCGGCGCGTCGCGACCGGCGAGTTTCCTCACGGTGAATCATGGATAGCGTCGGGCGACCGGCATTATTCATCCTGTTCAACGGCGTCCCCGAGTTTTCGGAAGACGCGCTTGTCGAGGTCGTAGTCCAGCATCTTGCGGTAGAAGGTTTTCGAGTCGACCCCGCAATGCTGCGCGCATTGTCCGATGTTCCCCTTGTAGCGGCGGAGGCAATTCACCATATAGGTCTTTTCATATTCGCCGATCACCTGTTGCCGTCCTTCCTTGAACGGCAGGTCGAGATTCGGCTGCCCCGCTGCGCCGGTTTCACGCACCGGCGCCGGGCAGACAGGCAGGTCCACTGCGGTAATGTGATCGCCGGTGGCCATGACCGCGGCGCGCTCGATGACATTGCCCAGCTCGCGCACGTTGCCGGGCCAGGAATAGCACGCCAGTGCGTTCATGGCGTCATGGTCGATGCCGCGCAGCGTGCGTTTGGTTTTTTCACAAAAGGCGCGGAGAAAATGTTCCGTCAGCAGCGGCACGTCTTCCATCCGCTCGCGCAGCGGCGGCAAATGGATGCGCACGACGTTCAGCCGGTAATAAAGGTCCGAACGGAATGTCCCGGCGGCGATGGCTGTCTCCAGGTCGCGATTCGTGGTCGCCAGGATCCGCACGTCGACCTGGATGGTTTCGTTCCCGCCGACGCGCTGGATTTCCTTCTCCTGCAGCACGCGCAGCAGCTTCAGTTGCATGGCCTGTGAAATGTCGCCGATCTCGTCCAGCAGCAGGGTGCCGCCCGCAGCGTACTCGAACTTGCCGCGGCGCGCCTGGACCGCGCCGGAAAAAGCGCCGCGCTCGTGACCGAATAATTCACTTTCGAGCAGCGTCTCCGGCAGCGCGCCGCAGTTGATGCGGACGAAGCGCTGGTCGCGGCGGTTGCTGTTGTAATGAATGGCGTGCGCCACCAGTTCCTTGCCGGTGCCGGTCTCGCCCGTGATCAGCACGGTGGTGTCGAGATCGGCGAGATGACGGATCATCTCGAAGACCTCCGTCATTTTCGGGCTCTGACTGACGATGTGCTCGAAACGGTATGGTTCGGCGATGCGCTCGCGCAGCGTGCGCACTTCCTCCATCAGGTCCTGACGTTCCAGCACGCGCTGCGCCACCAATAGCAGTTCATCCGGCGTGAACGGCTTTTGGATGAAATCGCTTGCGCCGGCTTTCATGGCATCCACCGCCGTGTCCACGGTGCCGTACGCCGTGACGATAATCACGGGCAGAAGAGTGTGGAGGCGGCGGATTTCCCGGAGCAGATCCAGGCCTGACATGCCCGGCATGAGCTGATCGGTGATCACGAGGCCGAAGGCGCCGGCGCGCAGTCGCTCCAGCGCCGCGGCGCCCGAGGCGGCGGTCTCCACCGCGAAACCAGCGCCGGTCAGCGCCGAGCGGCAGAGGTCGCGGTGGGTTTCCTGATCGTCAACGACGAGGATGGCGTGATTGGTCATGAATTGGAAGCTTCCGGCAGGATAAACGTGAAGGTGGCGCCATTGCCCGGCGTACTGCTCGCGCTCACGCTGCCGCCATGGGCTTCTACGATACGCGCGGCGATGGCCAATCCGAGCCCGGTGCCTCCGGGCTTCGTGGTGAAAAACGGCCGGAACACATTCGGCAGATCATCGTGATGAATGCCCGCCCCACTGTCCTGGATGATCACGCTAACCTGATTTGCCTCCGGACCGCGGCAGGTCCGCACGCGCAGCGTGCCGCCCTGCGGCATGGCCTGAAGCGCGTTTTTGAATACATTACCGAGAGCCTGCTCCATCTTGAACACGTCGATCTGCACTTCCGGCAGGTTGGGATCGAACGCGCGTTCGATTCGATGGTGGCCGTTCAAACCGCTTGCCGTATGCGCGCCAAGCAGCCCGTCCAACGCGGCATTGAGGTTGACGCGCGTCGTGTGCAATGAAAGCGTCCGGCTGTAATCCAGCAGGTCGGACACCATGTTGTCCATTTCGGTAATCGCGTTGGTGAGATCGCGATGCGCGTGTCGGACGGACACGGCGCTGTCCCGGCCCGGGCGCAACTCCGCGGTGCACATGAGGATTTCCCCCAGGGAATTGCGGATCTGGTGCGCGATCCACGCGGAGACCTGGCCCACCGACGCCATTTTTTCCGCCTGAATGAGCTCGCGGCGCATGGCTTTGGCGCGGGTGATATCGCGCCCGATGCAGATGGTGCCGATGAGTTTGCCGGCATTGTCACGCAACGGCGACAGGGTGAGCTCCACGTCGATGGTTTTACCGTCCTTGCGCCGGAGCCGCGTTTCGGCGTTCTGCACCGGTTTGCCGTTTTGCACGGTGGCATACAGACGGTCACGCTCCGTTGCATCGCAGTAAATCGAAGATGAGTTTTTATTCACGACTTCCGAACGGTAGTAGCCGAGGATACGTTCGGCGGCGGCGTTGAATTCGACGACCGAATCGTCGAGCGCGGTGGTGGCGATCATGTCCGCCGAGTTGTCGAGGATGTTTGCAAGGTAGTCGCGCGTTTCCTTGTAGGCAAGGCGCTGTTCTTCGATCTTGCGGACATGGCTTTGCAGATCGGTGGCCATCTTGTTGAAGCCGTGTGCCAGCCAGCCGATCTCGTCCTCGCGATCGACGTGGGCGCGCGCGCCGAGATCGCCCGACTGTACGCGCACCATGTCCGCCCCCAGCGCCTGGATCGGCCGCGCCACCAGGCGGTTGAAGACCCAATTGCTCAGCAGGATCAGGATAACCAGCGCGAGCAGTATCTCGCCGCCCGTGAGCACGGCGATGCGGCGTAATTCCTGTTCCAGGCTGGTCTTGAGTTGTTCAACATTGTGCTCGATCTTTGCCTGCGAAAGGCCGACCTCCACGGTTCCCAGGCTTGCGTCGTTATACCGGATGTTGCGTTTGGCGATCATCAGCGAGGAATCCGCCCGCGCCTTGGCGAGCGATTCCGCGAATTGCGTCGGCTCAACCCTGACGGCATCGGCTGTTTGAGCCGGGGAGCCGCTTTTTTTCAGGAAATGCGTGAGCGGTCGTTGCGCGTGGTTAAGGATCACGGCATAAACCACATCCGGGTCAGTCGAGAGTTCCTCGGCGTAATCTTCAAGCAAAAGATAATCGTGCGACAGAATGCCCTGCGGGGCGATGCGCGCCAGAAAGGTGGAGTAGGCGTTGCCTTTGTCCTGGAGCACCTGCAACAGATCATGCGTATCCTGCTCGAACCGACTCAGGGTTATCTGTCGCTGATTCAAAAACAGCGTCGCGCCCAGCACGGCCATGGAGCCGATAACGAAGACAGCGAACAGCGGCAGGAAGCGTGCCTGTATGCCGTACCGCCAGGGCAGCCAGCGGCTAGTGCGCACCGGTTTCCTCCTCCATCAACGCCCTGATAATGGCGTATTGGTTGTCATCGGTCGCTTCGAAGCGCTCAATGCCAATTTTCCGGAGCGCCTCTCGTCCATCCTGCCTCCGCGTCAATCCGGTCAGGATACGCTGCAGGCTCCGCACCAGTTGCGCGTCCATATCGCCGCGCACGGCAACAGGCAGGTGTGGAATCGGCCGGCTTTCCGCCAGCGTTCGCAGCTGATGAACATCGATGCGCTGGAGTATTTCCGGACGCTGGAATACGGACAGACTTACGCCGGCGGCGTCAGCTTCGCCGTTATATACCGCCAGCAACGCGTTGGGCGGATTTTTGGTGAAAACGGTTTTGTACTGACTGGGTTCGAGCGCGGATTCAAGCAACAGCGACTTGGCCAGAACATAGCTCACCATCGCGCTGGGGTCGCCGAAGGCGATGGTTTTGCCCTTGAGGTCGCTTACTTTGGTGAGTTTTGTATCGCGGCGCGTGATGATAATCGCCTTGATGGTGCACGCGGGGTTGTCGCACATCTTGGCAATGGCCCGGTAATTCGCCGCTTCACGGGCGTGCAGGTACTGAAGCTGGTTGAGGTGGACAATGTCGAATTCCCTGGCGTATACCCGGCGCATGAAGGAGTCGAAGTCCTTGTCGGTTTCAATGCGTATCGGCCTGCCGAGTTCATGGCTGAGCAACGTGGCCAGCGGCGTGAAGTCCCGCACGGTGATCTGGGCGTTCCAGCGCGGGAAAATGCCGAAGACGATCGCAGCGGGTTCCGCAGGCAAAGCGCTGGAAGTTGTCGCGGACAGGGCGATCAGGGCAATCCACGCTTGGGCCATTCTGCGCATAGTGATTGTGATGAAGTAGAGCGTTGTATTTATGGGTCGGTCGGGCTGCTCATGCCCGTACCGGTATCCGGTTTCCCCGACAGGGAAAGGCGAATGATGCTTCGCCGGCGCCATCCATTCCTTTTGTTGTATGGCCTGCAGACAATAATGTAAGACGTTTCTAACCTAGATTTTCTTCCACCAGAGCGAGAGGTACGGCAGATAAGTGACCAGCATCAGCCAAATCAGCATTATAAGGAGAAAAGGCAGGGCGGCGCGGAAAAGGTTCAGCATCGGCTCCTTGAAGCGCTGGCTGGCGAGGAACAGGTTGATGCCCACGGGCGGGGTGAGGTAGCCGATTTCCAGGTTCGCCAGAAACACGATGCCGAGGTGTACTGGATCGACCCCAAAGCGTTGGGCCAGCGGAAGGATAAGCGGCACCACGACGATGGTGGCGGAAAAGATGTCCATCATACAGCCGACCACCAGCAGAAAGACGTTGAGCAGCAGCAGGAACTGCAATTGGCTGGAGACTCCCTGTTCGAGCGCCGCCAGGATCTTCATCGGGATCTGTGCATCGATCAGCAGGTTGGTGAAGCCGAGCGCGACACCCAGAATGATCATCAGGCTCCCCACCAGGATGATGGTTTCGCGGAAAATTTCGTAAAGCTGCGAGGCCGAGCCGATACGGCGGTGTATTACGGTCTCGATGAGCAGCGCGTAGGCTGCCGTGCAGCTGGCCGCTTCGGTGGCGGTGACATAGCCGCCAAACAGCCCCACGACGATACCGAACGGTAGCAGCAGGTCCCACATCCCAGTCCGCAGGGCTTTGAAAAGTACCGACAGCGTAAACGGTCGTCGCGAAATCCCGATATGCCGGGAAATGCCGGCGCTGTAGGCCGCCAGCATGGTCAAGAGCAGCAACCCCGGAACGAGTCCCGCCGTGAAAAGCTGTTCAATGCTGACACCCGCGACAATCCCGTAGAGCAGGATCACGAGGCTGGGCGGAAACAACAGGCCGAGCGAGCCCGAGGAAGTAAGCAACCCCAGCGAGAAATTCTTGGAGTAATTTTCACCGCGCAGTATCGGATAGAGCAGACCGCCGAGCGCGAGGATGGTCACGCCGGAAGCGCCGGAAAATGCCGTGAAGAACGCGCACAAGACCAGCGACACGATGGCCAGTCCTCCCGGCATCCAGCCAAAGCCCGCATTGAATACCAGCAGCAGCCGCTCGGGTGCCCCACCGCGCGACAAGACGACACCGCCGAGCGTGAACAACGGAATGGCCATAAGATTGGGCGAGGAGGCCAGGCGCATCATTTCCGCCACAAGCAGCGCCGGATCGAGCCCCGCGGCATGCGCGGCGTACAAACTGCCGGCGCCGAGCACGACAAACAGCGGGACACCAAGCAGCGCCACGGCGATAAGTAATGTTACGACGGTGAATGTCATGAGCGGCGTTTTGGCGAACGCGGCCCGATCACAACGCGGACCGTGAATTGGACGGTGAGGAGAAAGAAACTCAGGGGGATGATCGCACCGAGCGCCGCCACCCATTTCTCCGCGGCAGCAGCGTGGACCCACTCCTCCCGCCAGAACCGCAGTGCCGCCCAGAACAAGAAACCGCACACCACGGCGGAAAACATGAAAATCGGACGCTCCAGTTTTCGCCGCCAGGCTTCGGGAAACCATACCGCCACGGCATCGATTTTAATGTGACGTTCGCGCACGGCCAGCACGGCCCCGAGAAAGCTCACCCAAAGCACCAGATAGCGATCGAGAATATCCGCACCAGGAATGGCGGTGTGGAAGAAATTACGTGCGCCGATTTCGGCCAGAGACAAACCAAGCAGCAGCACCAGTCCGGCCGTGGCGACGATGCCTTCCGCGTTTGTCAGGTAGAACTCGAGCTTGGCCTTCCAGGTGCGGTTTCGTTTGTAGAGTTCGGCTTGGTCGGTCACTTCTTGCCTTTGCGCGCGCGGTAATCGTTGAGCGACTTGCGTGCTTTCTCATAGAACGGCGCAGGGATATAGCCATCTTTGGCGAGCATCGCGGCGGCGCGGTCGCGCAGGTCGTAGAGATCCGAGTCCTTATCCTTCCACTCGCTGGTGAAAGTCACCCCGTTTTGCTTCAGCACGGCAAGACTTTTTTCGTTGTCCCGGCGTGTTTCCACGAGCAGACGGGTGCCGGCCTCTTCGCCGGTGCGGCGCAATAGTTGCTGGAGGTCTTTGGGCAATCCATCGAAAAACTTGCGCGACACGATCAGCCCGCCGATGCCGTCCATGACCGGGATGTCGGTCATGTAAGGCGTTTTGGTAAACCACTGAAAGGCTATCGCTCCCAAGGGAGGTGCAATAGTGGTGTCGATCAACCCGGTCGAAAGACTGGTGAAAACTTCCGTAATCGGCAAAGGCACGGGAGCGAGGCCGCTGGCCGCGAAGAATGCCGTGCCGAGCGGATCGCCCTGCCACAGCCAGATACGGCGTTGTTTCAAATCCGCGATGGAGTAGATGGGGACACGAGAGAACAATTGTATGAATCCCACTTCCATCCAGCCAATCAGTTCAAAGCCATTCTGGTGAAATCCTTCGCGAATTTCCGGCATGAGTTGGGCGCGGACGTGATCGACCTCATCGTAACTGCGAAACAGAAATGGAATTTCCAGCACCCGTGCCGGTGAATAGATGTAGCCGATACCGTGACCGGTCATTGCCCCCCCGTGAAGTTGTCCAAAGCGGATTTTGCGCAAAACATCGGGCTCGTCGCCCGACACGCCCCCGCCATACAGCTTGAACTTGAGTCTGCCTTGGCTTTCCTTTTCCACCTTGTTCGCCCAATCCGTGATGATGTTCAGCCACGTGGAGCCATGTGGAGCGAGGGTGGCGAACTTGAGTATGTAGGGTTCTTCAGCGTGAGCAGCCGGGAGCATGAGAAACAAGAGAAAAACCGCAACAAGTTTTTTCAAAACCATTCCTCTTCTTTGGCGAGCAGTTTCCCGGCCTTTTGTTGTGCAATGGCGTTAGCGAGCGCCATCTCGGGATAAATGTTAAGCGGCGCGTTGACCACCGCAGTCAGTCGTTCGTGGAATTGTTTGCGATCGAGCTGCTGATGCGCGAGATATTCGGCTTGCAACAGGTCGACGAGAAGAAGCTTGCCATGCGTGATGGTCCGCGCCTTTTCGAAATGTTTTGCGGAACGCTCGAAGTCTCCGCCCAGCATCGGCGGCCGTGCGCCGTAGTACACACCAAAAAAAAGATGCGCGCCTCCGTGGTAGTAATTCTCATCGAGCGCAAGCACGCGCTCCATCAGCGCCGCTACCTTGCCCATGTCGGCGATACGCGCCGGATCGTTGCGGTTCATGTCGATCCATTTGGCCCAGCAGGAAGCCGTCCAGAACAGGGCCGGAACGGAACCGCGCCCAAGTTCACCCGATTGACGTTTGAGTTCATCGGCCGACAACACGGAGACATCTTCCCGCAGGCCCGAAACCTGTAGCGCCTGACGCGCATGCTCCCATCCGCGGCGGTACAGCGCAGAGGCGCGCTTGTTGTCTTCATCCTCGACAAAACCGTAGGCGTAACCATAAAAGCCCTGCGCCGCCTGGATTCGCAAATCGGCATTATCGGGAAGCTCTTGAATCAGCCCTTCGACCAGCTTGAGATTGGCAGGGATGGCCGCGCGCGCCAGCTCGAGATCGGTTTCCTGGTTCATCGCGACGTTGCCGCTCTCGAGGATGGGCAGGGAGGAACGCGCCACCATCTGACCCATGGAACAGGCTCCCAACGCCAATGTGCACAGACCGATGATCATGCACCGGCTCAGAAAACGTCGCGCAGGAAGATATAAAGGTTGGGGGAGTTGCAGGGGTTGGTGCCGGTCCGGCATGGTATGGGTATGCCCCGAATTATTGTATGCTTCGGTTCAGCTTATCCTCGTGACAGGCTTGGCGCAAGAAGCGGAAGAATATTTCATTGCCTGTATCCAGCAAAGACATTCTCGGTTCAGACGGGCCGCTCGCCGAGCGGCTCGATGGTTTTACGCCGCGTCCGGCGCAGCAGGAGATGGCGGCGCGCATCGAGCAGGCGCTGGCGGATTATTCCGTTTTCATCGCCGAGTCGGGCACCGGCACCGGCAAGACCTTCGCTTATCTCGTGCCGGCGCTGCTGTCGGGGAAAAAAATCCTGATCTCGACCGGCACGCGCCACCTCCAGGATCAGCTCTATCACCGCGACCTTCCCATTATTCGCAATGCGCTGGCAGTGCCCGTGACCACGGCGCTGCTCAAGGGGCGGGCCAATTATCTCTGCCGGCACCATCTGGATCGCACTGAAACGGAAGCACGTTTTACCGGCAAGCGCGACCAGTCGAATCTGGTGCGCATCCGCGATTGGGCCGGCAGCACGAAATCCGGCGATATCGCTGAGGTCAGTGGCATTCCCGAGGATTCCGATCTCTGGTCGCAGGTGACCTCGACCGCTGACAATTGCCTGGGCGGGGATTGTTCCTATTATGATGAATGTTTCGTCAATCGCGCGCGCCGCGAAGCGCTGGCCGCCGACGTGGTGGTCGTCAACCATCATCTGTTTTTCGCCGATCTGGCGCTGCGCGAGGAAGGTTTCGGCCAATTGCTGCCCGGCGTCGAGGCCGTGATCTTCGATGAAGCGCATCAGCTGGAGGAAATCGCCTCGAACTTTTTCGGCCAGTCTCTCAGCAGCCATCAGCTGTCAAGTCTGTGCCGCGATACCATTGCCGAGGACATCAAGGAACACAGCGGAATACGCGAGCTGCCGTCCGCCGCACACGCACTGGAGAAGGCCGCCGCCGATTTTCGCCTGGCATTCGGTGTCGAACCGCGCCGTGATGCCTGGAGCAAGCTGGAAAATGCCAAAGCCGTGCATGCGGCGCTGGCGGGAATGAAATCGCGGTTGACCAGTCTCTCCACGGTGCTCGACGCGGCCGCGGCTAAAGGGCAGGGGCTGGCCAATTGCGCGCGCCGTGCGTCGGATTTGCTGGACCGGCTGCTGATGATCAGCGAGAACTCGCCGGCGGATTACGTCGCCTGGTTCGAGACCACCGCGCGCAGCTTCACGCTGTATCTCACACCACTCGATATCGCCGCCTCGTTCAGGCAATACACCAGCGCCGGCAAGAAAGCCTGGATATTCACTTCCGCGACGCTGGCCATCAATAAAAGTTTTTCTTACTTCCAGGCGCAACTCGGTCTTGAAGAGGCCGAGACCGGTTTGTGGGACAGCCCGTTCGATTACGCGAGCCAGACGATGCTGTATATCCCTCCCGGCCTGCCCGTCCCGTCTGCGCCGGATTACACGGATTGCGTGATCGATGCGGCGCTGCCGGTGTTGCGCGCCAGTCGCGGACGCGCATTCCTGTTGTTCACCAGCCACCGCGCGCTCAAGTTTGCCGCCGCGAAATTGCGCGACGTGCTGGATTATCCCCTGCTGGTGCAGGGCGATGCGCCGCGCTCGGAACTGTTGCGGCGTTTCCGCACTGCGGGCAACGCCGTGTTGCTCGGCACCGGCAGCTTCTGGGAAGGGGTGGACGTGCGCGGCGAAGCGCTGTCCTGCGTCATTATCGACAAGCTGCCGTTCGCCTCGCCCGACGATCCGGTGCTGCAGGCGCGCGCCGGCGCGATGGAACAGGCCGGGCGCAGCCCGTTCATGGAATATCAATTGCCCGAGGCGGTGATCGCGCTGAAGCAGGGCGTCGGCCGTCTGATCCGGGATGAAAACGACCGTGGTGTGCTGATGCTGTGCGACCCGCGCCTGCTCAGCAAGGGTTACGGGCGGATTTTTCTCGCGAGCCTGCCGCCGATGCCGGTGACAAAACGCCTGGAGGACGTGGAGCAATTCTTCGGCCACGGTCCTTCCAAACGCAAGGCGAGACAGAAGGTTTCGCAGGTATGAAGTCGAAGGCGCCATCCGTGCCATGGCGCCGTTTCGTACATTTTCTGGCTTTCGGTTTCGGGACTGGAAGATCGCCCGTGGCGCCGGGCACCTTCGGCACCTTGGTCGGCATCCCGGCCTATCTGCTGCTCCAGCCGCTCAATACCTATATATATGTTGCGGTTGTGGCAGGCCTGTTTGTCGTCGGCGTGTGGTTGTGTCACGTGACAGAGCAGGACCTGGGCGTACACGACCACCCCGGCATCGTGTGGGACGAAATCGTCGGATACCTTATTACCATGTTCATGGCGCCGGGCGGCTGGGAATGGATTGTGTTGGGATTCTTCCTGTTCCGCCTGTTCGATATCTGGAAGCCGTTTCCGATACGCCAGATCGAGCGCCGCATCCAGGGCGGATTCGGTAACATGCTTGACGACGCACTCGCCGCGCTCTATGCCTGGGTTGTGTTACAGGCGGTGGTTCAACTGGTTCCGTTAATTTAGAACTCTATCTTGGGGCTGAGATGCTCTCGCGCGCAATCCGAGAGACGTTCTCTTTTCCGATAGGGGGTTTTTAGATGGCTGGTAAATGACCGTTTTCGGCAAGCCCCAGCGTCTTGTTTCGACTGCGAGCTCAACCGGACGTTCGCACAATACAGAAAACCCGTTGTACGTCCCCTATAACTACCCGTCTAAATTTCTCATCAATCCTGTCCATTTTTAGGCACAGTGGGCCTCTTATGGCCTGTATAAACGTGACGAAGCCCCACCATAGTCCCGGGGGT
Source organism: Sulfuricaulis sp. (assembly GCF_049587675.1). GTDB lineage: Bacteria > Pseudomonadota > Gammaproteobacteria > Acidiferrobacterales > Sulfurifustaceae > Sulfuricaulis. The sequence continues at coordinate 524 of NZ_JBAVEJ010000297.1, read as the reverse complement.
ACCCCGTGCAGCGGTAAAAATGGCACATCTCTTGCATAGTGATAGTCAACGGATAACCAAGGGTGTTTCACGGCGCTAGGACGCGACAGAGTCCTCGCGCCATTTTTTTATTTGTTCACAAGGTGGACAGGAATCAGTTCTTTCGGGATGACCTATGGATCAAGAAAATGAAGCCAACACGATTCGTGTAAAGGGTCGTGTTACACAGAACGCCAGGCCAGGTCGACCGGCAATGCCTTGTATCGTGAACTTCACGGGCACAGAGACTGGTGTGACCCATTGGCTTTACACCAACAAAGAGCTGCTCATCGGACGCGCCCCGGAAGCCAATGTTTGTATACCGGATAAGCGCGTTAGCATGCGCCACGCCCGCGTTATCGTTAGCCCCGAGGGCGCGGTGCTCGTTGAAGACCTGGGCAGCACCAACGGCACGTACGTTAACGGCGAGAAGGTCATGCGGCGCGCGCTCCGCGATGGAGACGATATTCTGCTCCTCCCGGACCACAGACTGAAGTTCTGCTACC
>NZ_JBAVEJ010000296.1:0-1909 GCF_049587675.1 Sulfuricaulis sp. | reverse complement strand
ACGCAAAGGGCATGCAGCAACACACAGGAATCGAGACCGCCGCTGAAGGCGATTTTTAACGGCGTTTCCGGGGAGAGTCCGAGACGGCGCAGGACATCCGCCAGTGCCGAGGGAGAAAACACGTTATCAATGTTCTTCAAACTCGCCGTAATGCATCAGGCGGTCATAGCGTTGTTCGAGAAGGCGCTCGAGCGGCATGGAGCCGACTTTGTCGAGGGCGGAGATGAGCGCGGACTTGAGCGTCTTGGCGATCTCATCCATGTCGCGATGCGCCCCGCCCAGGGGCTCCGGCACGATCTCATCCACGAGACCCTGCCGGTTCAGGCTTTCGGCGGTGATGCCCATGGCTTGCGCCGCTTCCGAGGCCTTGTCGGCGGAACGCCACAGGATGGAGGCGCATCCTTCCGGAGAAATCACGGAATAGGTGGAATACTGCAACATCAGCAAGCGATCGCATACGCCGATGGCAAGTGCTCCCCCGGAACCGCCCTCGCCGATCACGACACTGATAATAGGCGTGTTGAGCCGTGCCATTTCATAGAGATTGCGGGCGATGGCCTCGCTCTGGCCACGTTCTTCCGCGCCCACGCCCGGATAGGCACCGGGAGTGTCGATCAGTGTAATGAGCGGAATCCGGAAACGTTCGGCAAGGCGCATCAGGCGCAAGGCCTTGCGGTATCCTTCCGGGCGCGGCATGCCGAAGTTGCGCCGCACCTTGTCGCGCGTGTCACGCCCCTTCTGATGTCCGATGATGACAACCGGCCGGCCATCCAGTCGCGCCACGCCGCCGACAATCGCCGGGTCGTCGGCAAACGCGCGGTCGCCGTGCAGTTCCTCGAAATCGGTGAAGATGCGTGCAATGTAATCCAGCGTATACGGACGCAGCGGATGACGCGCGAGTTGCGAGATCTGCCAAGGTGTCAGCGAATGAAAAATGGATTCAGTCAGCTTGCGGCTTTTGGCGCTGAGTTTGTTGATCTCGTCGTTGATATTGATCGCCGTGCCCTTGTCGGCATAGCGCAGCGCCTCGATCTTGGCCTCCAGATCGGCGATGGACTGTTCGAATTCGAGATAATTCTGGTTCATGAATCAGGCTTCAATGAAGTTTAGCGATAGAGGAGGCGGACATTGCTTTCACCGGCGAGGCGCGCCAGACGTTCCAGCAGGGTATTTGTCGGGCTGATTTTCCATTCATCACCCAGCGCGATTTCCGCTTCCGCCTGTTGGCCGTGGTAATGCAGGAATACTGGACACTTTCCTTGCGCCACGGGACTGAGAATTTCCTTCAACTCATCGACGAAACCGTTGCCCGCTTGCTCGGCCGTCACCTCGATGACCAGCCGCCGACTGAAGGCGGCGCGAGCCTGATCGATATTATAGAGCTTCTCGGCGGACATTTTGAACCCACCGGAGTATTCGTCCACGCTCACCTGCCCTTCCACCACCAGCAGGGTATCCTTGGCCAGCAGTTCACGGCTCTGCGCATACAGGTCGGAAAATACCGCCAGTTCCAGCCGGCCGGTGCGGTCATCGAGGGTGACGAAAGCCATGCGGTCACCACGCCGGGTCTGCATGGTGCGACTCGCGACCACCAGGCCGGCCACCACGATAGTGCTGTCGGTCGTGGGTTTGAGTTCGGCGATGGTCGCGTCGGTAATGCGCTTGAGTTCCTCGGCATAGCGCGCGATCGGATGGCCGGTGAGATAAAGCCCGAGAGTTTCCTTTTCGCCTTCCAGTCGCTGCTCTTCGCTCCACTCCGCGGTAATTTCGTAGAGATGGGTCTCCGTCGGCGTGACGGCGTTGCCGAAGATATCCACCTGACCCGCGTCCCGGTCACGGGTGTGCTGATCTGCGACGGCGAGCGCCTTGTTGAGCGACGCCATCAGCGCGGCGCGATGCGCGCCGAGCC
>NZ_JBAVEJ010000295.1:0-3721 GCF_049587675.1 Sulfuricaulis sp. | reverse complement strand
CGGTTTTTGTCGGTGGTTCGATGATGATTGTCTCTTCGTGGGCCAACGTATCCGCGGCATAGGCCATGGCCGCCCGGACATCGTCGCGCGTCAAGTCGGGGTATGCATCAAGAAGGTCCGCTTCGGTCGCGCCTTCGCCGAGCTTGCGCAAAATAAGTTCCACCGGAATCCGCGTGCCGCGAATCACCGGTTTGCCGAGCATTATCTTTGGATTCACTTCAATCCGATCCGTTACGTTCATAAAGACCTCCAACACCGATGTTAGCGGTAAAGCGGCTGACTTTCCATGCTATGGAATACGAGGACAGGATTTTCCGGGACGATGTTAAAGAATTCAGTCATGCATTAACCGATAAATTCAGCTTTAGCCGTCAAGGTCATGCTCCTCGTCCGGCAACGGCGGGCATCAGCGTTCGCGGTTCCAGCACAGTAGCAGTCCGGCGCAACCTGCGGGAAAAGCCAACAGCCGGAAGCGCCCGGGGGCGGAGTTGGTTGGGTCGGCTTAGAAAATCGAGCCTGGCCCTTTTCTTGGGATTTGAACATCAAAAGCCGCCCTCTGGGCGGCTTTTCTCTATAGCTTGTCATGTCCGTGTAGGCGTGCATCTAGGTTTTACACATCATCCCCGCACCAGCGGGGATTCCTTATTCCTGTTTACTTCATCCGCGAAGGCAGTGTGATCGTTCTGCCGTCGACGACGAAGCAGCCCTTGCCAAGGTGATGCTCGGTTATACTTTCTTGAGGAAACAAGTTTTAAAGACCAAGCCTGTGTCGAGGCATATACTGAGCCGGATAATAACGTCTACGGAGAACGACATGCTTCGAAGCTCGATACTCGCTGTGCTGTTCGTCTTGTTCGGAAATCTCCCTGATGCCGACGCAGAGCCAACGCACGACCCGACACGCGGTGAGTTGTTGTACACAACGCATTGCATCGCCTGCCACAACGCCCAGGTTCATTGGCGGGACAAGAAACTCGTCACTGACTGGAAAAGTCTGCAGTCAGAAGTACGCCGCTGGCAGAAATTCTCAGGGCTTGTGTGGGGTGATGACGACATTATGAAGGTTGCACGATACCTGAATACTCTCTACTACCACTATCCCACGCCGGACTGACCGGAGAAGAGTGAAATGCCGATAGATTCGACGCCCAAGCCTTGGTGGCTTGAGCCGTTGTCGGCAGGGACGGCTGACCTTGCTACTGTGGCCACGGGCTTGTCAGGTGCAGAGGCCAAAGCACGGCTAGCCAAATACGGCCCCAACCGGTTCCGCGAACGGAAGAAAAAATCGCTGCTGCTACAGTACCTCACCCGCTTCAAGAATCCGCTGGTCATTATCCTCCTCGTCGCCAGTGCAGTATCAGCGTTTACAGGAGAGGTCACCAATTTTGTCATCATCAGTTGCATGGTAATCCTGAGCGTCACCCTGGATTTTGTCCAGGAGTATCGCGCCAACGCGGCCGCGGAAAAGTTGCGCCAATCGGTTTCCGTAAGAGCCATCGTGATGCGCGATGGCCAGCCCCTGGAGGTCGCGGTGACCCGGGTCGTGCCCGGCGACGTCGTGCTGCTTTCGGCCGGCGATCTGATTCCGGCAGACGGAAGAGTGCTCGAAGCGGACGATTTCTTCGTCAAGCAGGCGCTGCTGACAGGTGAGTCCTATCCGGTGGAAAAGCGACCGGGCACGCTACCCGATACCGCTACCGATCTGCAGGAGGCAACCAACGCAGTGTTCATGGGCACCTCGGTCATCAGCGGCAGTGCCCGAATGCTCGTGGTCAAGACTGGAACCGTCACCGCGATAGGAGAAATCGCCGACAGCGTTTCCCGCCCGTCGGCACCGACGTCATTCGAGATCGGCACCCGCCGCTTCGGCATGCTGATCATGCGGGTGACGGTGTTGATGGTGATGTTCGTCCTGCTCGTGAATACGCTGTTCCATAAACCCTGGCTGGAGACCTTCCTGTTCGCCGTAGCGCTCGCTGTCGGCCTGACGCCGGAGCTGTTGCCGATGGTGGTTTCGGTGACGCTGTCGCGCGGTGCACTGCGCATGGCGAAGAAACACATGATCGTCAAGCAACTGGCCGCCATTCAGAACCTGGGTTCGATGGATGTCCTGTGCACGGACAAGACCGGCACGCTGACCGAGGCGATAATCCGCCTGGAACGGCATGTGGATGCGGTTGGCCGGCCCAGCGAGCGGGTACTGGAACTGGCCTATCTCAACAGCTTCTTTGAGACCGGCTTGAAGAGCCCGCTTGACGAAGCCATCCTCAACCACCAGCACATTGAGGTAGGCAGCTGGAAAAAGATCGACGAGGTTCCCTTCGACTTCGAGCGTCGTCGCGTCTCCGTGCTGCTGGATAATGGCGAGACGCGCTGGCTGGTGGTGAAAGGCGCGGCCGACGAGATCGTGGGGCTCTGCACGCATTACGAAGCGGAAGGTGCCGAGCTCGAGCGGCCCGTAGACGAAGCGGCCCTGGCAGGCATTCACGGCCAGCACCACGCGTTGGAAGAAGAAGGCTTCCGTGTGCTGGGCATCGCCTGGCGCCAGGTGCCGCTGGACCACCCCCATGCCGTTGTGAGTGACGAAACTGAACTGGTGCTTGCCGGTTTTGCCGCCTTCCTCGACCCTCCCAAGGAGAGCGCCGCCTCCGCGCTCGCCGCGCTCAAGAAGGCCGGCGTCGAGATCAAGATCGTTACCGGTGACAGTGACCTGGTCACCCGGCATGTCTGCGCCCAACTGAAGATTCCGGTCACGGGGCTTCTGACTGGCAAGGAGATCGCGCAGATGGACGAGCACGCACTGCGCGCCCGGGCGGAAACGGCGAACCTGTTCTGCCGAGTCAATCCGTCGCAGAAGAACCGCGTGATCCTGGCACTCAAGGCCCGTGGCCACGTGGTCGGCTATCTGGGCGATGGCATCAACGACGCGCCGTCCTTGCACTCGGCGGACGTCGGTCTGTCGGTGGATTCGGCCGTGGACGTGGCCAAGGAGGCGGCCGACATGATCCTCCTGAAACATGACCTGCATGTGCTTCACGCAGGCGTTCTGGAGGGACGACGTACCTTTGGCAACATCATGAAGTACATCATGATGGGGACCAGCTCAAACTTCGGCAACATGTTCAGCATGGCCGGCGCCTCGCTGTTCTTGCCGTTTCTGCCGATGCTGCCGACGCAGATCCTGCTCAACAACATTCTCTACGACATATCGGAAGTGCCAATTCCACTCGACAAGGTGGATGCCGGGGAAATTCTCGCCCCCCGTGTACTGGACTTGAATTTCATCCGCAACTTCATGCTGGTGATTGGGCCGATCAGCTCCGTGTTCGACTTTCTGACCTTCTACATCATGCTGGCCGTCTTGCAGGCGGATGAGAAACTGTTTCAGACCGGGTGGTTCGTCGAGTCGCTATGCACCCAGGTGCTGGTGATTTTCATTATCCGTACCCGTGGCAATCCCCTGAAAAGCCGCGCCCATCCTCTGCTGACGGCAACGTCGCTGGCGGTTGTGACCATCGCAGTGCTGTTGCCGTTTACGCCGATAGGAACGTATTTCGGATTTGTACCACCGCCCGCCCGTTTCTATTTCATTCTCGGGGCCATGGTGCTTGTCTATCTCTTCGTTGTCGAACTGGCCAAACAGGGCTTCTACCGATGGTCAGCGGCGGGAAGGCCGCCGCGCAGATCTGTCACCCGGGCTTAGTCCGCCAGCCTCTACAGG
>NZ_JBAVEJ010000294.1:0-4001 GCF_049587675.1 Sulfuricaulis sp. | reverse complement strand
CTGCTGATCCGGGCGGACGGCGAGGAGGCGGTGCTCAAGGATTTCAGCCAGGCCGATCCCTGGTTCCGGCGTTTCGTGGGTCCGCCGTCGGTACGTCGCGAGGCGCGGGCGCTGCGGCAGCTGGACGGCGCGCGCGGCGTGCCGCGATTGCTGCGTGTTGTGAATCGTTACGCGTTGTTGCTGGAGTACGTGCCCGGGACCAGCGCGCGCGAGGTTCCACCTGGTGGGCTGACGCCGTCATTCTTCGAGCGGTTCTACCGCCTGGTGGACCGTTTGCATGAATTCGGGGTGGCGCACTGCGATCTGCGCAGCCGGGGAAACATTCTTGTCGGCGCCGATGGCGAGCCGCATGTGGTGGATTTCACCGCGCATTTCCGCCGGCCCCGTCCCTGGAACTTCGCGGCCCGGTGGATGTACGTAAAATTCTGCGAAGCCGACCGGGTCGCGGTCGCACGGCTCAAACGCAGCCACGCGCCCGAACTGCTCACCGAATCCGAACGGCAGGCGCTGGCGCGTGACCGGAAAACCCTGCTCGAACGCGCGGCGCGTTTGATTGGCAAGAGTGTACGCAATATCAGCCGCTGGCTGCTGACGCGCCGGCAATAATCCTGACAGACCAGGCGCTAATTTCCAGTTCAGCGCGTACTGGCAACATAGGCACGCCGGCGATGGGCCTATCGCGTCGGAGGCTGAAAATTTTCCGATCTTCGGGTAAAGTGCGCGTCTTGATGCGGGTCATCCGTGGCCGCGCTTTGTTGTTATTGCATAACTCCGAACACATTATTTGAAGGTTTGATATCCCCATGCGCGACTACAAGATTGCCCCTTCGATTCTCTCCGCCGATTTCGCCAGACTGGGCGAAGAGGTAACGAATGTCATCGCCTCCGGCGCCGACATCGTTCATTTCGACGTCATGGATAACCATTACGTACCGAATCTCACCATCGGCCCGCTGGTGTGCGAGGCGCTGCGCAAGCATGGCGTGAAGGCCGATATCGACGTGCACCTGATGGTCAAACCGGTGGATCGCATCATCCCCGATTTTGCCAAGGCCGGCGCCACCTATATTACATTTCATCCGGAGGGTTCGGAGCACATCGACCGCAGCCTGCAACTGGTGCGCGACTCGGGCTGCAAATGCGGTCTGGTGTTCAACCCGGCCACCCCGCTCGATTATCTCAAGTACGTGATGGACAAGGTCGACATGATTCTGCTCATGTCGGTGAACCCGGGTTTCGGCGGCCAGAGTTTCATCCGCTCTTCGCTCGACAAGCTGCGCGAGGTGCGCAAGCTCATCGACGCGAGCGGGCGCCCGATCCGCCTCGAGATCGACGGCGGCGTGAAGGTGGATAACATCCGCGAGATCGCCGAGGCTGGCGCCGATACCTTTGTCGCCGGTTCCGCCATCTTCAGCGCCGGCAAGCCTGGCGATCCGAACCGTTACAATTCGGTCGTCAAGGCGATGCGCGACGAGCTGGCCAAGGCCAAGGGCTGATGGAATCCACGGCGAAAAAAATGGCGACATTTCCGCTGACCGTGAAGATGGTCATGATCGACCTCGATGGCACGCTCATCGACACCGTGCCGGATCTGGCCGCCGCGGCGAACCACATGCTCGCCGATCTGAAGCGCCCCGCGTGGGACATGACGCATTACCGCGCATGGATCGGCAATGGCGTGCCGCGCTTCGTGAAGCGCGCGCTGACCGGCGAAATGCAGGCCGAACCCGACGCCAAACTCAACGAGCAGGCGCTCGCGCTGTTTAGCCGGCATTACGCCGCGGCTGTTTCCGATCTAAGCCGCCCTTACCCGGGCGTGGTGGAGGCACTGGAACGTCTCGAGGCCCAAGGCTTTTCACTTGCCTGCATCACCAACAAGGCCGAGGCCTTCACCTTGCCGCTGCTCAAGAATCTCGACTTATATAAGTACTTCCAGCTAGTGTTGTCCGGGGACAGTCTGCCGAAGCAGAAGCCCGATCCCCTGCCGCTGCGGCATGCCTGCGAACATTTCGGCATCGATTCTGCGCATGGGGTGTTGGTCGGGGATTCGAGCAACGACGTGCAGGCGGCACGCGCGGCGGGCATGCCTGTCATTTGCGTGACTTATGGCTATAATCACGGACACGATATCCGTCAGTCGCTCCCCGACGCCGTGGTGGATTCACTGACCGATGTGCCGCAATACCTGCGGCTTTATGCCTAACAACACACATGAGACACAGAACACGTAAATGGTCGGACATGCGCTGGTGGTGGCCCTGGGCCGCTGGCCGTGTTGCTGTCTGACTATTTAACTGGTGATCTCATGGTGATTCATGTCGTTAAGCAAAAAAGAATTCGATAACTACGCTTCCCAAGGTTTCAACCGCATCCCCCTGATGCGTGAGGTCCTCGCCGACCTCGACACTCCTCTAAGCGTTTATCTCAAGCTCGCACGCGGGCCGTATTCCTACCTGTTTGAATCCGTGCAGGGCGGCGAGAAGTGGGGCCGCTATTCCATTATCGGACTGCCCGCACGCACCTTGTTGCGCGTCTCCGGCCATGATGTAACCGTGGAAAAGGATGGCAAACCGGTCGAGCGTGAAACGGTTTCCGACCCACTCGATTATGTGCGCCGCTTCAAGGCGCGCTACACCGTTCCCGAAATCGCGGGACTGCCGCGCTTCACCGGCGGACTGGTCGGCTATTTTGGTTACGAGACCATCCGCTATATCGAACCGCGGCTGGGGAAAATGGCCAAGCCCGATGTCATCGGCGCACCCGATATTCTGCTTACGGTTTCGGACGAGGTCGTGGTGTTCGACAACCTCAAGGGCAAGCTCTACGTCGTCATCCACGTAAACCCGGCGTTCGCGGGCGCCTACAATAAGGCCAATGCGCGGCTGGACGAACTGGTGGCGAAGCTGGGCGAGGGTATTCCGCGCGTCGAGACGGAGACGCCAAACAAGACCGTCGGCGAATCCGATTTCACCTCGGGTTTCACGCAACAGGGGTTCGAGGCCGCGGTCGAGAAATCGCGCGAGTACATCCGTGCCGGCGACATCATGCAGGTGGTACTGTCGCAGCGCCTGACGATCCCGTTCGCCGCCGACCCGCTCGATCTCTACCGGGCGTTGCGCACGCTCAATCCCTCGCCGTACATGTATTTCATGGACCTCAAGGATTTCCATATCGTCGGTTCCTCGCCGGAAATCCTGGTGCGCCTCGAGGATGGGCAGGTGACGGTGCGCCCGATCGCCGGTACGCGACCGCGCGGCGTGACCGAGGCGGAGGACCTGGCATTGGAAAAGGATCTGCTCGCCGACCCCAAGGAACGCGCCGAACACATCATGCTGATGGATCTCGGGCGCAACGATATCGGACGCGTGGCCAGGGTGGGCAGCGTGCAGGTGACGGACAAAATGGTCATCGAGCGCTATTCGCACGTGATGCACATCGTCTCCAATGTGCACGGCGAACTGAAACCGGGTATGGACGCCGTGGATGTTCTGCGCGCCACGTTTCCGGCCGGCACCGTGAGCGGCGCGCCCAAGGTGCGTGCGATGGAGATCATCGAGGAAATCGAGCCCACGCGCCGTGGCATTTACTCCGGGGCGGTCGGTTACATCGGCTGGAATGGCAACATGGACACGGCCATCGCCATCCGCACGGCGGTGATCAAGGACAAAATGCTCTACATCCAGGCTGGCGCCGGCATCGTCGCGGATTCGGTGCCGAGATCCGAATGGAACGAAACCATGAACAAGGCGCGCGCCATCTTCCGTGCGGTGTCCCTGGCTTCCGCCGGACTCAACGGCCGGCAAGGAGTTTAGCCATGCTATTGATGATCGATAACTACGATTCCTTCACCTACAACCTCGTACAGTATCTGGGCGAGCTGGGCGAAGACGTGCGCGTCTACCGCAATGACCAGATTTCGGTGGCGGAGATCGAAAAACTGAAACCGGACCACATCGTCATCTCGCCGGGTCCGTGCACGCCGAATGAGGCAGGTGTGTCGG
>NZ_JBAVEJ010000293.1:0-1956 GCF_049587675.1 Sulfuricaulis sp. | reverse complement strand
TCCCAATCTCTATCGCATCATCTTGTTTGACCAGCGCGGCGCGGGGCGCTCGACTCCGCACGCGAGCCTCGAAAATAACACCACGCAGCATCTCGTGTCCGACATGGAAAAAATCCGCGAGTATCTCGGCATCGATCGCTGGGTTTTGTTCGGAGGTTCCTGGGGTTCGACGCTTTCGCTGGTATACGCCGAGACCCATCCGCAATGCGTGCTCGGACTCATTCTGCGCGGTATTTTCCTGTGCCGACCGTGGGAAATTCACTGGTTTTATCAGGAAGGTGCCAACCGCGTTTTCCCGGACCACTGGCAGGAATTCATCGCGGCGATTCCGGAGTCCGAACGCCATGACCTGCTCAGCGCGCATCACCGTCGTCTGACCGGCACGGACGAGATCGCGCGCATGGCCAGCGCCAAAGCTTGGTCGCTGTGGGAAGGCCGCGCCGCAACACTGCTGCCCAACAAGCATGTAGTTGATTTTTTTGGCTCGCCGCGCACGGCGCTGTCGCTTGCGCGCATCGAGGCGCACTATTTCGCTCACCACAGCTTTCTTGATCCCGACCAGATCCTGCGCAACGCGACACGCTTGAGCGGCATTCCCGGCACCGTCGTGCATGGCCGTTATGACATGGTCTGCCCGATTCAGAACGCCTGGGAACTGGCGCGTGCCTGGCCGGACGCCCGCCTTGAGATCATACCGGGCGCCGGGCATTCGGCGGCGGAACCCGGCATCGTCAATGCGCTGGTGAGGGCCACGATCAAGATGGCCGCGCAACTCGGAAAACCCCCTTCCTCCTGATGGCCGTCTACGCGATTGGTGACGTGCAGGGTTGTTATCCGGCCCTGATGAAATTGCTGACAGAAATCGGTTTCGATGCTGACCGCGACCGTCTGTGGTTCACCGGCGACCTCGTCAACCGCGGGCCACAATCGCTGGAGGTATTGCGGTTCGTAAAGGGGCTGGGTGAGCGTGCCGAGTGCGTACTCGGCAACCATGACCTGCATCTGCTCGCGGTGGCCGCCGGCGCCGCCAAGCTTAAAAAGCGGGATACCCTCGATGAGATATTACAAGCGACTGACCGGAATGATTTGCTGCGCTGGCTACGTACGCGCCCCTTGCTGCATCACGACGACAGCCTGGGATACACGCTGATTCACGCCGGTCTGCTTCCGCCCTGGAACCTTGCCGATGCCCGGCGTTTGGCGCATGAGGCCGAGACAGTATTGCGTGGTGACAAGGTGGATGAATTTTTCCATCGCATGTACGGCGACCTGCCCGATCACTGGAACGAAAATTTGCGCGGCGTTGATCGTCTGCGCGTCATCGTCAACGCCTTCACACGACTGCGTTATTGCGATCTCGAGGGCAACATGGACCTGCGTCCGAAGGGACCACCCGGCAGCCAGCCGCCGGACTTGATGCCCTGGTTCCAGGTCCCGGGACGCCGCAGTCAGGAGCTCAAAATTATTTTCGGCCACTGGTCCGCGCTCGGGCTATGGCATGGCGACGGTGTGATCGGTCTTGACAGCGGTTGTCTCTGGGGACGCTCGCTGTCTGCGGTAAGGCTCGACACCTCACCGTCGGAATTTTTCAGCATCAACTGCGATGCCGTATCAAGCTCATGATGGTGGCTGATTTGGCTCTGTGGCGATGGCTCGCCGATCTTGTCCTTGTCACTCATGCCGCCTATGTGCTGTTCGTCGTCGGTGGCCAGACACTGATCGTCGTCGGCTGGATCCGGGGATGGGAATGGACACGCTGTCGAGTATTCCGTTTGCTGCATCTCTCGGCGATTGGTCTTGTGATGCTCGAGGCTTGGCTCGGCATCAACTGTCCACTCACCGCCCTGGAAAATTTCCTGCGCGTTCAGTCCGGCGCGGTGACCTATGAGCACAGTTTCATCGCGCACTGGCTGCAATGGGTGATATTTTACACCGCGCCCGAATGGATATTCGCTC
>NZ_JBAVEJ010000292.1:0-3132 GCF_049587675.1 Sulfuricaulis sp. | reverse complement strand
CGCTTCAAGGGCCTGGGTGAGATGAATCCCGACCAGCTGCGTGAAACCACCATGGATCCGAAAACGCGTCGGCTGGTGCAACTGGAGATCCAGTCCGGCGACAGCACCAACAAGCTGCTCGACATGCTGCTCGGCAAGAAACGCGCGTCCGACCGCAAGAGCTGGCTCGAGAAGAATGGCGACAAGGCGGAGGTTATCTAGTGCCGACCATCAAAACCGCCATAGACGTCGCCGCTTCGCCCGAAATGGTGTGGCGCGTGTTGACCTATTTCCCCGATTACCCGAAATGGAACCCTTTCCTGGTTTCCATCCAGGGGAGCCTGTCGCCAGGCCAGCGCCTGAAGATCCAGGCGCGACTTCCGCAAGGCCGTGAATATAAATTTTCGCCACTTGTCGTGAAGGTTATCCCTGCCACTGAACTGCGTTGGCGCCGCCGGCGGTTGGTCGAAGGTGTCTTCGATCGCGAACTGGCGTTTTTAATCGTGCCAAACGGCATCAAGGGCGTGCGCTTCATCCAGCGCGAGCACTTCTCCGGTCTGCTTGCACCGCTGATAATGCATTTTATTTCTGAGAACACAATTAAGGCATTCAATCTGATGAATCTGGCGTTGAAACGAACCGCCGAAGCGAAACGCTGATGGCCAAGAAGACCACCCCCAGGGAAAATGGCGCGAAGAAGAAGGCACCGTCGAAACGCGGCAAGGCGCAGCCAGTCGTGCGTCCACGCGCCGCCTCGATCGAACGCCTGCCGCTCGCGGCCTTTACCGAAAAGGCGTACCTGGATTATTCCATGTACGTCATTCTCGACCGCGCGCTGCCGAATATTTGCGACGGTCTGAAACCCGTGCAACGGCGCATCATCTATGCCATGTCGGAACTGGGCCTCAACGCCGCCTCCAAGCACAAGAAATCGGCGCGCACCGTGGGCGACGTGCTCGGTAAGTTCCATCCGCACGGCGACACCGCCTGTTACGAGGCCATGGTGCTCATGGCCCAGCCGTTCAGCTACCGTTATCCGCTGATCGACGGTCAGGGCAACTGGGGTTCGCCCGACGATCCCAAGTCGTTCGCCGCCATGCGTTACACCGAGTCGCGGCTCACGCGCTTCGCGCAGATCCTGCTGTCCGAACTCGAACACGGCACGGTCGACTGGACGCCCAACTTCGACGGCACGCTGCAGGAACCGAAGATCATGCCGGCGCGCCTGCCGCACGTGCTGCTGAACGGCACCACCGGCATTGCCGTCGGCATGGCCACCGACATCCCGCCGCACAACGTGCGCGAGGTCGCTGCCGCCTGCGTGCACCTGCTCGAAGAGCCGGACGCCGGTTTCAAGGACCTGTTCAAGCACATCAAGGGCCCGGACTATCCGACCGAGGCCGAGATCATCACGCCGAAGAGCGAAATTCGCGCAATGTATGAAACCGGCAACGGCTCGATCCGGGCACGGGCCAAATGGGAAAGCGAGGACGGTGCCATTGTCATCACGGCGCTGCCGTATCAGGTGTCGGGCTCCAAGGTCATCGAGCAGGTCGCGCAGCAGATGCAGCAGAAAAAGCTGCCCATGGTCGAGGACCTGCGCGACGAATCCGACCACGAAAATCCGACGCGTCTGGTGATCATGCCTCGCTCCAACCGCATCGACCCGGTAGAACTGATGTCGCATCTGTTCGCGACCACCGATCTCGAGCACAGCTACCGTGTGAACATGAACATGATCGGCCTCGACGGCCGGCCGCGGGTATACAACCTCAAGGACCTGCTTAAGGAATGGATCAAGTTCCGCATCGACACCGTGCGCCGGCGGCTCACGCATCGTCTCGAGCGCGTCACGGCGCGGCTGCACATCCTCGACGGCCTGTTGATCGCTTATCTGAATCTGGACGAGGTCATCCGCATCATCCGTAACGAGGACGAGCCCAAGCCCAAGCTCATCAAGCGCTTCAAGCTGACCGAGATTCAGGCCGAGGCGATCCTTGAGACAAAGCTGCGGCATCTGGCCAAGCTCGAAGAGATGAAAATCCGCGGCGAGCAGGACGAACTCACGCGCGAGCGCAATCACTTGGAAAAGACGCTCAAGTCGGCGCGGCTGTTGAAGCAGTTGGTGCGCGATGAGATCATCGAGGACGCTCAGGAATTTGGCGACGCACGCCGCTCGCCGCTGGTCGAGCGCGAAGCCGCGCAGCAGATCGACCAGACCGCGCTGCTGCCGACCGAGCCGGTCACGGTAATCCTGTCCGAAAAGGGCTGGATACGTGCCGCCAAGGGCCACGAGATGGACCCCAAGACGCTCGACTACAAGGCCGGCGACAAATTCCACCAGGCGGCGCGCGGCAAGAGCAACCAACTGGCGGTATTCATCGACTCTACCGGACGCACCTATTCGCTGCCGGCACACAAGCTGCCCTCAGCGCGTGGGCATGGCGAGCCGCTCTCCAGCAGCCTCAATCCGCCTTCCGGCGCGACCTGGGCCGGCGTGATGATGGGCAATCCCGAGGATCTGTATCTGCTCGCGACCGATGCCGGTTATGGCTTCGTCGCCAAACTCGAGGATCTCGTTGCGAACAAGAAGGCCGGCAAGGCGGTGCTCAAGGCGACGAAGGGCGCGAAAGTACTCATGCCGCAGCTCGTGACCGACATTAAAAAGGATTACCTTGCGGCGGTCACGACCACCGGTCAGATGCTGGTATTCAAGGTCAAGGAACTTCCGCAGATGCCGAAGGGCAAGGGCAACAAGATCCTGAACGTTCCCACGGCGAAGTTCGCCAAGGGCGAGGAAGCCATTGCCGGTGTCGTTGTTTTCGGCGAGGGCAAGACACTGGTGGTCCATACCGGCAAGGGCGAGCTCACGGTTTCGCCGGAGGAAGTCGATCTCTACGAGGGCGAGCGCACGCAGCGCGGTGGTAGGCTGCCGAAGGGATATCAGGAAGTGAAGGGAATTGAAGTGAAGGAATCACAATAACGTTGCGAATTTAAATTGTCGTCATAGCCCACCAAAGCGGCCTTAATCCTTGCCGTCATCTCCGCGAAGGCGGAGATCCAGGTAGTGAAAGATCAAAAGCCGCCGAAGGGCGGCTTTTGACTTTAAAAAACTAATTGTGGGTGGCTCCACCGCACAGTACTGTCGTCATG
>NZ_JBAVEJ010000291.1:0-1605 GCF_049587675.1 Sulfuricaulis sp. | reverse complement strand
AGCGGCTGCGGGGCACACTGCCCGAGCGTCCAGGGTTGCAGCGCCAGAGAATTCAGCAGGATTGGGGCGTCTCCGACGAGGTAATGCGCGACCTGGTCAACGCCGGGGCGGTCGAGTTGGTTGCCGCGACGGTGGCGCATGGCACCTCCAGCGAGCAGGCCCGGGCATGGTGGGGCAACTTCCTCGTGCAGAAGGCCAACGAGGCCGGCATTCCGCTGGACGCCTTGCCGATCACACCCGCGCAGATCGCCGAGGTGGTCAAGCTCGTCGACGACGGCAAGCTGTCGAACAAGTTGGCGCGCCAGGTCGTCGAGGGCGTGCTTGCCGGCGAGGGAGAGCCCGGCGAGGTGATGAGGGCGCGCGGGCTGGAGCTGGTGCGCGACGACTCGTCGCTTCAGGCCGCGGTGGACGAAGCTTTGGCCGCGAATCCCGATGTGGTCGAGAAGATCCGGGGCGGAAAGGTCCAGGCCGCCGGCGCGATCGTCGGCGCGGTGATGAAGGCCACCAAGGGCCAGGCCGACGCCTCGCGTGTGCGCGAACTGGTGCTGGCCGCCTGTAGCTAAACCAGGTCGTCCTTCGGCCTCGGGAACCCGCCGCCGTTCCGGAACAGCGGGAACACCACGTCGTCGAGCTGCATCGCGTCTCCGAACGTCTTGTTGACGGTGGCGCCCCAGATGTTGCCGTCGGGAGACACGGCCAGCGCCCAGGCATGTCCGTGCTCGTCCTGACGCATCACCTCCGGTTCACCGGTCACCGCTCCGGTTTCGGGTGCCATCCGCACCGCGACGGTCTGCTTGGTGTTGACGAGGTTCACCAGGATGGTGCCGGCGAGCGCCGCACAGCCGGCCACCTCCGGCTTGTCCGGCCACGTCCACACGGTCGAGGTCTTGGAATCGGCGGTGATCCGCTGAAGTCGGTCCGCGGTCGGCGTGCGGTCGGTGATGTAGAGCGAGCCGTCGGTGGGGTCAGTGCACAGGCCGCCGCCGGAGCCCATGTTGGACATCGCGGTGGTGATCGGCGCCTGGTTGACGGTGGTGGGCTGCTCGATCCGAATCACCTTGCCCGCGAGCGAATTGGGGTCGGCCGCCAATGCCGGATTGCCGGCGTCGCCGGTGAGCACGACAAGCGTGGTGGGGCTGGTGAACACCAGCGCGCCGGTATTGCCGGTGGCGCCCTTCGGGATTCCGGTGAGGATGTCCTTGGGGACGTCGCCCTCGGCGATGCGGACGACGCGGTTGTCCGTGGGCGTGCTGATGTAGGCGTACAGCAGCCGGTCCTGGTCGTAGGTCGGTGACTTGACGATGTCCATCAGTCCGCCGTCACTGGACGGGTCGACCGGGATGACGAACTTGACCTTGGGTTCGGCGCTCACCGACACCTCTTTGACCGCACCCGTGGTTCGCTCGGCTACCCAGGCGGACTTGCTGTCCGGCAGCATGATCAGGCCACTGGTGCTCTCCAGACACCCTTGCATCACATTCGGTGCGGGGCACTGCTTGGGGAACGGATTGTCCGGCAGCGGGGGAGGCGGCGGCGGAGTCGACGTGGGTGGCGGTGACAACTCCGGCTCGGTGGTGAACGGCTGCGACGCGGCGTCGTCGAACC
>NZ_JBAVEJ010000290.1:0-36358 GCF_049587675.1 Sulfuricaulis sp. | reverse complement strand
GCCTCCGGCAGTGCGCCGGCTTCGAGCTGCGAGAGAATGCGGCGCAACGCCTCGCGCCACACGGGATCGCGAGTCCAGGCCCGGGTTCCGAGCGGCGGCAACCCGTGTTCGCGGCAGCGTTCGAGCTGTTGCGCGTCCGGCAGCGGGACATCGCGGAACAGCGCAAGCGATTCATGCTGCGCGCGCGCCAGCCCCGCCAGGAACCGGAGATAATCCGCGAGCGCATGACTTTCCGCCAGGCTACTCAGACGTTCGGCGCGCGCCTGAAAGGCGCTGCGTTCCGGCAAGAGCAGGAAAGGTATTTCGCCCGCCGGCGCTTCAATGGTTCCAGGTTGAATGACGGTCGCGGTCATTTCGCGCCCTTGGTCATCTCGCGATACCAGCCGGGATGATGCCGTTTGGCCCAGGCGCGCGTCACGCTGCCACGCGTCATGGCGCTGATCGAACCCTTGACCCAGATCGCGGCGTAGATGTGCACGAGGGTGCTGGCGATGAGCAAGAATGCCGCGAGCGCATGGATGAGCACCGCCACACGCGTGAGGCCGACCGGGAACCACGGCGCGAACCACGGCTGCCACAAGACGATGCCGCTCACGAAAAGCAGCGCGATCATCGTCACCATGATCCAGAACAGGTACTTTTGCCCGCCGTTGTAGCGCCCGACCTCGGGCAGGTTCTGCTCATGCTTGGTCAGCACGTCGCGTATATGGCGCACCCATTCGCGGTCGGCGTCGGTGATGCGGTTGTACGCGCGGAAGCGTTGCGCCAGGAACCAGAACGAGACCACCAGCACTACGCCGATGAATGGATGCAAGATGCGCGTCCACGTCCCGCCGCCGAAGAGATTGGTAAGCCAGAAAAACGCCGGGTGGAACAACGCCAGCCCCGAGAGCGCGAGCAGGATCAGGGTAATCGCCGTCAGCCAGTGGTTGGCACGGTCCTCCGGTTTGTAACGCTCGATCAGATTGTCATCGTTCATGGAGTCTCCTTCGGCGATGCGTCAGCGTCCGCGCCGGTTATCGTTCGTATCTTCTTCCGTTTCGTTCGGGCCCACTGTCACATAGTGGAAGAAACCCGCAAGCGCGACCAGGCCGAGACCGAAGGACAGAATAGGCTTGAGCGCGCCTTTCCACAGCGCCACCATGGGGCTGATTTGCGGATCCTTGGGCAGCCCGTGATAGATCTCCGGCATGTCCGCATGCTGCAGCACGTACATCACGTGAGTTCCGCCGACGCCCGGCGGATCGTACAGGCCGGCATTCTGGAAGCCGCGTGACTTGAGATCCACGATGCGCTCCTCGGCGTGATGAATCATGTCGTCCTTGCTGCCGAACACGATCGCGCCGGTGGGGCAGGTCTTGACGCAGGCCGGCTCCTGTCCCACGGCCACGCGGTCGGAGCAGAGCGTGCACTTGTACGCCTTGCTGTCCTTCTTCGAGAGTCGCGGGATGTTGAACGGACAACCGGTGATGCAGTAACCGCAGCCGATGCAGTTCTCCTCGTGGAAGTCCACGATGCCGTTGCTGTACTGCACGATCGCGCCCGGCGCCGGACAGGCCTTGAGGCAGCCCGGATCGGCGCAATGCATGCAGCCGTCCTTGCGGATCAGCCATTCGAGCTTGCCGGCCTCGACTTCCACTTCGGAGAAACGCATCACTGTCCACGACTTGTCGGTGAGATCGATCGGGTTGTCGTAGATGCCGTGATTGGTGCCGACCTCGTCGCGCAGGTCGTTCCACTCCATGCACGCCACCTGGCAGGCCTTGCAGCCGATGCACTTGGAGATGTCGATGAGCTTCGCGACCTTCTGCGTTTCGCGCACCCCCGGCGACGGCGTGGTGGTGGAGGAGCGGCGTACGATGTCCAGTGATTGCAGTGCCATGTCTCCTCCTTATGCCCGTTCGATGTCAACGAGAAACGCCTTGAACTCCGGCGTGTTCACGTTGGCGTCGCCCACGAACGGCGTGAGCGTGTTGGTGATGTAGCCGTTGCGCGCCAGACCCTGGAAGCCCCAGTGGATCGGGATGCCGACGGTGTACACCTTCTTCCCGCCGACTTGCAGCGTGCGAATGCGCTTGGTCACCACGGCTACGGCCTTGATGAACCCGCGGCTAGACCTCACCTTCACGTGGTCGCCACTCGCGATTTTCTTTTCCTGGGCAAGCTCTTCGCCGATCTCCACGAACTGTTCCGGCTGCATGATGGCATTGATCCTCGAATGCTTGGTCCAGAAGTGGAAATGCTCGGTGAGCCGGTAAGTGGTCGCCACGTACGGGAACTCCTTGGCGTCGCCGAACTGCTCGAGGTCGCCCTTGAACACCCGCGCCGCCGGACTGCTCTTCACCTTCGGATATTTCGGGTGCAGCAGGTTGACATCGAGCGGCGACTCGAACGGTTCGTAGTGCTCGGGGAACGGTCCGTCCGCCATCTTGTCCACGACGAAGAAGCGCGCGACACCCTCCGCATTCATGATGAACGGATTCACGCCGTCCTTGGGATCGGCATCCGGTTTCATGTCCGGAACATCGATGCCTGCCCATGCCTTGCCGGTCCACGCAATCAGCTTGCGCTTCGGATCCCACGGCTTGCCGGACGGATCGCAGGAGGCACGGTTGTAGAGGATGCGGCGATTCACCGGCCAGGCAAAAGCCCAGTTGAGCGTGTTGCCGAGTCCGCTCGGGTCGGAGTTGTCGCGCCGCGCCATGAGGTTGCCCTTCTCCGACCACGCGCCGGAGAAAATCCAGCAGCCGCAGGAGGTCTTGCCGTCATCCGTGAGCTGCCCGAAGCCGTCGAGCTGCTCGCCAGCCTTGCGCACCACCTTCTTCTTGTCCTTCGGGTCCATGAGGTCGTCGAGCGCTTTGCCGCTGAACTCGCGCGCGAGTTCCTCGGGCGAAGGCGCGGAGGGAATCTTGTGACCCCAGGTGAGATTGAGAATCGGGTCCGGGAACGCGCCGCCCTCCTTCTTGTAGAGCTCACGCAGTTTCAGAAAGATACCGGCCATGATCTCGGTATCGGACTTGGCCTCGCCCGGCGGCTCCGCGCCCTTCCAGTGCCACTGCAGCACGCGACTGCTGCTCACCAGCGAGCCGTCCTCCTCGGCGAAGCAGGTCGAGGGCAAGCGGAACACCTCGGTCTGAATCTTGGAGGAATCGACGTTGTTGTACTCGCCGTGGTTCTGCCAGAACACCGCGGTCTCGGTCGCGAGCGGATCGATCGTCACCAGGAACTTGAGCTTGGCGAGCGCGCCGTCCACCTTGGCCTTGCACGGAAACGAGGCGATCGGATTGAAGCCCTGGCAGAAATAGCCGTTCATTTTGCCCTGGTGCATGTCCTCGAACACCTGCAGGACGTCGTGCACCTTGTCGAGCTTCGGCAAATAATCGAAAGCCCAGTTGTTGGCCTTGGTCGCGGCGTCACCGTACCAGGCTTTCATGGTGCTCACGTGGAACTTGGGATAGTTCTGCCAGTAGCTCATCTGCCCGGGACGCAAGGGCTTGAGCGTGCGTTTCTCGATGAATGTCTTGTAGTCGGTCTCCTTCTCACCCGGCAGCGTCATGTAACCGGGCAGCAGATTGGACAACAGCCCGAGGTCGGTGAGGCCCTGGATGTTGGAGTGCCCGCGCAGCGCATTCATGCCGCCGCCGGCCATGCCGATGTTGCCGAGCAGCAACTGCACCATGGCCGCAGTACGGATCATCTGCGAGCCCACGGAGTGTTGCGTCCAGCCGAGCGCGTACATGATGGTCATGGTGCGGTTCGGCGCCGATGTCTCGGCGATCATCTCGCAAATCTTGAGGAATTGCTCCGTGGGCGTGCCGGTGATGTTGCTCACAACCTCGGGCGTGTAGCGCGCGTAGTGCTGCTTCATGAGGTTGAACACGCAGCGCGGGTGCGTGAGCGTCGGGTCGGTTTTGGCGTAACCGTCCGCGCCCAGCTCGTACATCCACGTGGTCTTGTCGTAACTGCGCTTTTCCGCGTTGTAACCCGAGAACAGACCATTCTCGAACGTGTAATCGGCGCGCACGATGATACCGGCGTCGGTGTACGTCTTCACGTACTCGTGCTGGATCTTGTCGTTCTTGAGCAGGTAGTTGATGACACCGGCCAGAAAAGCGATGTCGCTGCCAGCGCGCACCGGGGCGTAATAGTCGGCCACCGCCGCCGAACGCGTGAAGCGTGGATCGACGACGATCAGTTTGGCCTTGTTGTGCGCCTTGGCTTCGGTCACCCACTTGAAGCCGCACGGATGCGCCTCGGCGGCGTTGCCGCCCATAATCAGGATCAGGTTGGCATTCTTGATGTCAACCCAGTGATTGGTCATCGCGCCGCGGCCGAATGTCGGGGCAAGACTTGCCACCGTAGGACCGTGTCAGACGCGTGCCTGATTATCGAATGCCAGTATCCCGAGGCTGCGGACGACCTTGTGCGTGAGATAACCGGTCTCGTTGCTCGAGGCCGAGGCCGCGAGGAAGCCGGTGCTGAGCCAGCGGTTGACCGTCGCGCCGTCGGCGTTCTTCGCGATGAAATTCTTGTCGCGATCGTTCTTCATGAGGCGCGCGATCCTGTCGAAAGCGTCGTCCCAGGAGATACGCACGAACTTGTCCGAGCCGGGTGCGCGGTATTCCGGGTATCTGAGCCGGTTGGGGCTGTGCACGAAATCGAGCAGGCCCGCGCCCTTGGGGCAGAGCGTGCCGCGATTCACCGGATGATCCGGATCACCCTCGATGTGAATGATTTCGGCCGGTGCGTTCTTGGCCTTGTCACCGAGGCTGTACATGAGAATACCGCAACCGACCGAGCAGTACGGACAGGTGTTGCGTGTCTCCGTGGCGCGTGCCAGCTTGTACTGGCGTACCTCGGCGAGAACTTCGTTAGGCGAGAATCCCAGTATCGCGAGGCTCGATGCGCTGAGTCCGGCGGCGCTGAGTTTGAGGAACTGACGTCTGGAAACAGTTACCATGGCATGTCTCCTTTCCTTCGTTATTACATCCTCCCGTTTTTATAACACCATCTTGCAGCAGAAATACCCTATACCCGCGGTCAACAAAAAGCAACGAACACCCGACTCGTCGACGTCGGGGATTTTCGGTTTCATAAGCGATGAAAATTTCGCGTGATGAAAAACAGATGGGTGCCGGAACCTCGGACCGCTGAGCCAACATTCAATATAAGGGAACTCTGATGAACGTAATTTTTTTAGGTTCCTTGAGTTAAAGATACAACTCGGCCGGCTGAAATTTCAGATACCGCTTAGTCATCCCCGCGCTTGCTGCCGCCTTCGAGCAAGGCCGGCACCTCGCGCCTGGCGCGGTGGTGAACCGGCTTCTGGGTTACCACCGGACGAGAATGCGTTGCTGGCTGATGAGACCGATGCGGTGCATCGTGGCGGTCGTGATCGTGGCCGGTGTTTTCCGGAGTACGCCGGTTACCGTCCACCTCGGCGCGCGGAGCATGGCGATTGCCATGATCTTCGGCGGCAGAATGCACATGCGGCTGCGAATGCGCGCGCTGGCCATCGGCGCGGGAATGCGGATTCGGATGCGGACGCTGGGCGCCGGAACGCGCGTGCGAATGTAAATGCGGGCGTTGGGCGCCGTCGCGGGCATGCGGGTTCGACGGCGTGCGCTGACCATCGGCGCGTACATGCGAAGGGGAATGTGGCCTTTGGCTGCGGCCACGATCGCCGCCCTGGCGTGATGCTTGCGGCCTTCCACCGCCGTGCTGGCCGCGCCCATGACTGATCGGCTCGGCCTTGATCGACAGGTTTGGCTCGAAGCCCGGAATCACGACCTTCGGGATGTCGCGCTTGAGCAGGCGTTCGATGTCGCGCAGGAAATCGTGCTCGTCCACGCACACCAGCGAGACCGCCTCGCCCTCTTTACCGGCACGCCCGGTGCGGCCGATGCGGTGCACGTAGTCCTCCGGCACGTTGGGCAGTTCGTAGTTCACCACGTGCGGCAACTGGTCGATGTCGAGCCCGCGCGCGGCGATGTCGGTAGCCACCAGCACCCGCACACCACCCTTTTTGAAATCCGCCAAGGCCTTGGTGCGAGCACTCTGGCTCTTGTTGCCATGAATGGCGGAAGTGCTGATACCGTCATCCTCCAGCTGATCGGCTAAACGATTGGCGCCGTGCTTGGTGCGGGTGAACACCAGCACCTGCTTCCAGCCTTGCGAATGGATCAGGTGCGCCAGCAGTTCACGTTTGCGCACGCGATCCACCGGATGGCTTACCTGCGACACGAGTTCGGCGGCAATTTTGTGTCGCTCCACTTCGATGAGCACGGGCGCATTCAGCAGGCCGTCGGCGAGTTGCTTGATTTCGTCGGAGAAGGTGGCCGAGAACAGCAGGTTCTGGCGTTTCTTGGGCAGCAGCGCGAGAATCTTGCGAATGTCGCGAATGAAGCCCATGTCGAGCATGCGATCGGCTTCGTCCAGCACCAAGATTTCGACGTGAGACAGGTCCACCGTCCTCTGGCTGACGTGGTCGAGCAGACGGCCCGGCGTGGCGACCAGGATGTCAACGCCACGGCGCAGTGTGTCGATCTGTGGATGAATGCCGACACCGCCGAAGACCACGGTGGACTTCAGCGGCACGTATTTTCCGTAGGTGCGCACGCTCTCCTCCACCTGCGCGGCGAGTTCGCGCGTCGGGGTCAAAATCAGACAGCGGATCGCGCGATGCGCGCCATGGGGTTTCGCGTTCAGGCGTTGCAGCAACGGCAGCGTGAAACCGGCGGTCTTGCCAGTGCCGGTCTGCGCGCCGGCGAGAATATCCTGTCCCTCGAGAATGACGGGGATGGCCCGCAACTGAATGGGGGTGGCCTGGGTATAGCCTTTTTCGGACACAGCACGGAGTAATTCGGCCGACAGGCCGAGACTTGAAAATGACATAGCGAATGGTTGCTCCTGGATGGCCTACCCAAATAACTTGGGCCGGTCTAGGCGCTACCTGATAAGTTGAAGTTGTTCGAGGTGAACCGAGATGGATGACCGCGAAGGGATCGGTGCAGACCGGGGTGCGCCGATGGGGGTATTGTAGCAGGGATTGCCTGGAAAGTAGAAGAAACTGTTAGAGATATTATTTAGTGCGCTCGCTGTGAGCATATTCGAAGCGCTAGTAATGCGGCGGCGGTTTTTCGTCCTCCTGCGGAATGACCATCGAAGGGGCGAGGCCGGCCAGCAGGGATTTCACAGTTTCCAGTTCCCTCACCAGACGATCGATCTCGCGCTGCTGGCGCGTGACCACCTCGTTCAGGTCCTGGATGGTCTGGTCCTGAAACGCGACACGCACTTCGAGTTCGGTCAATCGTTCGTTCATTCACGGCTCCTTGTCCACCTCGATCAGCCCCGCGGGTGCGCCTGGGGAAAACCGGAGAATGACGAACGATACGGCATAACTATCGGCTCGGGAATGCCGGATGTCGGCATACACCGGGCGCTGCTTGCTGATCCGGGTCGTTCAGCTAGGCTGAAGAGGCAAGCACTGGGAGGTTCCATGCGTCTGACACTATATATAGGTATCGCGATACTCGCCGTCGGGCTGAATGCCTACGCCGCCGAACCTCCGGCGGCAGCCGAACCAATCCCCGAAACCAGACCAGAGCCGCCGCGCTTCCACCCATCCACGGTGAGATGCAGCGCCACGGTCAATGCCTGGATCGAAGCGGACGACAACAGCCTGCCGCAGAGAATGAACGCGAAAGCCGAATCAAGAAAGCGGGTGCAGCTTAAACTGGTAGGCTCGGCGCCCTCGCGTGGCGAGTCCGTGGTGTGCAGCTATGCCTCGCGCAGCCGCGACGTGACGACTTCCTATTACATGCGCTGCGTCTACCCGCGCCAGGAGCGGGGTCTACGGCATAGCTATTCGTGCCGGTGATAACGTCGACTATCCGTCCGCCGCCGTCAGCGGCGACTCGAGTACTTCCCAGCGGGCGTAACAGGTTTCAAGCTCCTTCGTGATCTTCTCCAGGCGCGCCAGGGCGGCCGTGATTTCTGTGGCGGTCTGCTGGTAAAACGCGGGAGCGCCGACGGCGGATTGTAACCGCGCCTGTTCCGCTTCGAGCGACTCGATCTTTGCCGGCAGGGTTTCGAGTTCACGCTGTTCCTTGTAAGAAAGCTTGCGGGGTTTGGTGCCGCGCATTTCCACGGCGGACGCGGGTGGTGGTGTTTTGGCGCGCGGCGCTTCGGTCGCGGGCGCGGCCGGGTTGCGTCGTTGCCGCAGCCAATCGGTATAACCGCCGACGTATTCGCCGATCCGCCCATCACCTTCGAACACCAGGGTGCTCGTGACCGCGTTATCCAGAAACGCGCGGTCGTGGCTCACCAGCAGCAAGGTGCCCTGGTATTCGAGCAGCAACTCCTCCAGCAGTTCGAGCGTTTCCACGTCCAGATCGTTGGTCGGTTCGTCCATCACCAGCAGATTGGCCGGCTGGGCGAATAGCCGCGCCAGCATCAGCCGGTTGCGTTCGCCGCCGGAGAGCGTGCTCACCGGGGACCGCAGTCGTTCCGGGGGAAACAGGAAATTCCGCAGGTAGCCGGCGACATGCTGGCTGCGGCCGTTGATGGTCACGGTCTGGCTGCCAGCGCCGACGCTGTCCATGACCGTCGCGCCGGGGTCGAGCTGCGCGCGCTGCTGATCGAAGTACGCGACCTGGAGATTGGTGCCGCGGCGCAACTGCCCGCGCGTCGGCGGCAGCTCGCCCAGCAGCAGCTTGATCAGCGTGGATTTGCCGGCGCCATTGGGGCCGACGATGCCGATGCGGTCGCCGCGCATGACGCGCGCCGAGAAATCTTTTATCACAACGATGTCGCCGAAACTGAAATCGACGTGCTTGGCTTCGAACACCAGCTGGCCGGACTGCTTGCCCTCCTCCAGTTTTAGCTCCGCCTTGCCGGCGCGGTTGAGGCGCTGGCGGCGCAGTTCGCGCAGGGCTTCGAGCGCGCGCACCCGTCCTTCATTGCGCGTGCGGCGCGCCTTGACGCCCTGGCGTATCCACGCCTCTTCCTGCGAGAGCTTCTTGTCGAACAGCGCGTTGTGCCGTGTCTCCACCGCCAGCTGATCCTCTTTGCGGCGCACGTAATCATCGTAGCTCCCGGGCCAGGAGGTGAGTGCGCCGCGATCGAGTTCGATGATGCGTGTGGCAAGACGCTTGAGGAACGCGCGGTCGTGACTGACAAACAGCAGCGCACCCGGATAGTCGGCGAGGAAATCTTCCAGCCAGGTGATGGCCTCGATGTCCAGATGATTGGTAGGTTCGTCGAGCAGCAGCAAGTCCGGTTCGCACACCAGGGCGCGTGCCAGCATCGCGCGCCGCCGCCAACCGCCGGAGAGCGCGTGCATGCTGATGTCCCCATCCAGATTCAGACGTGACAGCACCATCTCCACGCGCTGCTCCAAGCGCCAGCCATCGCCGGCTTCGAGTTCGTGCTGCAGCTGCGCCAGTCGCTGCGTCAGGGCCGGCGTGGGCGCGCGCGCAAGCTCCGTGGCGGTATGGTGGTATTGCGATATCAGCTTGCCCAGTCCGGCCAGTCCGCCAGCCACGATATCGAACACCGACTCGTCGCTATCGGGGCTGACTTCCTGCGCCAGGTGCGCGATACGCGTGCCGGGGCGAATCCAGATCTGGCCGTCATCGGGCAGGACCTCGCCGCTCAACAGGCGAATCAACGACGACTTGCCCTCGCCGTTGCGACCCACCAGGCACACCCGCTCGCCGCGGCGTATTTCAAGCTTTGCCTGCTCGAGCAGCGGACGATGGCCATAAGCCAGGGAAACCTTATCGAGGCGCAGCAGGGGCATGGATGTATTTCACGGTTAAACGCGGACAGACGATTTTCTTGCGCGGCGCATGCTAAAAACGGTGACTCCGCCCAGCAACATCGATCCCGCCGAGACCAGCGGATACTTGATCGTATAGACCACGGGCCAAAGACTCAGGCGGGTAAGAGCTCTCATTGTCTCATGTCCCCGGATGAAATCCGCGATCGGCGGCGAGTGACGGTTATAAAAACTCACGAAGATCCTGCCGGGTGCATTCATCAGCAAGTGTTTGTCGCGGAAATTTCTCAAGACCATTACTTCATCCGCCATCGCGCTGCCGTAGGCGGCCGTGGCGATGAAGCATCCGCCGCCACCGCCTCCTCCGCTCGGGGATGGAGTTGAAGACGGCGGAGGTGGAGGCGTGCCCAGGAGAACGGCATAGGCCGCATTGACATCCAATTTGCCATAGCCCCACGTATTATTAGGTACCGTGCCAGTGAATGCGTCCGTGGCAGCGCTTCCGATAATAAAACTTTTGATCTGATCCGAGCTGAAGGTGGGACCGGCTTCGAACAGCAAGGCCACAGCACCCGTAACATGTGGGGCAGCCATGCTGGTGCCTGCCTTGATGACATGGACGCCATCCAAATCAAGCTCGCTACCCGACGCCGCGGGTGTGGTATTCGCAGAATAAGCCGACATGATTCCCAGCCCCGGGGCGGCGATCTCCGGCTTTTGCGGCAGAGCGGGACAGAGCGTGCACTGCCGCCGTGGGCCCCGACTGCTGAACGTACTGATATTTCCCTGCGTCTCGCCTGTGTAGTTGAACAAACCCGATTGACTGGTGTAAGTGACTTTCGTGTTGTACGCAGCGACCGAAATCGGTTTGGTGGCAGTGGCGCAATCGATCAATGTGATAGAAGAATCTGTGTGATTGGTAAACGTGGCATTTTCATTGTCATCGATCCAGCCATCGAACCTTCCGCCACTAACGATGCTGTTGCCATGCAGCGTGAGTGTCCAGGAATTGTTGGTAGTGAGCGTATTAGCACCGCTTTCCAGAGAAACAAAAATATTCCGGTCGCCATTCGTGCTGTTCACACCGGTGGAAATAATTTTAATCAAACCGCAGGCGGTGTCTGATGATGACAGTGGATCGCCCGGGTTCACCATCCCGGTGCTGCAATTCCCGTTGCTTACCGTAATGCCCATCTGGTTGGCCCCGGCATACCAGATATCGATCTGCTCGAACATGTCGCCCGAGGGAATGTTGAATTTCACCGCGGTGGTGCCACCCGGCGACACAGTTCCGCTGGCATGTATGTTGGCATTGGCCTCGTTGCCCGCGGCGCAGACGATGGCCTTTCCGGTGCCGGAGGCGCTGTCGAGCGCGCGCTCATAACTGGACGTGCCGTCGTGTGGATCCATATGTTGCCCGAGACTGAGATTAACAACCGACGGCTTGCCGAGCGCAGCTGCCTTTTGTTGCACGTAACTGATCCCATCCAGAATGCCTGTTGTCGTCGGGGAGATTTTGACTACGATCAGATCGGCTTCCGGCGCCATGCCCACATAACGGTAAGCCGGCTGACCATTGCCGGTTGCCGAACCGTTGCCGGCGGCAATTCCCGCCAAGTGGGTACCATGACCGTCGGTGTCGTTCTCCGTGCAAGTGCCGGCGTCGATGGAAGCCTTGATGCATTCCTTGCCGTAGCCAAAACCGGCAGGTGGCGTTCCGCCGGCCGTCTGGTCCCATACGGAAAGAATACGTGTCTTGCCCAAGGCATCCTTGAAATCGGCGTGATTGAGATCGATGCCGATATCGACGATGCCGATGACCACGCCCTTCCCGGTGGAGCCGGTCCAGTTCGGAGCCGTGCCACTGCGCAGCAGGCTGGCACCGGTGGCCGGGACACTGACGTCGAGGCGTTGCTTGGCACGTTTGGCGGCCTCGACGTAGACGATATTCGGCAGTTGTGCGAGCGCATCGAGACTGCCGAGGGGAACATTCACGGTCGCGACATCGCCGATTACGGACTGGACTTGTCCTCCCAGGGATTCCACGCCGGAGAGGTCCCCCTGAAATCGGACGATCGTTCTCACCAGGGGTTCGGCGCCGGCGGCTTGCGATTTCAATATGCCTTGGGTTTGCGTTACGGTCTGGACCGGCATCCCTTGCATCATCATGGTCAACATGGGGTCGAGCTTGGTACCGGCGGAAACGCCGCCGGCCAATAGCGACAGGACTGCCGCCAGAACAACGCCGAGCTGCTTAGGGTAAGTCATCGAATCCGTCACCAGTCAATGTCGGTTAGCGCAAACGTTGCTGCTTTGATATTTCGATGTGTACGACAAACTCCAGGTCCGCGATCCGGGCCACGGCGCGCGCCGGAACCCTCGCCGTCACGACGTCGCCCATGACAGAACCAATCCTCGCTCCTCTCCCTTCGAGCGCCGCCCGCTGTGTCGCGTCAATCGCGCCTTGGGTCCGGATGAGAACATCCATGGGCTGTTCGGGTTGCACGGATTGCTGAATGGTCATGAGCAACGCCGGATCAATCTTTTTCTGATTCATGGTCAAGGACGTTTCCAAGACTTTATTACTCTTTGTTTCACCGTTGCATCCGGCCAGTCCCACAAACCCCGCCAGTCCCATGACGATGGGCAACATCCGGTAAATTCGCTTCGCTTCCATTGCTTTCCTTGAATACCAGAGTGCGTTACTTGTTCGGCGCACGAAATGCGAACATGTTTAACAACGAAATCTCCAACCCTTGCCTGCGATCCGACACGTGCCAGTAATTTGCGGACAGTCACGCCGGTGAGTGTCCCCGAATGCCTCATTCGAGGATATTGGATATTAGTATGATGGGGGTTAAAAGACGACTCGCTGACATGATTCCCGGACTACCGGTAGATGCCAGCCGAAATTATTGGTGCTAGGACGAAAGCACGCGTCGGTACACCTTGCGCGTGAGTTCAGCGGCCAGACCCTTGGCCACGCTGACCATGACGGTATGAACGGTTTCGGACAGCGAGTCCCGGGCAAAATTGAATATCTGGGGAATGTGCACCGAGCGGCTCAGCATTTTGGTTTCGGCGCTGTAAAGCTCCAGTATCTCGCGCAACAATGATTCGAACTCCGCGCGGGAATACAGGTGCGCAACCGCCGCGCGGAACCGCGGCGTCGTTTCCCATTGCGCGAGCAAACGTCCGGCCAGTTCGAGCAGCCGCTCGATCCGGCGCCGGCGGAACTCTTCGATATCGCGGTATTCGATGTGGATGTTGACGGGAAAAACGGCGGCCTGTTGCAGAAACTTCTGATCGATCTCGCGCGCTTGTTGCAATAGCCGCTGGATATCCGCTTCCTGAGGCGCGCTGCCCGCGCGCATGATCACGAGGCGATCCTTCTCGATTTCCTTCCTGACATTGATATCGAGAAACGCCCGGAACGCCGGCAGCAGCAGCTTGAACAGCGTGTAGTCCCCGAGCCGCGCGGCGGTACGCGTGCTGAACTCCTGCATCATCGCGCCACTCATGGCGCACAGGACGCGGACCTTATCCACGGCCGTCGCCCCGACTGGCGAAACTAGGGCTTCATCGCCTTGTGAAACCCGATCATCCCGCCCATCAGGGTTTTGCTCGAAACGTTCTCATAGCCCAGATGCCGCAGCAACTGCGACATTTCCTCGGCCGAGTAGAACAGGCTCAGCGCGTCAATAAAGTATTTCTTGCAGTTGCGCGCCGTCGCGCCGCTCTGAAACAACACCGCCGTCACCGACAGACTGACCCGCAGATAGGCATAGTACGCGCGCTCCACCAGCTTGCTGCCTGGGCGCAGCATGTCGCAATGATAAAAATATCCGCCCGGCTTCAGCACGCGCCGGATCTCGGCATACACGTCTATGACGCGCAGATGCCGCGACGCCCATTGCAGCGTCACCACGTCGAAATGATTGTCGGGGAACGGCAGCTTGTGCACATCGCCGATGACGCTTTCGATGTGAAAGCCTTCCTTTTCCGCCAGTTGGCGGCCGACTTCCTGCATCGCCGCGCTGCGGTCCATGGCGCAGACCTTGAGATCGGGCTGCTTGCGCAGCATGGCGATACCGACCGCGTTGGTGCCGGCGCAGACATCCAGCGCTTTCTGACCGCTTTGCAAATCGATGGTCGCGAGAAAACTATTGCGGAATTTATTCCACAACCCCAAACTCGCGACGTAGTTCGCGCGGTCGTAATACTTGGCCACGTCGGCGAACACATCGTTTAATTCCTGGGTCCATACCCGCTTGAACAGTTTCTCCCGGACGTCTTCCCGGTCGGAAAAATGCAGTGCCCCGTCCAGGGCGCGTTCACCGTTTGCCATAATTACCTCGCGTTTTCACTGTCAGTTATTTTCAGGAACAACCCATAGCTTCATTTTTGCGGAATATACACCCGAGCGGCCTTGCGCCAGATCAAACTTTCACCATCCGGGACATAAAATTTCAGGAAATAAACCATTGACGGGTCGATTTCGGTCTTTCCGCTGCATGACCTCACCGGATTTTTTCAATCCGGGCACGTGAAATGGCTCACAACAATGCAGAAAACAGAATCAGGCCTCTCCCGGTCCCGGTGATCCATGGTCGACATCCTACGGCCAATGTCACCGCTGCCGCAAGTCAGGCTCCTAATCCGGCCGGTGGCGGGCCCACGCTTCAGAAACGAGGGTGTTATCGATTATTCTCCGATTGAGTCCTGACGCAGATTCGTGGCGGGATTTAAGGCAAAACTTTTACGCCGTGCCAGAAAGCGATGTAATGCTGGATATGGCGCGCCTCCGCGGAGGTGTGCGGGTAACACCACGCGGCTTTGCAGTTCACCTTGCCGTCGACCACGACGTCGTAATAACTCGCGACGCCTTTCCAGGGACAGGTCGTGTGTTTCGTGCTCAGGCGCAGGTGTTCGCGTTTCACCGCCTCGGGCGGGAAATAATAATGGCCCTCGACGATACGGCACGCGTCGCTTTCGGCCAATATCGCGCCATTCCAGATTGCCTTCGCCGATACTGGAACCCTATTCGCTTGGCTCATTGGTCCTGTCATCATAAATATTACCCTTCCAAACGATGTGGATGTCGTCCGTATGACCGGCATTCAGCGTTTGAATTCCCGCGCCAGTATGTTTCAATTCCGGTTCGGCCAGCTAGGGAGCAACGGAATGATGCTCGTCCGCGGTAGGTCACAGGCCCGGGATTCAGCACGCGGGATTCCTGAATCACGGGACAGTCTGGCGGCACGCTACACCGGCGTGCGACGCGTGAGCGAGGCGCTCAGCCGGCCGCTCGCGCCGGACGATTACGGCCTGCAGGCCATGCCCGACGTGAGCCCGGCCAAGTGGCACCTCGCGCACACGAGCTGGTTCTTCGAGACTTTCCTGCTCAAAGCCTTTGTCCCCGGTTACCGCCCGTTTCATCCGCAGTTCGAGCATCTGTTCAACTCTTATTATGATCAGGTCGGCGTCCCGTTCCCGCGCCCGAGCCGCGGACAGCTGTCGCGTCCGACGGTGGAGGAAGTCTTCCGCTATCGCGCGCAGGTGGACGAGGCAATGACCACATTGCTCGCCAGCGTGGAAGAACAGCACTGGCCCGAGGTCGCGGCGCGCGCGGCGCTCGGCTGCCATCATGAGGAACAGCATCAGGAACTGTTCCTGACGGATATCAAATACAATTTTGCCATCAATCCGTTGAAGCCGGCCTATCGCGACGACCTGCCCGTCGCCCCGACCGGCGCCGGCCCGGCGCTGAGATGGTTCGAACAGACCGGCGGCACGATGGAAATCGGGCACGACGGCGCGGGCTTTGCCTTCGACAACGAAGGTCCGCGTCATCGCAGCTTGCTCGCGCCGTATGCGCTCGCCACGCGCCTGGTCACCAATGGCGAGTATCTCGAGTTCATCAAGGCCGGCGGTTATGCGCGACCCGAATACTGGCTGGCGGACGGATTTCGCACGGCGCGCGGGCATCAGTGGCAAGCGCCGCTGTACTGGGAAAAATCGCACGGGTGCTGGCAACTGTTCACACTCGCGGGCACACGGCCGATGAATGAGCACGAACCGGTGTGCCACGTGAGCTTCTACGAGGCCGATGCTTACGCGCGCTGGTCCGGCAAACGTCTGCCGACCGAGGCGGAATGGGAAGCCGTCGCACAGCAACAGCGCGTGCACGGTAATTTGCGCGAGTCGGGCTACTTGCATCCCGTCCCGGCTTCGCCCGGCGTGGAACCGAGGCAATTCTTCGGCGATGTTTGGGAGTGGACCGCGAGCCCGTACGCACCCTATCCCGGTTACCGGCCGGCACCGGGCGCGCTCGGGGAATACAACGGAAAGTTCATGGTGAACCAGCTGGTGCTGCGCGGCGGCTCCTGCGTAACACCCACGGATCACATCCGCGCCAGCTACCGCAACTTTTTCTACCCCGCTGACCGCTGGCAATTCTCCGGCATCCGCCTGGCGGACGATCGATGAGACTGCGTCCCGTACGTTTCCATGACGATCGCCCGTCGCCCGTGACCATGCAGGAGGAGGTGCTGCTGGGACTCGCGTCGCGGCCCAAGCGGATCGCGCCGAAATTCTTCTACGACGAGCGCGGCTCGCGGCTGTTCGACGCCATCTGCGAACTGCCGGAGTATTACCTCACGCGCACCGAGATGGGGATACTGGAATCCTGCGCCCGGGAAATGGCGTGGCTGGCCGGCGCGGACTGCACGCTGATCGAGCTGGGCAGCGGCGCGAGCAAAAAGATTCGCCTGCTCCTCGAGACCCTGCGGCCGCGTCACTATCTTGGCATCGACATCTCACTGGAATTTCTGCGGGAATCGGTGCAGCGTCTGGCGCATGACTACCCGTGGCTCGAAGTGCACGCGGCCTGCGCCGATTTCGCGCAGGATTTCGATTTGCCCGATCCGGCCGGCAGCGGGCGCCGGCTCGTGTTCTTTCCGGGCTCGACCATCGGCAATTTCGATCCACCCGAGGCGCTGGCGTTTCTGCAACGCGTCCGGCGTCTGGTGCAGCCCGATGGCGCGCTGGTGATCGGCGTCGATCTGAAGAAAAACCCGGCGGTGTTGCACGCCGCCTACAACGACGCTCAGGGCATCACGGCGGCGTTCAATCTCAATCTGCTGGAGCGCCTGCGTACCGAACTCGGCGCCGAACTCGAACCGGGGAATTTCCGGCACCACGCATTTTACAACGCGCCGCGCGGACGCATCGAAATGCACCTGGTCAGCCGTCGCGCCCAGGAAATCCGCGTCCTCGGGAGGCGTTTCCGCTTCGACGCCGGCGAGAGCATCCACACCGAGAGCTCATACAAATACTCGGTAGCGGAGTTCCACGCGCTGGCACGCCGCGCCGGCCTGCAACCGCGCCAGGTCTGGCTGGACGCGGCACATCTCTTCAGCGTTCACTATCTCAACGTTATCAGCCGGTCGCGCCCGCGCGCGGCCTAGCTGTCACGCTTGAGGTTCAGTGCGTACTCATACAGCCGGTTTTTCTTGAGACCGGTGATTTTCGCCGCGAGCGCCGCGGCCTGGCTGACGGGAAGTTCCTCGAGCAGAATCCTGAGAACGCGTTCGGCCTCTTCGTCCACGGCTTCCCGTTCCTCGCGCGGCACACCATGAATGAGGATTACAAACTCGCCGAGCTGCTGGTGCGGATCGCGCTCGACCCATTCGGACAGTTCCGTCAGCGTGCCGCTACGCACGGTTTCGAACTGCTTGGTCAGTTCGCGCGCCAGCACCGCCTCGCGTCCGGGCCCGAAAATCTCGGTCATCTCTTTGAGGCTTTCGAGGATGCGGTGCGGGCTTTCGTAGAAAATCAGCGTGCGGGTTTCCTCGCGCAGCTTCTCGAACACCGTGCGGCGGGCGGCGGATTTGGCCGGAGGGAACCCCTCGAAAACAAAACGGTCGGAAGGAAGGCCGGCGATTGACAGCGCCGCAATAGCCGCGCAGGCGCCGGGCACGGGTATGACGGTGAGCCCCGCCTGGCGGGCGGATCGCACCAGATGAAAGCCCGGGTCGCTCACCAGCGGGGTACCCGCGTCGGTGATAAATGCGATAGACTTACCGGCCTGCAAAATTTCGATAAGCCTGGGAACCTGGCTGCGCTCGTTATGCTCATGGAGGGCTTCTGTCTTGGCTTCAATACCGAAATGCTTGAGCAGCTTGCCGCTGTGGCGCGTGTCCTCGGCGGCGATCAGGTCGACTTCCGACAGGATGCGTATCGCCCGCGGCGTCATGTCCTCGAGGTTGCCGATCGGCGTGGCCACCATATAAAGCCTGCCTGCGTTTATTGAGGCGGTATGACTCATTTTGAAAAAATGTTAGGGTCCATATTCTGGCTTGGCCACGGGTTGAGACCGTCGTACCACCTCAATAAACGAAAAATCTTAAATTATTTTTGTTATTGACCCGGCACGTTCGCAATATCACATATGTCGCGGAACACTCATTACCTATTGCCTTCGTTCAAAAACGACGATGCCGGGTCAATAACGCTTAATTCCCCGATTCGATACTTTCGCGCATTCTAAACAGGAAACCGCATGAAACCCATCCGCTGGCTGGCTATTCCTATAATATGTGCCGCGCTCCTTGCCGGCTGCGAGACGGCGCGCGTCGCGCCGGCGCCACCGACGGCAAGCGTGGACTTGGCAGAAAAGGCCGAGGGCAACGGTGATTTCCTGATTGCCGCGCGCGAGTACACACGCTTGGCGGAAATCGCCCTGCCCGCGCAGAAACAGGACCTCCAGCTTCGGGCGGTGGCCAATTTCATCAAGGCCGGGCAACTGCGCGAGGCGCGCAGTCAGATCGAGCTGATCAACGTCGAGGCGCTCGACAGCTCGTTTACGGCGCGCAAACGCATCCTGCAGGCGCGCATCTATCTCGCCGAGGGCGGGTTCGAGAAGGGCATCCGGCAGCTGGACGAAGCCAGCCGCCTGCGTAATCTGAGCCCCGCGCTGCTCTCCGAAATCAACAGCGTGCGCGCACAAGCCGAACTGGCGCTCGATAATCCCATCGGTGCGGTACGCAACCTCATCGGCCGCGAGCAATACCTCGCCGGAAAAGAGGCCGTCGCCGAAAACCAGAAACAGTTGTGGAAAATTCTCGTGTCTATGCCGCGCGAACGGCTCAAGACCGAATTCAATATCGCCCGTGACCCGGTGTTGTCCGGCTGGATCGAGCTCGCCCTGATTACCGCAGAAAACGCCGGACAGGTCTTACCGCTCCAGGCCGCGCTCGATCAATGGAAAATAGCCCACCCCACCCATCCCGCGAATGAAACCATATTCGGCACGCTCATGAGTCCGACCCCGGGAATATCCGGGCGCATCGAGCGCATCGCCCTGCTGTTGCCGCTCTCCTCTGCGTATTCGACCGCGGCACAGGCCGTGCGCGACGGGTTCATGGGGATGGACGCCGCCAACACCAATCCGGACAAGCCCAAAATCACGATTTACGATACCGGCTCGGACCCCGCTAAGACACCCGATGTTTACGCCCAGGCCATCAACGAGGGGGCGCAATTCGTGGTCGGACCCCTGGGGCGCGAAGCCGCGGAAGCGGTCCTGAAACAGGCGAGCATCAAGGTGCCCACTCTGATGCTCAACAGCACCGACACCGATCCGGGTACGGCCAGCAAGTACCTGTTCGAATTCGGCCTGCCGCCGGAGCAGGAGGCACAGCAAGTAGCCGAACGCGCCTACCTCGATGGCCACCGGCAGGCCGCCGTGCTCTACCCGAAAACACCGTGGGGCGAACGCATGATGACGGCCTGGGCAAATTACTGGCAGCGCCTCGGCGGCACCGTGGTCGCCAGTCAATCTTACAATGAGCTGGATGTCGACTACTCCGACCCCATCAAGCAATTGCTCAACATCACCCAGAGCGAGGCGCGCAAGGGCCTGATCGAAAAAATTGCCGGTCAGAAACTGCAATTCGACTCGCGCGCGCGGCAGGACATCGACTACATCTTCATCGCTGCCGACGCCAAGCACGGGCGGCTCATCAAGCCGCAGCTCAATTTTTATCACGCCGCGCGCGTGCCGGTGTACTCGACCTCGCATATCTTCACCGGCGCCGGCGATGCCGTGCAGGACGTGGATCTCGACGGCATTGTCTTCGGCGACATGCCGTGGATGCTGGTTGGCGACGGCCGGATCCAGGAGCTGCGCCAGAAGGTGCAGCAAAACTGGCCGTTCGTTCATAGCGACCTCGACCGTCTGTACGCGCTCGGCATGGACAGCTACGCAATCCTCCCGCACCTGGGCCGCATCAGCATGGAACCGGGCGCCCGCTTCAACGGCGTCACCAGCGGGCTATCGCTCGACCGCAGCGGCCGCCTGCAGCGGCAACTGCTGTGGGCCCGGTTCAATCGCGGCGTGCCGAAACTCGTGGACACCTTCCTCAAGCACAAGGGGCAATTCGAGATCGAAAATGACACGGGGCTCCCCGCTAAACCTCAGCCGCGGTCGTAAAGCGGAAGACATCGCCTGCACCCGCCTGCAGCAAGCGGGACTCGCGCTCACGACCCGCAATTACCGCAGCCCCTTCGGGGAGATCGATCTCATCATGCAGGAGCACGACACCCTGGTATTCGTCGAGGTACGTTACCGTTCATCGGATGATTTCGGCACGCCGGCCGAAACCGTGGACGCCCGTAAACAGGCACGGCTGCGCGCCACTGCGGAACATTACCTGCAGAATACGCCACGGGCCTCCAAGAAAGCCTGCCGTTTTGATATCGTAGCGTTGACCGGAGACGGCGAAGGCGGCGACTTTCGCTGGTTACAGAACGTTTTCTAATCAAGGACGCCCCCATGGCCAAGAGCAGTCTGCAGACCGCGCCCGATTCCACCGCCCTCGTTACGCGCGTCAAGAACATCTTTCAGGAAAGCATCCTGACCACGCGTAACTGCATGGAGGTGCTAGCGCCGTTCATTGCGCAAGCGGCCGGACACATGATCCAGGCGCTGCTCTCGGATCGTAAAATCCTAGTCTGTGGCAACGGCGGCTCGGCAGCGGACGCGCAGCATTTTTCCGCCGAGCTGCTGAATCGCTTCGAGCGCGAGCGACCCGGCCTGCCGTGCATCTCACTCACCACCGACACCTCGACCATCACCTCCATCGGTAACGACTACCATTTCGATGACATCTTCTCCAAACAGCTGCGCGCGCTCGGCCAGACGGGCGACGTACTGCTCGGCATCACCACCTCGGGTAATTCACGCAATGTGATACGTGCGGTCGAAGCGGCGCACGAGCGCGGCATCGTCTGTGTGGCGCTGAACGGACGCGAGGGCGGTGAAATGTCTTCCGTGCTCTCCGGAAACGACGTCAACATCTGCGTGCCAGGCTCCTCCACGGCGCGCATCCAGGAAGTCCACGGCATCGTCATCCATTGTCTGTGCGATCTCATCGACTACCAGCTTCTAGGACAAGGTTAAAATGATTCAGAAATTTATTTTTCTCGCGGCTATCTTTGCCGGCATAACCCTTGCGCAGGGCTGCGCCACCGACCGTCGCACCGTCGGCACCCAGATCGACGACGAAAACATCGAGCTCTCGGTGCGCAAGGCAATCACCGACGACGACCGACTCGGCGACGACGTCCACGTCAACATCACGTGTCTCAACGGCACCGTGCTGCTGACCGGCGAGGCTACCACGGCCGAGCAACGCGACATCGTGGTGTCGCGGGCACGCCGCTTCGAAGGCGTCAAGCGCGTCGTCAGCGAAATCAACGTGGCCGAACCCATGTCCTTCGCCAACCGCGTACACGATTCCTGGATCACCGGACAGGTCAAGGCCAAGATGCTGGATACGCCAAATCTCAAATCGACCCGCATCAAGGTGGTGACGGAGAACTCCGTCGTCTATCTCATGGGGCTCGTCAAACAGAGTGAAGGCGACCTGGCCGCCGAAACCGCCCGCACCGTCGGCGGCATCACCCGCGTGGTCAAGCTGTTCGAGTACCTCGATTGACCCCGAGCGAACGCAAGATCGTCACGGACACGGGACAACTGCCGGCTCGGCTCGCGGAACTGGCGCGACCACTGGTTTTCACCAATGGCTGTTTCGACATCCTGCACCGCGGCCATGTCGCCTACCTCGAGGAAGCCGCGGCGATGGGAAAATCCCTGGTCATCGGCGTGAACGGCGATGCCTCGGTGCGGCGCCTCGAAAAAGGCAATGATCGCCCGATGAATCCCCTCGACGACCGCCTCGCGATCCTTGCCGCGCTCGGCTGCGTATCGCTCGTGGTGCCGTTCGACGACGACACGCCGTACGAGCTGATCAAGCGCGTGCGTCCGGATCACCTGGTCAAGGGCGGTGACTGGACGCCGGACAAGATCGTTGGCGCCGATCTTGTCACCGGCTACGGCGGTCAGGTGCACTCCATACCATTCCGTTTCAAGCGCTCGACCACCGAACTCCTCCAGCGCATCCGTTTGTCAAATGACAAGACGAAATAATGAAGCCCTACTCGCTTCGCTCGTTCGTCCTGTCATTTGCATACAGCGAGTAGGGCTTCGGTTATGAGTGATATTCCCGGCGGGTTCGTGGATCGGCTCAAGGCCGTATTGGGCGCGGACAAGGTACTGACCGATCCTGCCGACTGCTGGTCTTACGGTCAGGACAATTCGCGCAAGCATGCGCTCCCGGCCGCCGTGGCATTCGCCACCACGCATGCCCAAGTGCTGGAAACCGTGCGGTTGTGCAATGAATTCAACGTGTCGATCGTCGCGCGCGGGCGCGGCACCGGCACTACCGGCAGCGCCGTTCCGCTGCGCGGCGGACTGGTGTTGTCGCTGGAACGCATGGATCGCATTGTTGACATGGATCCCGCCAACCGCGTCATGCGCGTTGAGCCGGGCGTGCTCAATCAGGCGATACAGGACAAGGCGTCGGAGCACGGATTTTTCTGGCCGCCCGATCCCACGAGCGGCGCCTACTGCACCGTCGGCGGCAATATCGCGGTGAACGCCGCCGGTCCGCGCGCCTTGAAATACGGCAGCACGCGAGAAAACGTGCTCGGGCTCGTCGCCGTCACCGGCCAGGGCGAAGAGATTCACACCGGAACCAACACGACCAAGGGTGTCGTGGGCTACGACCTGACGCGCCTGATCATCGGCTCGGAGGGCACGCTCGCCATCGTGACGGAAGCAACGCTCAAGCTTACGTCGCTGCCCGAATCGCGCCGTACCCTGCAGGCGGTATATGCCGACGTACGCGCGGCGGCCGCGGCGGTGTCGCGCATCATGGCGCAACCGGTCATGCCGTATGCGCTCGAGTTCATGGACTCGGCAGCGATCGAGATGATCCGGAATTACTCGGCGGCGGAGCTGCCGCGCGGCGCCGGGGCACTGCTCATGATCGAGGTGGATGGGCCAGAGGCGGCGATGGACAGTATCGTGGCCGGCATTTCCACCGCCGCCCGTGGCGATGGGCTGTTAAGCCTCGCCGCCGCCAGCACCAGGGACGAAGCATCGGCCCTGTGGGCGACGCGCAAGGCGCTGTCGCCGGCGCTGCGCAACATCGCGCCCAACAAACTGAACGAGGACGTGGTGGTACCGGTTTCGCGCATCCCCGACCTGATCGACGGACTCGAACAACTGTCGCGCGAATATGGCATCCCGATCGTGAATTTCGGGCATGCCGGCAACGGCAATATCCACGTGAACCTGCTCTACGACAGCCAGGACCCGCAGCAGGAACGCAACGCCTTGCCCTGTGTATCGAAGGTGTTCGATCTGGTGCTGAAACTCGGCGGCACGCTGTCCGGCGAGCATGGCATCGGGGTCGCCAAGCGCGACTATATCAACCGCGCGATCGATCCCGTGACCCTCGATCTCATGCGCCGAATCAAGCATCAATTCGACCCCAGGGGTATTCTCAATCCGGACAAGATTTTCCCGCCCCGGCGAAACTGAATTCGCCAATGGCCGCCTCCCGCGACTATCGGGCAGATCAGCGGTAAGGCTATACTTCGTCCATGCCATTACGATTAACTATCGATATTACGTTGAGAACCGAAATTACCTAAAGAAGAATTACGATGAAACGCACACTCGTCTCCCTGGCCGTCATGCTGGCCGCCATCACGCCGGCAATCGCCGCTGACAGTATCGACCAGATCAACCTACTGAACCAGACGGAATTCCGTAATCTGTCGGAGGATCTGGGTGCGGTGGCGAGCTACAAGGGTGTCATTCCGGCCACGCCGCTGGGTCTCACCGGCTTCGACATCGGCGTGGAGGTCAGCGCCACAACACTGCAAAACCCCGATGCCTAGGATCTGGCCAGTTCCGGAACCGTCCACGACACCGTCTATGTTCCGAAATTGCACCTGCACAAGGGTCTGCCGGCCGGATTCGATCTGGGCGCATTTTATTCATCCGTTCCCGACACGGACATGACACTGTGGGGCGCCGAAGTGCGCTATGCCATCCTCGATGGCGGCACGGTGACACCGGCGTTGGGCCTGCGTGGAACCTATTCGAAGCTTACGGGCGTCAATGAACTCGACTTCCACACCACCGGTCTTGAGTTGCTGGTCTCGATGCGCCTTACGATTTTCACGCCGTATGCGGGGGTGGGACAAATCTGGACAACCTCTGAACCTGTCGGCGTCCCGAACCTCAACAAAGAAGAATTTACCCAGGGAAAATATTTCGTCGGCGGCAACCTGAATTTTGGCCTCATCAATCTGGCTCTCGAGGCGGACAAAACCGGTGACGCCCCTTCCTACAGCGCCAAGATCGGGTTCCGGTTCTGATCCTTTCACCGTTCGGTCTGAGTTTGTCGAAGACTGAACGGTGTGCTCAGGGCAGGCCTGTCCTGAGCGAGGACAAAGGGCTCATCGCGAACGGATGTGATCAGAAATCCCCTAACGCTCGGACAACTCCATTTTTTCCCCGTCGCGCTTCATGTCGAGTTGGCCGAGGAAAGACATGCCGAGCAGCACTTCCCGAGGATCGTTGCCTTCGATGATGCTTCCTTGCACATTATATAGAGTGATGCCACCGACCTGGACGTTATTCAGCGATATGTCATAGGTGCGCACGTTGCCCCCGGGGGTGCTGGCCATGCCCGGGCTGCCGTTCCTG
Source organism: Sulfuricaulis sp. (assembly GCF_049587675.1). Lineage (GTDB taxonomy): Bacteria > Pseudomonadota > Gammaproteobacteria > Acidiferrobacterales > Sulfurifustaceae > Sulfuricaulis. Next base: position 11,450 of record NZ_JBAVEJ010000290.1, on the reverse strand, counting down.
ATGTAGTCGATTCCGATGCGTTTGGCGATTTTGCTGTTCATCGCGATCACGGTGGCGCCGGTGTCCACCATGAACCGGACGGAGGTGCCATTGATCAATCCATCGGCGAAGAAATGCCCGCCGCGATTAGGATAGAGCACCACACTCCCCTTTCCTTTCGAGTCAAAACCCGCCACCACCACGCCAAGCCTGAGCACTTCGTGCTTGCCATCGATTTCAACCTCGGCCTTTTCTTCCTGCGTATCGGTCGCGAGCAGCTTGATCCCTTCGGGGCTCATCTCGCCGCTCTTCATGACATGGCGTGCGCCGTCGACGACAATGATCGCCTTGTCCTTGAACAAGGCTTGCAGGGAAATTCTTTCCGCCGCGCCGACTCCGGACGCGGCGAGCATCAGCACGGCGATCATGATGAATTTCACGGTGAACTTGCGGATAGCCATATTTCTTAAACCCATGACAGACGATACAATCGGCGCATGCAGGAAATCCTGGTTTTCCGCCATGCGCCGCACGAGGGACCCGGTTACCTGGCCGATTATCTCGGCCGTCATCGCCTGCCCTGGCGTCTGATCCGAATCGATCAGAACGACCTCATCCCCTCAAGCATAGACGGCGTTTCGGGGCTCGTATTCATGGGCGGGCCCATGAGTGTCAACGACCTGCTGCCGTGGATTCCGAAAGTCACTGATTTGATTCGTAACGCCGTCGCCGCGGATATTCCGGTCCTCGGCCATTGTCTTGGCGGGCAATTAATCAGCAAGGCGCTCGGCGGGGCGATCACGAAAAACCCCGTCAAGGAATTCGGCTGGCTGCCGGTGAGCCGCGTGGACAGCTCCGCGGCAAAACCCTGGCTCGGAGGCTTGCCCGGAGAGTTCGAGGTGTTTCACTGGCATGGCGAAACGTTTTCGATTCCACCCGGTGCCACGCACATTCTCGCCTCGCGTGACTGCGCCAATCAGGCGTTTGTCATCGGCAAGACCCTTGCCTTCCAGTGTCACATCGAGATGACCGTCGAAATGGTGCGCGAATGGGCGCGCTTGGGCGCGGATGATCTCGTGCCAGTATGTGCCACCGTCCAGAACCCGCAAGCGATGACGGCCAACCTCGATGCTCGGGTGAAGCACCTGCAGGGCATCGCCGACCAATTCTACGATCGCTGGATCCAGGGTCTGAGATAAACCCACCTGGAATAATCCCATGCTACGCATCGGCATTGACCTCGGCGGCACCAAAACCGAAGGCATCGTCATCAACGAGGCCGGCAAAATGCTTTACTGCGAGCGACGCCCCACGCCGCAGGACCGTGGTTACCGTGCCATCCTGAAAACCATACACGCGCTGGTGCTCGATCTCGAGAAAAAGGCCGGTCAATCCTGCCGCGTCGGCATCGGCACCCCGGGCGCGATATCCACCCGCACCGGCTGTCTCAAGAATTCCAACACCGTCTGCCTCAATGGCAAACCGGTCAAGGACGACCTGGAAAAAATTCTCTCGCGCCCGATCCGTCTCGCCAATGATGCCAATTGCTTTGCATTGTCGGAAGCGCTCGACGGCGCGGGACAAGGCGCCGGCGTGGTTTTCGGCGTCATCCTGGGAACCGGCGTCGGCGGTGGCATCGTCATCAACGGCCAATTGATCGAGGGCCTGCAGCACATCGCGGGCGAATGGGGGCACAATGTTCTCGAGACCGATGGCCCGCCGTGCTACTGCGGCAAGCATGGTTGCGTCGAAACACTGCTTTCCGGACCCGGGCTCGCGCACGACTACGCGTTGCATGGCGGAGATCCGTCGCTCGATGCAAAACAGATCGTCACGCACGCCGCACAGGGCGACGCACGGGCTGAGGCGGCGATGCAACGCTACTTCGACCGTTTCGGACGCGCGCTGTCGACGGTGATCAACATCCTCGATCCGGACGTGGTCGTGCTCGGTGGCGGCATGTCGAATATCTCACGATTGTGCACCGATGGCCGCGAACGCGTGGCGCGGTACGTGTTCAACGATGAGCTGCGCACGAGAATTCTGCCCCATGTCCACGGCGACAGCTCCGGCGTGCGCGGTGCGGCGCAGCTGTGGCCGGCGGAAAACAGCCAGGGAAGTTCTGATTAAGTCCGTTCGTGGCGAGCTTGTCGAACCATGAACGGATACGATGTCTGAAAATTCCGGCACTTGCCGTTCGCCCTTCGTCGGCTCAGGGCGAACGGCCGAATTATTCAGAACTTCCCTAGCCGCAGAACAGGCGATTGCCCACGTTAGCTCGTCTCCGGCGTGCGGCAATCGGTCGCGGTGCAGCCTGTACACCATGCCTGCGCTCATGCGTTATGACAGGTATCTTCGGGTTCATTTCGGGAGTGTGGCGAGCATCAAAGTGACTTTACCGGCCCATGGGTATTTAATATGGGCAGAATCTGAAGGAATCCGTCCCATTCAATCGTTAAGGAGAACAGTCATGAAACGCACATTGATTTACACAGCCGTGATCGCGGCGCTTCTGCCCGTCATGGTGTCGGTCGCGACCGCCGCGGACCAGGACCAGACGCGCGATCAAGATCGTCTGCAGACCCAGGACAAAACCCAGGATCAGATCTACGGCTCGCAACTGATGACCCAGAAGGAGCGCAGCGAGTATCAAACCCAGATGCGCAACGCGAAAACCGAGCAGGAGCGTGAGCAGATCCGCAAGCAACATCACGAGCAGATGCAGATCCGCGCCAAGGAAAAGGGCGTTACCCTGCCGGCTGAACCGCCGGCCCGCGGCAAGGGCGGTGGTATGGGTCCCGGTGGCGGTATGGGACCTGGCGGTGGCGGCATGGGTCCCGGTGGCGGAGGAATGGGACCCGGACCGCGCTATTAATCCATCTTCCGGATGACATCCTCTTCCTCCACCGGAGGAAGAGGATGTTTATGCGCGCCGGCGGAAACGCTGCGATACACTCATGCGCCCGGATAGCGCCGCACAGGAGAGCCGCCATGCCACGTCTTGCCTTCTTGATGCTTGTCATCGGATTGTTCGCCGGTACGTTCCCGAGCGCGATGGCCGCTGAACCCAATCATCTCAGGCTGTATACGACCAAGGCCGAGTTCAGCAACGTCAAGGATGATCTCATGATGGTGATCACGGGCCGCGGACTCGTGGTGGACCATAACTCCCACATCGGCGACATGCTGGATCGCACCGGCAAGGACCTCGGCACGACGAAACCGGTATTCGGTCAAGCCGAGTCGCTGCAGTTCTGCTCGGCCACTGTCTCGCGGCGCATGATGGAGGCCGACCCCACCAACATCGTGTTTTGTCCCTATATCATCGTGCTCTACACCCTGCCCCAGGACCCCAAGACCGTGTATGTCGGCTATCGCCGGCCGCTGCCGGTCGGCACCGAGGCGTCGCGGGTCTCGCTGAAAGCGGTGGAAGCACTGCTCGACGGGATCGTCAAGGAAGCGCTGAACATCAAGTAAGACGCGTACCGTTCCGCTTCCGCGTGGCCAGGGAACATTTGATCAAGTCTCCCGTTCGCCCTGAGCCTGTCGAAGGGCGAACGGGAAATTCCGTAATTGGCGGGTGATTTGTCCGTTCGTGGTTCGACATGCTCACCACGAACGAACTTAATCAGAGCTTCCCTAGCGTGTTCGTCAACACAATACTATCTTTCGCGTTACCAACGATGACCGAAAATTTTCCCAGCGACCATAAATATATGGCAAGCCCCTCATGACAGGCGCGCCATCAGGAAGGAAGCCAGGTACTGCGCCGCCAGTAATACGATCATGACGCCGAGCAGCAACCGTAACACCGCCTGCGGCACGTGGCGTTGCAGGCGCGCGCCGAAGTACATGCCGACCATCCCGCCGGCGCCGAACAGCAGGCCGAGCAGCCAGTCGGGATGGGTGGCGAGGCCGGCGGGCGCGGGCAAGAGACTGTAGAGCACTACCCCGGCAACCGAGGTGAGGAAGGTCGCCGCCAGCGCGGCGCCGGCGACCGCGTGCACCGGCAGGCCGAACCAGGCCACGCAGAACGGCGCGATGATCGCGCCACCGCCGATGCCGTACACCCCGCCGATGATGCCGACCAGAAAGGCGAGCGCCAGCATGGCGGGCAGGCTGAAGGCGTGAGTCTCGACGCCGAAACGGAAAGTCACGCGTGCGGGCGTCACGCTGAGCGTTCGCACCATGGCATCGTGCGGCGGCGCGCTCTCGCGCACCGCCTGCGGATGGCGGCTCCCAGGCAGGAAACCGGACAACAGGCGCCAGGCGAGATAGAACAGCACACAACCCACGAACACCTTGAAGGCCGCGGAATCGGGCAGCCACCCCACGCGCACGTAGTAGCCGATGACCACACCGGGCAGCGTGCCGGAGGTAATCGCCCAAAAGAGCAGCCAGTTCATCCGCCCGTCGCGGATGTAACGATAAACCCCGGAAGGAATGGCGACCAGATTGAACACCAGATTGGTGGCGCTCACCGCGGGGCTGGTGAAGTTCAGCGCGCTCATCTGAAACGGCAGCAGCAGGAACGCGCCCGACACGCCGACCATGGACGTGACGAACGAGACCGCAAACGCCGCGAGCGGCGGCAGCCACAGCCAGGTCTCGACGCCCGAGACGGGGAACACGTAGCGCAGAAAATCCATGAACCCTCTTTTATTGTTATCTCACCCGGATTATTGTTTCCGGTCAATGTCCACGTGGCGGACTCGGATATAGTCATCCGCTCGGTCGCGGTGTAGCCTGTGCACCTTGCCTGCGCTCATGCGTTATGGCAGGTATCTTCAAAAGCTGACTGTTTTTCGGCAAGGCGACAAACGCGAACATGGCTACCGTCGTTCAGGCGCAACGACTCGAAAAAACCTACCGTGCGGGCGACGTGGACGTGCTCGCCGTGCGCGGCGTGGATTTCGCCATCGACGCCGGAGCCTTTGTTGCCTTCGTCGGCCCCTCCGGCAGTGGTAAAACAACATTACTTAATATGATCGGCTGTCTCGACAAACCGAGTGCCGGCACGCTTCGCGTGCTCGACACCGACATCGCCACCCTCGACCGGTCCGCCGCCGCCGACTTTCGGGGCGCCAATCTGGGATTCATCTTCCAGGACTTCAACCTGATCCCGGTGCTCACGGCCTACGAGAACATCGAGTATCCGCTGCTGATGGTCCAGGACTGGCCCGCGGACAAACGTCGCGCTCGCGTCACCGAGCTGCTCGCGGCGGTAGGCATGGCCGACCAGGCCGGCAAGCGCCCGGACCAGCTCTCCGGCGGGCAGAAACAGCGCGTGGCGGTGGCGCGCGCGCTCGCGACGCAACCGAAGCTGGTGCTGGCCGACGAACCGACCGCGAACCTCGACCACGCCACCGCCTACCATATCCTGGAGCTGATGAAGAAGATGCGCGATGAGTTCGGCACCACCTTCATCTTCTCCACCCACGACCCCAAGATCATGGGCGAGGCCGAGGTGACCTTCACGCTCGAGGACGGGCGGCTCGTGAACATCGGAGGTGCCCGTGCTTAAGGTCCTGAAGCTCGCGGCGCGCAACCTGGCACGCTACGGACGCCGCACGCTGCTCACAACGTTGCTCATCGTGCTTGGCGTGCTGGCGGTGCTGCTGTTCGTCTCGGTCTCCGGCTCGTTCAAGCGGCTGATCGTCGGGCAGATCACCGACTCGATGCTCGGGCACATCGAGGTCCACCACCGCGGCTATGTCGCCTCGATCGACAACCTGCCGCTCAACCTCAACATGACGCCGGCCATGCTGGCCAAGGTCGACGACGCGCTCAAACACATGGACGCAGTCGAAGCCTGGTCGCCACGCCTCAAGTTCGGTGCCATGTTCAGCAACTTCACCGAAACCACCAGCATCCGCCTGAACGGCATCGACCCGGCGCGCGAGGCCGCCACCTGCCCGCTGATGTTAAAACGCTTTCTCCAGGGAACGCCGGACGGCGGGTTGGTCGAGCGCGGTAAGGTACTCATTCCCGATATCCTCGCGACCGGCATGAAGATCAAGGTCGGCGACACGGTCGTGCTGGTCGCGACCAACCTCGACGGCTCGGTCAACGGCAAGACCTTCGTCGTCCAGGGCGTGCTCGACAGCGTCACCGGCCCGGGCGGACGCGACGGCTATATCAACGTGGACGACGCGCGCGAGCTGTTGCGCCTGACCGAACCGGAGGTGAGCGAGATCGCGATCCGCCTGAAGAACCCGCAGAAGATCGCCGCCGCGGCCGCGGCGATCCGCCAAGCGCTCGCCGACGCGACCGACAAGCAGGGCCGCCCGGCGCTCGAGGTCCACACCTGGGACCTGCTCACGCCATTCGCCAGCATCGCCGCGATGATCGACGTGCTCACGCTGTTCATCAAGATCATGCTGGTCGGCATCGTCCTCATCAGCATCATGAACGTGATGGTGATGGCGGTGTACGAGCGCATCCGCGAGATCGGCACGATCGCGGCCATCGGCACCCAGCCGCGACGCATCCTCACGCTGTTCATGACCGAAGGGCTGCTGCTCGGCGTGGTCGGCGCGGCCATCGGTACCGCGCTCAGCCTCGCGGGAATCTACGCGCTCAACGCCGCGCACATCAGCTTCAACTTCGCCCGCCAGCAGTTCACGCTTGCACCCACGATCGGCGCCGGTGACGTGCTGCTCGTGAGCGTCACCGTGATCGTCGTCGCGGTGCTCGCCAGCCTGCAACCGGCGTGGAAGGCCTCGCGCATGAACCCGATCACGGCACTGCGCCATGTCTAGCCGCCCGCTCCTTGTGCTGTTGTCTCTCGTCACGCTACTGCTCGCGACACCGGCCGGGGCCGTCGACGGCAACGCCCTGCTCAAGCAGCTAGACCGAAATCTCGAGCCCGAGTCCTACGAGATGTACCGCAAGCTCATCAACATCGAACCGGACGGTCGCCGCAAGGAGTACGTGCTGTACACCGTGAAGAAGGGCCGCGACAAGATGGTGGCGCTGTTTCTCGATCCACCGAGCGACAAGGGTCGCGCCACGCTGCGCCTCGGTGACAACATGTGGCTCTACATTCCGAGCGTCGGCAAGCCGCTGCGTATCACCAGCCTGCAGTCGGTCGTGGGCGGCGTGTTCAACAACGCCGATATTCTGGCGCTCGACTACAGCGTCGAATACAACGTGGACAAGGCCGAGGAGGCCGGTAACAGTTACGTCCTCGCGCTCAAGGCGCGCACCGCCTCCGTGGCCTACGACAGGCTCAAGATGTGGGTGGACAAGGCAGCCGTGCTGCCGGTCACGATCGAGGCCTACGCCGCGAGCGGCCTGCTCATCAAGACGCTGCACTTCAAGGACATCAAGGACTTCGGCGGCGGCATCAAGCGGCCGGCGACGATGGAAACCGACAGCCCGCTTTACAAGGGCTACAAGTCGGTGATGCTCTACTCCAGCATCCGCGCGCGCAGCTTCCCGGACGAGGTGTTCACGCTCAACTATCTCCCGCGCGCCGGCGAGTTGCGCTGAGCCATGCGGCGGCTGCTCTGCGCCTGCCTGAGCCTGTGGCTCCCGGCCGCGGCGGCGCAGGAAAGCAACAGCTTCGACGTATCGCAGTTCGAGAAGAAGCCGTTCGAGTTCAATGGCTACGCCGAGATCAGGGCCGAACAGTTCACGCTCGACCGCAACGCGGCGCTCTACCAGCTCAGCTCCTTCGATCAGCCGCCACGCGACAGCTTGGACGCCGGTATCGAATCGCTGCAGCTCGAGGGTCTCTACCGCCACGGAATCACCACCGCGCATGTGCTGGCCCACGGTGCCTATGCACACGACGACGCCGGCAACGATCGCGACACACGGTTTTACGAGGCCTATGCCTCAATTCAGCCGAGCAATCACGCGACCTATGATCTCGGCAAGAAGACGCTGAGCTGGGGCAAGGGCTACGCGTGGAACCCGGTCGGCTTCGTCCAACGGCCCAAGGATCCGAACGATCCCGAACTTTCACGCGAGGGATTCGTCATCGCCGGCGGCGATTTCGTGCGCAGCTTCGACGGCACGCTCAAGACAGTGGCGCTCACGCCACTCCTCGTGCCGACGACCGCGGATCTCAACGCCGACTTCGGCACGTCCGAACACCTCAACCCGGCGGCCAAGATCTATTTTCTCTATTCCGATACCGACATTGACCTCATGATGTTGGGCGCGGGCGCGAAGAGCGCGCGCTACGGTTTCGACTTCTCGCGCAATCTCGGGACCAATCTCGAACTCCACGGTGAGTGGGCGCACGCCGCCAGCGCCACGCGCCCGGTCGTGGACGCAACCGGCAACGTCGTGCCGATCGAGGCGCCGACGACGAGTTATCTCCTCGGCCTGCGCTACCTGAGTGAGAGCCAGCTCACGACCCTATTCGAGTATTACTACAATGGCGCAGGCTACAGCGAGAACGAGATGCGCAATTTCGCTTCGACCGTGCACAGCGCCTACGACCAGTACCAGACGACCGGCAACGCCGCGCCGCTCACCAAGCTGCGCACCACGCTGCTACCCGCCATGGCCCGGCCCAATCCCGGGCAGCGCTACCTGTATCTGCGTCTGAGTCAGCAGGAACCGTTCGACATTCTCTACTTCACGCCCGCGCTCACGCTGATCGCCAACGCCGACGATCGCAGCTATTCGGTCGCGCCCGAGTTGCTGTACACCGGGGTCACTAATCTCGAGCTGCGTTTCCGTGTGTTCTGGCTGCACGGTGCGCCCCTGAGCGACTTCGGCGAGAAGCTGAACGACCGGCGCCTTGAGCTGCGCGCCCGATACTACTTCTGAGGCCGAGCGGGTATACTTCGCCCACTTTTCCCATTCAGATTCATAACGAGTTTTCCATGCGTGTCTCCCGATTCCTGCTGTCCACCATCCGCGAAACCCCGGCCGAGGCCGAGACGATCAGCCATCAACTGATGCTGCGCGCCGGCATGATCCGCAAGCTCGCCGCCGGCATCTACACCTGGCTGCCGCTCGGTCTGCGCGCGTTGCGCAAGGTCGAGAACATCGTGCGCGAGGAAATGAACCGCGCCGGCGCCCAGGAGATCCTGATGCCGGCGGTGCAGCCGGCGGAACTGTGGCAGGAATCCGGACGCTGGGACCAGTACGGCCCGGAATTGCTGCGCATCACCGACCGTCATAAGCGCGATTTCTGCTTCGGGCCAACCCACGAAGAAGTCATCACGGACCTGATCCGGCGCGAGATCAAGAGCTACCGTCAACTGCCGGCGAATTTCTACCAGATCCAGATGAAGTTCCGCGATGAGATCCGTCCACGCTTTGGCGTGATGCGCGCGCGCGAATTTCTCATGAAGGACGCATATTCTTTTCATGCCAGCGAGGCCTCGCTCACGGAAACCTATCGGACGATGCACGAAACCTACTCGCGCATCTTCCGCCGCGTGGGGCTGGAGTTCCGCCCGGTGGCGGCCGACACCGGCGCCATCGGCGGCAGCAATTCGCACGAATTCCACGTCCTCGCCGATTCCGGCGAGGACGCGATTGCCATCTGCACGAAATGCGATTACGCCGCCAACGTGGAAATGGCCCAGGCACTGCCACCGATGGGCAAACGCCCGACGCCGGGCCAGCCGATGCAGACCGTGGATACGCCCGGAAAACACAGCATCGAGGAAGTCAGCCAATTCCTGAAAGTGGACCCAAAGCAGACCGTCAAGACCTTGCTCGTGAAGGGCACGGGTGGAGTGATCGCGCTGGTATTGCGTGGCGATCATGAGCTGAATGAAGTGAAGGCGGCGAAGCTCCCGCAGGTCGTCAAGCCGCTGGTTTTCGTTACGCCGGGTGAAGTGGAGCTCGCGGCCGGCTGCGAACCCGGATCGATCGGCCCGGTGGGTCTGAAGATCCCCGTCATCGCCGATGAGTCCGCCGCGCGCCTCGCCGATTTTGTCTGCGGCGCGAACGTCAACGGCAAACACCTTATTAATGTGAACTGGGGGCGGGACACCGCCGAACCAATCGTGGCCGATCTGCGCAAGGCGGTCGATGGTGACCCTTGCCCCACTTCCGGCCAAGGTGAATGCAGCGGCACACTCACGATCCGCCGCGGCATCGAGGTCGGCCACATCTTCCAGCTCGGCACCAAGTACAGCGAGTCGATGCAAGCGACGGTACTCGATGAAGCGGGAATGTCCGTCACCATGCTCATGGGTTGCTACGGCATCGGCGTCTCGCGCGTGGTGGCCGCGACCATCGAACAAAACCATGACGACAACGGCATTATCTGGCCCGACGCCATCGCGCCGTTCCAGATTGCGCTGGTGCCCATCGGCTACGGAAAATCAGAAAAGATCCGCGAGACAATAGATAAACTCTACAGCGAACTGGTGCACGAGGGCTTCGATGTACTGCTCGATGACCGCGACGAGCGGCCCGGCGTGATCTTCGCCGACATGGACCTGATTGGCATTCCGCACCGCCTCGTGCTGGGCGACAAGGGTCTGGCCAAGGGCGTGATCGAATACAAGGGGCGGAAGGACAAGCAAGTCCGTGAAGTGCCCTTGAGCGACATCGTCCGGATCCTGCGCGAAACAATCAAAACCTGAATCGAGACCGCATCGAAGCCGCTTCTGTGCACCCCCGTAGCAGCAGCATGCGGACATCCGGCCGCGCGGAACTGGCCCGACATCCCGGAATTTGCGGCTTAGCCTGAGAGGTTTACGTTTGGAAGCCTTGCTGTTTTCAACCGCAGTCGTGGCCGTGGCCGAGATGGGCGATAAAACCCAGCTGCTGTCCTTTGTGCTAGCGGCGAAGCTCAAACGCAAGCTGCCTATTATCTTCGGAATTCTCTTCGCTACGCTCGCCAATCATTTCCTCGCGGGCTACGCGGGCGCCTGGCTCGCGAGCCTGGTGACTCCCCGGACGTTGAGGTGGATCATCGCGCTCTCGTTCTTTGTCTTCGGTGCATGGGCGCTCAAGCCCGACGAACTCGAGGACGACCGGAAGCTCCGGGGCGCGGGCGTGTTCCTGACCACGCTGTTCGCGTTTTTCCTGGTGGAGATGGGCGACAAGACTCAGCTCGCCACGGTGGCGCTGGCGGCCCGCTACGATTCACTGGTCGCGGTGGTGGCGGGAACGACGCTGGGCATGATGATCGCCAACATACCGGCCGTCTGGATGGGCGAAGCGCTCGCCCACCGGATCAACATGAAAGCGATGCGCTGGGTAGCGGCGAGCTTGTTCGTCCTTCTCGGTATCCTGGCATTGCTCGCCGGGGATGACGCGGTTCGGGTCGGATAGCAGCGTAGCGAACAGCACGATACAACCGCGCGTATCAGGCCGCTGCTTCACCGGTGCGGCGATATGCGCGAGATACTCGATTCCCCAGTCCCGTAGTAAACGCAGAGCGCGTATCGCGCGCCGGGAACGTTTACCCATCGCGAACTGGTTTGGCGCGTGGCACGTATTCTACTTGCTAAAAATGTAGGTTGGGGTGAGGCGGAGTTTTGATG
>NZ_JBAVEJ010000289.1:0-13247 GCF_049587675.1 Sulfuricaulis sp. | reverse complement strand
TGGCGCGCGCGCGCACGGCGGGCATCCCCACGCACGTGGTCAATCGTCGTGACTTCCCGACGCGTGATCAATTCGACCACGCGCTCATGCAACGGATCGAAGCGTACCAGCCGCAACTGGTGGTGCTTGCCGGTTTCATGCGCATCCTGGGTAAGGCCTTCATCGATCACTACACCGGCCGGCTCATCAACATTCACCCTTCTCTGTTACCGGCGTTTCCCGGCCTGAATACCCACACGCGCGCGCTGCAAAGCGGCGCCTCATTTCATGGCGCCAGTGTGCACTTCGTGACGCATGAGGTGGACGGAGGCCCCGTGATCATTCAGGCCGCCGTGCCGGTGCTGCCGGACGACGCGCCTGATGCCCTTGCTGAACGTGTGCTTATGGAAGAACACCGGATTTACCCCATGGCCATCGGCTGGATCCTCGCAGGCCGCCTGTCCATCGAAAGCGGGAGGGTGCTGCTGGATGGGCAACAGCGCCCGGAACAGGGCCTGCAACACCGTGCCGCCGACCATAGGCCTGAGGCCAGCTAAATCTATAATGATACGAATGCCTCGGCCCGGGGAATAAATACCGGTCCGGTTTCGTCTTTTCGGTACAGTCACCGACACCGGCAACCACATTTCCAGGTCCAATGATGGATGTTTTCAATTTCCTAGGACGTACCCGCGAAGACAAGGCAAGGCTCGAGCAGCATCGCCTGCGGCTTTACCGCATTGCCTATGCCTGGACGCACAACGCCGCGCTCGCGGACGACCTGGTACAGGAGACGCTCGCCAAGGCGCTGCGCAAATCCAGCCAGTTGCGCGACCCGAATGCCGGCGATGCGTGGTTGTACAGCATTCTCGCCAACTGTTACCGCGATCATTTCCGCCGCAGCCGCGCCACGGAAGAGATTGACGAAAATACCATAACCCATGAATCCACCCCGGAGAAGGAGAGCAGCGATCAACAAGTGGTCCTCAAGGTCAGGGAGGCCATCGCCAGACTGTCGGAGGGTCAGCGTCAGGTTGTGACCCTGGTAGACATTCAAGGCCTGAGCTATTTGGAAGTGGCCCAGATCCTGAATGTGCCGATCGGTACGGTCATGAGCCGCCTGTGCCGGGCGCGTCACGCCCTCAAGGACCTGCTGGGAGATTTTGCTCCCAGGACAGCTGCTGACGAATCAAAAATCCGGAGAATCAAATGAGCAACGAAGAACAGAAGTTTTCTGACGAATTCATCAACGCCTTCGTCGACGATCAATTGACGCCGGAGGAAAAGGCGCAGGTCTATGCGCGCCTGTCCAGCAACGAGGCACTGAGCCGGCAGATCTGCGAACTGCGCAAGACTCGCGACCTGGTACAGCTCGCCTTCAAGGAACCGCCCATGCCCACCCGCGGCATGGCGACACTTTCCGCCGGAAGAAAAATCGGTCTCGGCGTGGCCGCCGGATTGATGCTCATCATCGGCGGTATCACCGGCTGGTTCCTGCATCAGCCCTCGGGAAACCAGATTGCTTCCGTTGCCCAGCTGGCGCCCGGCGAGGACGTGCCGGCCAAGGTGCTGTTCCACGTGAGCGACGGCCATGCCGACCATCTCAAGAACGTGCTGGATGACGTCGAGGAGCTGATGCAACATTACCGTCTCTCGCATCAGTCGGCGCGCGTGGAAGTGATCACCAACGGCGAGGGCCTGAGTCTGTTGCTCGCCGGTATCTCGCCCTACGCCGAGCGCATTCAGAAAATGCAAAAGGAATATCACGATCTGACGTTCGTCGCTTGCCAAAACACGATCGACCGCTATCAGCAAGAGCTGGGGTTCACGGCGAAGCTGCTGCCCGGCGTCGTCGTGATTGACTCCGGTGTCGCGCAGATTATGCGTCGGCAGCACCAGGGCTGGGCTTATATCCAGGGTTAACTCGATTCAACCACCAACACGCGGGAGAACTTGATCATGAAAAAACTCATTGCACTATCGGTTATGGCATTACTCAGCCTGGGCCTCGGCGCCGGCGCGGCCTACGCTGAAGACTACGGCAAGCAGAAAGTCGTTTACCACGTCAACGTCGATGACGAGAAACAGCTCAAGGCTACGCTGGGCAACATCCAGAACCACATCAACGCCGTGGGCAAGGAAAATATCGACCTGCGGGTGGTGATGCACGGTCCGGGCGTGCAACTTCTCCAGATCGCGAACAAGAACCCCGACTTCCAGGACAAGATCAGCAACCTGAAGCGTCAGGGCGTGCACTTCAATGTGTGCAACAACACGCTGGTCGGCAAGAAGATCGATTATAAAACCGACCTCTACGATGTTTCCAAAGAGGACATCGTCCCAAGCGGCGTAGCCGAGCTCGCTGCCCTGCAATCGAAAGGTTTCTCGTATGTAAAACCCTGAGACAGCGCACTGTCTCTCTCCTCCAGCCCGCGCTCCTCGCGGGCTTTTTTTGTCCAGATGACTCGAAGCGATCTCAAGCCCGACTGAACCGGAAGGATAAGCTGGAATCGCGAGACCGCCGGACTGTTTTTTGAGATCGCTTCTCGTTATCCTAGGGGCGAAGGGTGCCGCCGGCCGCCCGGAGTCCTTTCACCCGCATGCAAGACCTGCTTGAAGCCCTGCCCTCGAACGAGGCGATCCGCGATTTCCTGAATTCGCCGTCCACTTGGTGGCAGATAGGTATATTTCTTGCCGGCTTGCTGCTCGCCAAACTGATCGGCGACCGACTGCTGCCGCGCCTGCAAAGCGTCACCAAGGCCGGCGGCATCGAGGGTGTAAGCCGCACCGCGGTGCGTTCCGGCGCCATGGCCCTCGTTCCCCTGCTGCTGTGGTTGTGGCTGCTGGCCTTTTCCGCCATCCTGCGCAATCACGGCTGGGCCACCGGCCTGCTGCGACCGGCGATGATTCTCGCCGGCGCGCTCGCCGTGATCCGCATGGGCGTGTTCGTGCTGCGTCACAGTCTCAGTCCAGGCGGACCGTTGAAGGCTTGGGAAGGCGTGCTGACTGTCACGATCTGGACCCTGGTTGCGCTGCACATTCTCGGCTGGTTCCCCTGGGTCGAAGAACTGCTCGACGACTACGCACTTAATTTCGGCAAGCTGCGGATTTCGCTGCTCAACGTGGTGAGTTTCGTCCTGTCCATCGCCGTCATGCTGCTGGTCGCCTTGTGGCTGGCGAATGCCATTCGCAACCGCGTGGCGAGCAGCCGGGTACTGGACGACAGCATGAAGGTCGCGCTGTCGAAGCTGGTCAAGTTCGTGCTGCTGACGCTCGCCGTGCTCGCCGCCATGATGGCGGCGGACATCGACATCACGGCGTTCGCGGTGTTCGGCGGTGCCCTCGGCGTGGGCCTGGGCTTGGGCCTGCAACGTGTGGTCAGCAATTTTGTCAGCGGCTTTATTCTCGTTTTCGAAGGTTCCATACGTCCGGGTGATGTCATCAGTTTCGGCAACACTTTCGGTACGGTCAGGGCACTGCATACGCGCCACATCGTAATTCACACGCGTGATGGCATGGACATTCTCGTGCCCAATGAAAACCTCATGACCTCCGAAATCACCAACTGGTCCTATGAAGGCGACCGCAAGATCCGCCTGCGGCTGCCGGTACAGACCGGTTATAACGACGATCCGGAACAAATCGTCGCGCGGCTCGAACGCATCGCGCTTGAACACAACCGTGTGCTGAAGGATCCCGCGCCCGCGGCCATACTGACCGGTTTCGGGGACAATGGCGTGAATCTGGAATTGCTTGTGTGGACCCAAGATCCCGAACGCGGCGCCGACGTGCGCTCCGATCTGTTCCAGCATATCTGGAAAGATTTCAAAACCGCGGGTATTACCCTGCCCTTTCCGCAGCGCGATCTCTATATCAAGGAATTTCCAGGCTCGGCAATTTCCCCTGCTGACGCCAGATCAGGTAGTCGCGCAAAATCCGCGCGTGGTCGAAAGCTAGCGGCGAAGGCAAGCCCTCCGGACTGAATATCGCCACACCCGCGGCATCGTCCTGCGCCCGCGGCTCGCCCGCCGCTTCAGCGACATACACCGCCGAGGCGGTATGACCGCGCGGATCGCGTGTCGGATCGGAGTAACAACCCAACAATAGCTTGAGCGTCACGCGCAACGCTGTTTCCTCTTCGGCTTCGCGCACGGCGGCATGTTCGAGCGATTCACCGACGTCGACAAACCCCCCGGGCAGGGCCCAGCCATGCGGCGGATTCTTGCGTCGGATGAGCACGATCGGCACATCCGGGCGATCCTTGAGTTCAATAATGATGTCCGTGGTGAGCGCTGGCGTCTTCGGTGCGGGCATATTCTCTCGAAATAGGAGGCTTTTGTCGGGTTCCACACGACCACACGCGGTCAAGGGCTGTTTCTGGTATACTTATATAGTACATTATTAAATTAAACGGAGTTTCGCGAATGCTTGAAGGACTGATCACTTTCCCATGGTGGGGATACATCATCGTTGCACTTATCTTTACTCACATCACTATTGTCGCTGTCACCCTCTATCTGCATCGTTACCAGGCCCATCGGGCGCTGGAGATTCATCCCGTCATTAGCCACTTCTTCCGCTTCTGGTTGTGGCTGACCACCGGCATGGTCACGAAAGAATGGGCTGCCGTGCATCGCAAGCATCACGCCAAGGTGGAAACACCGGACGATCCGCACAGTCCCCGACAGTTCGGCATCCGCACGGTAATGTGGCAGGGTGCGGAACTCTATCGCAAAGAGTCGAAAAACCTCGAAACGATGAAGAAGTACGGTCACGGCACGCCGGATGACTGGCTGGAGCGCAACCTGTACACGCGCCATAGCGGGAAAGGTCTGGTCTTGATGTTCGTGATCGACGTGGCGCTGTTCGGCCCGATCGGCATCACCATCTGGGCGATACAGATGATCTGGATTCCGATCTTTGCGGCCGGCATCATCAACGGTGTCGGCCATTACTGGGGCTACCGCAATTACGAGGTCAGCGACGCCAGCACCAACATCGTCCCCTGGGGCATCCTGATCGGCGGCGAGGAGCTGCACAACAATCATCACACCTTCGGGAGTTCCGCCAAGTTTTCGTCCAAGTGGTGGGAATTCGATATCGGCTGGTTGTATATCCAGACCATGAAGGCGCTGGGGCTGGCGCGCGTTAAAAAAATTCCGCCGGAACTCACCTGCGATTCCGCCAAACAGCACATCGATGTCGACACGGTGAAGGCCGTGATCACGGCACGCTTTCTGGTCATGTCGCAGTTTGCACGCGAAGTCATGCAGCATGTGCATCGTGAGGAACTGAAGAAGGCAGACCGCACTGATCGCGAATCCTGGGCACTGCTCAAGCGCGCGCGGCGGCTCATGGTGCGCGAGGCGGGATTGCTCGATGAAACCTCGCACAAGTGGCTGGACAAAATCCTGGAGCAGAATGGTACCCTGAAGACCGTGTACACCATGAAACAGAAACTGCAGGCCGTCTGGCAGCGCTCCGCCACCACGCAAGAGAATCTGCGGCAGGCATTGCAGGAATGGTGCCGCGAGGCCGAGGCGACCGGGATCAAGGCATTGCAGGATTTTTCGCAAAAAGTCCGGACTTATACGCTCGCCCGTGTCGCGACCTGATTCATCGCTGTTTTCTATTCTGTTGATAAACAAAAAACCCGCCACTGGCGGGTTTTTTGTTTTCAAAACAGGGTTTGCTTCAGGCTGGTTTGGCCAGGCGCTTGTGGAGCGGGCTGTGGCGAGGAAAATGCGCTAGGAGAAAATGCATCTGGTCCGCGAGAATCTTCTTGCCCTGGAGATATATATATTCGGCGTGAGTCGGCATGAACGGTACCGCGAGCAGTTCCAGCCCCGCCTGCTCTGGTGTGCGCCCCGCCTTGTGGTTGTTGCAGCGTTTGCAGGCGGTCACGACATTGTTCCAGGTATCCGTGCCGCCGATGCTCAAGGGTTTGATGTGGTCGCGCGACAGGCCCCGGGATGAGAACTGCCCGCCGCAATACATGCACAGATGCGCATCGCGGGCGAACAGCGTCTGGTTGTTGAGCGGCGGAACGTAATGCGCCCGCGCCTTCAGGACGGCGTGGCTGTCCCCGTGGGTCGCGATGATGGAGTTGATTTCGATGACGGAACGGCGGCCGGTGATGGCATTGTGCCCGCCGTGGATATGGTACAGCGACACGCCGCAAGTGTAGGCCACCTGCCCGAGATGATAGACCCGCACGGCCTCTTTGAAATCAATCCATTCAAGCGGCATCCCCGATGCGTCGGTCCTCAACACTTGCTGATTTAGTGCATACACAACGGATCTTCCCTAATTCAAAAAACCGTTACGGGCGATATTTATCTCAGAAAAATGGAGGCTTGTACATAGTAAAACCTCCGCGGCAGCAGCCTGAACAGTGCTTTCCGCCATATATTGAGAATAGCGCAAACAATAAAGCCCGGCGAGCCGGGCTTTATATTTATCGATGATTCTCAAAATCGAGAGTCACACCTACTTGATCTTGGCTTCCTTGTACGCAACATGCTTGCGGACCACCGGGTCGTATTTCCTGAACTCGAGCTTGTCCGGGGTGGTGCGCTTGTTCTTGGTCGTGGTGTAGAAATGCCCGGTCCCGGCGCTGGAGACGAGCTTGATCTTTTCACGTGCTGATTTGGCCATGGTGCGGTTCCTCTCTATACCTTGTCGCCGCGGGCACGCATCTCGGCCAATACGGCGTCTATGCCCTTCTTGTCGATGGTGCGCAGGCCCTGGCTCGACAGGCGCAGCGACACCCAGCGTTTCTCGCTCTCCACCCACAGGCGGCGATTCTGCAAATTGGGCAGGAAGCGGCGGCGGGTTCTGTTGTTCGCATGGGACACGTTATTGCCCGTCCGTACGCGCTTGCCCGTCACCTGACATACTCTCGACATCGGAAATCTCCCTAAACAGATGGCCCGGGGGCCTTCAAAGGATGGCTTTTATATCACATTTTCGCCGGGAACCAAAACTGGGCGGTTCCTCGCACCGAACCGGATCTTGATTAGCCGCCGCGGCTAAATCAGCCCCCGCTCGCTGAAGGACACCATTTCGCCGTCCCCTACTACCAGATGATCCAGCAATCGAATATCCACCAGCGTCAGCGCCTCCCGCAGGCGGGTGGTCAAGAGTTCATCCGCCCGGCTGGGTTCGGCCACCCCCGAAGGGTGGTTATGCACCAGGATGACGGCGCCGGCGTTATGCTTGAGCGCGCGCTTGATGATCTCCCGCGGATATACCGCTGTGCCATTCAGGGTGCCCTGGAACAGTTCCTCGAAAGCCAGTACCCGGTGGCGGTTGTCGAGGAACAGCACGCAGAACACCTCGTTTTTGCGATCCCGCAGCTGTGCCTGGAGGAAATCCATCGTGTCGCGGGTGGAACCCAGCGTCACCTCGCGTTTGAGCTTTTCCGCGAGAAAGCGGCGCCCCATTTCCAGGCTGGCCTGCAGCTGGACGTATTTGGCCTCGCCCACGCCCGATGCCTGACACAGTTCCTCCATGTTCGCCGCCAGCAGTTCCCGCAGACCGCCGAAGCGGGCGAGCAGGTCGCGCGCCAGGTCCACGGCGGTTTTGCCGGGTACACCGCTGCGGATGAAAATCGCCAGCAACTCGGCGTCCGAGAGGGTCGCCGGGCCGCGCTGCAACAGCTTTTCACGCGGCCGTTCGTGCTCCGGCCATTCGCTGATCGCCATGGGACTATTCCTTACAATTTGTTCCCTGCTCAACAGGCAAGTACACTTTAACATATGGGCAGTCTGATAAATAAACGCGTCCTGCTGGGCGTCACCGGCGGCATCGCGGCGTACAAAAGCGCCGATCTGGTGCGGCGTCTGCGCGATACCGGCGCCGAGGTACGCGTGATCATGACCCGGTCGGCGACCGAGTTCATCACCCCCTTAACGCTTCAGGCGGTGAGTGGTCACCCGGTGCATCAGCAGTTGCTCGATACCGGCCCCGGCCTAAAGCATGCTGGGGCAGGCGCCGAAGCGGCGGGCATGGGCCACATCGAACTCGCGCGCTGGGCCGACGCCGTGCTGGTGGCGCCGGCGAGCGCCAATTTCCTGGCGCGGCTGGCACAGGGGCGCGCCGACGATCTGCTGAGCGCGGTATGTCTCGCGACCGAGGCTCCGGTTGCGGTGGCCCCCGCGATGAACCAGCAGATGTGGAACAACACCGCCACCCAATCGAACCTGGCGACGATCAAAAAAAACGCTATCCGGATTTTCGGTCCGGGGGAAGGATCGCAGGCCTGCGGCGAAGTCGGCCCCGGCCGCATGCTGGAACCCGTCGAACTGGTGACACTTGCCTCGGAACTCTTCGCCACCGGCGAACTCGACGGCCTGACCGTCCTCGTCACCGCGGGACCGACCTGGGAGGCCATCGATCCGGTGCGCGGCCTGACCAACCGCAGCTCGGGCAAAATGGGGTATGCCGTGGCGCAGGCCGCGGCGGAGTCGGGCGCCAGGGTGATTCTGGTATCCGGCCCCACGTCGCTCCCGGACCCCGAACGCGTGCGCTCGCTGCACGTGGAAAGCGCGCAGGAAATGTATGACGCGGTACACCAGCACGCCGCGAAGGCGGACATCTTCATCGGTGTCGCTGCCGTTGCCGACTACCGCCCGGCGCGGGCTGCGGAGCGGAAAATCAAGAAAACCGAAATAAAGCTGACGCTGGAACTGGAACGCAACCCCGATATTCTCGCCAGCGTGGCGGCGCTCCGGCCCGCGCCGTTTATGGTCGGCTTCGCCGCCGAGACGGAAAATCTCGAACAAAACGCGCGCGCCAAGCTGGAAAGCAAAAAACTTGACCTTGTCGCCGCCAACCGCGTCGGCGCGGACATCGGGTTTGCGGCGGACGAAAATAGCCTGCTGCTGGTCGGGCGCGAGGACATCACCGAACTTCCCACCCAGTCGAAAACCAAGCTCGCCCGCGCCCTCATTCACCATATCGCCGCCAGGTATCATGCCAAGAACGACACCAAGGTACACCGCTTACAGAGACCATGAAATAATGCAAAAAGTGGAAGTCAAAATCCTCGACAAACGCATCGGCGCCGAATTCCCGCTGCCGCACTACGCCACGCACGGTTCCGCGGGGATGGACCTGTACGCCTGCCTCGACGAACATCTGCACATCGCGCCCGGCGAGACGCATCTTGTGCCTTCGGGAATCGCCATTCATATTAGCGACAACGATCTCGCCGCGGTGCTGCTGCCGCGCTCCGGCCTCGGGCACAAACACGGCATTGTACTCGGCAACCTCGTGGGTCTCATCGACTCGGATTACCAGGGCCAGATTTTCATTTCGGTGTGGAATCGCAGTCGCGAGCCGTTCACCGTCGAACCCGGCGATCGCATTGCCCAGATGGTGTTCGTTCCGGTGGTGCAGACCGAGTTTCAGGTCGTGGAAGATTTCGAGGAAAGCCGGCGCGGCGCGGGCGGATTCGGTCACTCCGGGCGAAAATAGCCTCCTGTCTCATCGCGTGTCCGAAATATCTCGCCACGGGTCGGAAGAGGCGGTCTTATACTGGCCAGCCGCGCCAGACTCTCCTATCTTTATAATTAAGGAATATGTCTTTTAACGGACGGAAACCCGCCACGCCAAAAGATCTGCCACCCACATGGCCAAGTCGCTGACACGCGTTCATTTTCAGGTCATCCTGATCCTGCTCCTGTGTTTTGCCGCGGCCGGTTACGCCGGCTACCTGGCGATGCGCGACATGCAGCTATCCTCCTATCAAGAAAGGGCGTCTCTCACCGCGCGCACGGCGTCCAATCGCATCACCAAACTACTCACGCAACAGCGCCAGAGTCTGGAAAAGTTCGCGGGGCAGCCGGGCATGCTGAGCGTGTTGCAGCGCGGCAACCCGGCGGAACGGCAACGAAAAGAAGATGAAATAAAATCCATGCTGCCGGGCGCCGTGGCGGTCCGGCTGTTGCCGCGGAACAGCGCCGGAAAGACGCCCTCCACTGAAACGCTGGATCCCGCCTGTGTCGACTTTATCCGGCGCGTCTCCATGGCCAATACGCCCGCCGCGCCGGAATTTCATTCGATCGGCACACCCTCCGAGCACTACGATATGGCCGTGGCGATCCGGGATGAGAACCAGAAGCCGGCCGGCTATCTCCTCGCGAGCTTCGCGCGTGCGCCGCTGCAGTCCGCCATCGAACTGACATTGCCGCCGGGCGGGTACATGGAACTGCAACAGCCGGTCGCGGGAAATCCTTCGCAAACGGTGCTGGCTGTCGGCGAGGCCGCATCCGCCAATACCGCCGCCGTCACCAGCGCCCTGGGCGACAGTCGCTGGACGCTGACGTTCCAGTCCGGCGAAGTCCCTTCCGCGATTCTCTCCGGAAACAGGATACTCTATTTTGCTTTCATCGCGCTCATCCTGCTCGTGATCGTCGTCGTGCTGTTCCGACTTTACCGCCAGACCTCCGGGGCCGTGCGCCACGACATCCGTTCGCTGATCCGCATGTTCCGCGACCTGCGCGAGGGCAGCGTGCGCGTGGACTATCCGATGGCGCTGCATGAGTTCGCGGAAATCTTCGATTACCTCCGCGATCGCGGACAGAAGCTGGTCGCGGAAAAAGAAAAGATGAAAGGCATGGGCCTGATGGATCATCTCTCGCAGCTCGGCAATCGCCGGCACTTCGAGGTACGGCTCAAGGAATTGTTCGAGTCATCCAAGGCCAACGGCCCCTCGTCCGTGCTGATGATCGACATGGATTATTTTAAGAAGGTCAATGACGTCCATGGCCACGACGCGGGCGATGCGCTCATCGTCGGATTCGCCAACGCCCTGAGAAAAGTCGTCCGACAAAACGACGTGCTGGCCCGTCTGGGCGGAGATGAATTCTGCATCATCTACACGTACGCCTCGCTTGAAAATGCCAAAAGATTCGTCGAACGACTGCGCAGGCAACTGCCGCGCGAGATACCGTTGACCAAGGGCGTTGTACATCAACTTCGCTGGACCGGCGGCCTGAGCACGATGTACGACAAGGACACCAAACCGGACGACGTGCTGTGGCGCGCCGACCAGGCACTGCTGCAGGCCAAGGAAGCCGGCCGCAATATCACCAAAGTCTACGACCCGACCACCGGCGCCCCCGAAAAGAAACGCGTCATCGTCAGCTAAGGAAGCTCTTATTAAGTCTGTTCGTGGTGAGCCTGTCGAACCATGAACGGACGAATCGCCTGTCGTTTACGATCTTTCCCGTTCACCCTTCGACATGCTCAGGGCGAACGGGTCGAACCGTGACCGCGGCGTCTCGCCTGTGCCGCCGGGATAAGTTAAACTGGCGCTCGATAAATCCCATCTGACATCAGACCACCATGCCGAAATCCGACACCGCTACCAGCGCGGCGACCGCCCCGCTTCCACCCGAAATCTTCAAGGCCTACGACATCCGCGGCATCGTCGGCAAGACACTCACGCCGGAAATTGTCGAGCGCATCGGCCAGGCCCTGGGCAGCGAGGCGCTGGCGAGCAAACAGAAGCGCTTCGTCATCGGGCGTGACGGGCGCCTGTCCGGGCCGGAACTGTCGGCGGCACTGGCACGCGGCATCGCGCGCGCCGGCTGCGACGTGGTGGATATCGGCATGGCGCCGACCCCGGTGGTGTATTTTGCCATCCAGCATCTGGGCGCCGGTTCGGGCGTGGCCGTCACCGGCAGCCATAATCCACCCGATTACAACGGACTCAAGATGGTCATCGGCGGTGTTACCCTTTCGGGCGATCTGATCCAGAAACTGCGCACGCGCATTCTTGAAAACGAACTGGTCACGGGACAAGGAAGCATTACATCCGCGGACGTGCGCAACGCCTACCTCGACCGCGTGGCAAGCGATGTCAAACTCGCCCGCCCAATGCGCGTGGCCGTGGACTGCGGCAACGGCGTGGCCGGCGAACTCGCGCCGCAACTGCTCAAGCGACTCGGGTGCCAGGTTACCGAACTCTTCTGCAAAATCGACGGCACTTTCCCCAATCATCACCCCGATCCGAGCAAGCCGGAAAATCTCGAGGACCTCATCGCTGAAATCAAAAAGGGCGGCTACGACGTGGGTCTGGCCTTCGATGGCGACGGCGACCGGCTCGGCGTGATCGCACCCGACGGCCACGTGATCTGGGCCGACCGGCAGATGATCCTGTACGCGCGCGACGTGCTGTCGCGCCATCCCGGCGGCGAGATCATCTACGACGTCAAATGCTCGCGTACGCTCGACGCCGAGATCCGCAAGGCCGGCGGCAAGCCGACGATGTGGAAAACCGGGCACTCGTTCATCAAGGCCAAGCTCAGGGAATCCGGCGCGCTGCTGGCGGGCGAGATGAGCGGACACATTTTTTTCAAGGAACGTTGGTACGGCTTCGACGATGGCCTCTATACCGCCGCGCGGCTGCTCGAACTACTGTCACGCGACCCGCGTCCGACGCAGGAGATTTTTGCGTCCCTGCCGAACACGTTGAACACGCCGGAATTGAACCTCAAGTTTGCCGAAGGCGAGCATTTCACCGTCATCAAGGAATTGGTCCAGCGCGCCCGTTTTCCGGATGCCAAGCTCACCACCATCGACGGCCTGCGCGCGGATTTTTCCGACGGCTTCGGGCTGGTGCGCGCCTCCAACACCACGCCGGTGCTGGTGCTTCGCTTCGAGGCGGACAACCAGGCGGCGCTGGAACGTATTCAGAACCGTTTCCGGGAACTCATCCTTTCCGTCCGGCCCGGCACGGCATTGCCCTTCTAAACCATGACTTTCCGGTTCCATAGACTGCTCCTTCTATCTTGGTGCCTAGTGATATCCGGATGTTTCAACGATCGCGAAGGTGAACTCGTGGGGCACTGGATTGCTTGCGGCAAGTCCGAAGCAGTAAAATGGGTTTCTGCCGACAAAGCCTTCTCTGATCGCTTTGACATCGTTCATGAGTCTCGATACCAAGTCTCCTTTGCCAACCAGCGTGTCGTTTCATCGACAGGTCTTGAGCTTAAGAACTGCACTATTTACGACCGAAACAATTGGACCTGTAAAGACACGGACGGCAGTCTCTTCACAACTAAAGACGGTCGAGGACCTTTAATAAGTTGCGGTAAAGCATCGGGGCTTTGTTTTCTTCAGGTAACCCTTATCAATCGGGTCACTATCGTGTTTCGCGGGGTTAAGGAGGCGGAGCGTCTTTGTAGCCAACATTCAGAAGGATTCGAGACGTTTCGAAAATTCTAATTCTGACTTCACACCCAACATGTGCGTCGAGC
>NZ_JBAVEJ010000288.1:0-1933 GCF_049587675.1 Sulfuricaulis sp. | reverse complement strand
CGATCGATCGGGTCGAGCGCGCTATCGACTCGATGAGTGTGTGCGACATGTTTCACCTGCGTCACGTCGGCGGCACGCGCGCGGAATACGAACGCGCCACGCGCCTCCCCGGTCTGGCATCCAGCTGGCGCATCACCTTCGAGAAACGACTGGCGGAAATGAAGTAGCGGAATTTACTTGTACGCGTTCCGCGCGATTGTCGAATTAAGAACTGTACTTGTGGGTCAGCCATCCACAAGTAAAACGCCGCCGAAGGCGGCTCGACTAGAAGGGCAGTGCTATCCCGGGTCGGACGGAAAGGATGAGTTCCCGGAAACGTTTCTGGATGCGTTCCAGCGTCGCTTGGTTGTCCGCTTCGAAGCGGAGCACCAGCACCGGCGTGGTGTTGGAGGCGCGCACCAGTCCGAAGCCGTCGGAAAAATCCGCGCGCAGTCCGTCGATGGTGGTGACCTTGGCGTCCGGGAAACGGGCGCGCTGGACCAATTCCTTGATGACGGTGAAATGCTCGCCTTCGGCGAACTTGAGATTCAATTCCGGCGTGTTCACCGTGTTCGGCAGCGAGGCGAAAATCTCCTGCGTCGGGCGCGGGTCGCGCGACAGTAATTCAAGCAGCCGCGCGGCGGTATAGAGGCCGTCATCGAAGCCGTACCAGCGCTCCTTGAAAAAAATGTGGCCGCTCATCTCGCCCGCCAGCAGTGCACCGGATTCCCTGAGCTTGGCCTTGATGAACGAGTGCCCGGTTTTCCACATCGTGGCCTTGCCGCCGGCCTTGCGAATTTCGGCATCGAGCGTGCGCGAGCACTTGACGTCGTAGATGATCTCGCCGCCCGGATGCCGCGACAGCACGTCGCGCGCGTACAGGATCATCTGGCGGTCGGCCCAGATCACGTGCCCGTCCGGCGCGATGACGCCGAGGCGGTCACCGTCGCCATCGAAGGCCAAGCCGACGTCGTAGCCGCCCTTTTTGATTTCGGTGATAAGGTCCTCGAGATTTTCCGGCTTGCTCGGGTCGGGATGGTGGTTGGGGAAAGTGCCGTCTATTTTGCAGAAGAGTTCGGTAACCTGGCATCCGAGTCGCTTGAGCAGTTGCGGCGCGAGTTCACCCGCCACGCCGTTGCCGCAGTCGACTGCCACGCGCATCGGACGTGCCAGCTTCACGTCGCTCGTGACACGGTCGAGATAGGCCGCGCGTACGTCTGACGATGAGATGCTTCCCTGGCCCGATACCAGATCGTTATCGAGTATGCGTGCGCGCAGCTTCTGGATCAGTTCACCCGAGAGAGTGATGCCGCCGATGACCATCTTGAGGCCATTGTAATCGGGAGGATTGTGGCTGCCGGTGACGGCCACGCCCGAGCCGGCGTCCAGATGCTGGATGGCAAAATACACCACCGGGGTCGGCGCCATGCCGATGTCCACCACGTCGCAGCCGGCGCGCGCGATGCCGCGCGCCAGAGCCGCCGACAGTTCCGGCCCGGAAAGACGCCCGTCACGCCCGATGACGAAGCGCTTCTGTTTGCTCGCCAGCGCCTCGCTGCCCAGGGCCTGGCCGATGCGCTCGACGATGTCCGGCGTGAGTGTCTTGCCGACGATCCCGCGGATGTCGTAGGCCTTGAAGATTTCGGGTGGAAGCGGGGCAGTCGCCGCGCTGGCAGCGGTGTCGGATTTCGGCATGGCAATAGGATTCAGGTTCGAGAAATTCAGCGGGCCAGTCTAACGCATCCGGCCGTTTCAGGCGAGATGGAGGAAGTATACGGAGCGGATTTATCCGGGATGCGGCGCCGGGCTAACTGACGATGACGCGTTTCTTTTCGGGGGCTCCGGTGGCCGGGTCGTAGACTTTGGTGATATTGCGGCCGGCTTCCTTGGCCTGCAGCAGCGCCTGGTCGGCGCGCCACAGCACATCGTCCGGCTTGGTGTCCTTGTCGTACAT
>NZ_JBAVEJ010000287.1:0-2147 GCF_049587675.1 Sulfuricaulis sp. | reverse complement strand
CCACCGGGCCTCGCGCCGCAGCATCTCACCGCGGTCAAGGCGGTCGCGGCCTTGTGCGACGCCCGGGTCGAAGGTCTCGAGTTGCGGTCAGAGGAGCTGGTCTTTCACCCGGGCAAGTTGCGCGGCGGGGAATTCCGTTTCGACGTGGGCACCGCCGGCAGCATCACGCTGGTGCTGCAGGCCTTGCTGCCCGTGGCGCTCGTCGCTAATGCATCGGTGCACATTCACCTGAGCGGCGGCACGGATGTGCTCGCGGCACCGCCGCTGGATTATCTGCGGTTCGTGCTGCTGCCACTACTGACGCGCATGGGCGCGAATGTGGAACTCAGCCTGCTGCGGCGTGGCTACTATCCGCGTGGCGGCGGGGAGGTGATGGTGGCGGTGTGGCCGGGCCGCCTCCAGGGCCTGTGCATCGAGACGCCGGGAACGGTGCAGGAGATTCACGGCCTCGCCCACGTGTCGAATTTGCCGGCGCATGTTGTCGAGCGCATGCAGCACACGGTGCGGCAGATGCTCGCCGACATGGCCCGGGTCTCGATCGAGCCGCAGATACTGGGTCGGGATCAGGCGATCGGGCAGGGCGGGGCCATCGTGCTGTGGGCGCGCATGGCGCACACGCTGCTCGGCGGCTCCGAAGTGGCGCAACGCGGAGTGCCCGCGGAGCGTATCGCCGGAACCGCGGCACAGGCGCTGCGCGAAGAGATTACCACCGGCGCCACGCTCGACATCCACGCCTCCGATCAGATTCTGATTTATGGCGCGCTGGCACAGGGACCGTCGTGTTTTCTGGCGCGTACGCTCTCGTCGCATGCGCAGACTGCGCTCTGGCTGTTGCAGCAGTTCTTACCGCTGCGCGTGACCACCCGTGCGGCGGGAATGTGTACACGGGTGGACGTGGAGCCCGGCTGACAGCGGAGTGGGCTGATTTGGTATCAGTAGCGCAGGGTATCCAGTCCGCCGACGAAAAACCGGCTCACGAGCGCGCGCACTTCCTCGCGCAGCCTGTCATCATCGCGCCCGCAGTAGCGGTCATACAGCTCACGCGCGATCGCACCGAAGCGGTCGAGCAGCGCCGGGTCGAAGTGCTGGCCGCGGCCGGAGTCGAGGATCTGCATGGTTTCGTCGAACGACATTGGTTCCTTGTAGGGGCGGCGCGAGGTTAGGGCATCGAATACATCGGCAATGGCGAAAATCCGCGACTCAATCGGGATCGCCTCTCCGGCAATCTGCTTCGGGTAGCCGCTGCCGTCGAACTTCTCGTGGTGGCTGGCGACCACGTCCTCGGCATCGGCCAGCCAGCGGCTGCGATGCACGATGTCGAGCCCGTGATCAACGTGGGCTTGCATGACGCGGAATTCCTCGGCGTCCAGCCGCGCCGGCTTGTGCAGGATATGGTCGCGTATGCCGATCTTGCCAACGTCGTGCAGAAACGCGCCCTTGATCAGCCCGCGCACTCGATTGTCATCAAGCCCGGCGGCCTCGGCGAGCCGCAGCGAGTAGAGCGTGACGCGGTAGTTGTGGGCATCGGTGTCGCTGTCGCGCTTGGCAATGGCACTGCCCAGCACCTCAAGCGTCTCCAGGTTCGAGGCCAGCAGGCTCTCCGAATAGCGCGCCACCCGACGCATGAGCGTGAGGATCACTGGGTACAGCAACAGTGCGGTCGCGAGTACGATCAGACTGACATACAGTGCAGTCTGCAGTGCCGTGTGCCGTACCTGCGCCACGGCTTCATCCGACACCCGGAACAGCCCCTCGGCATAAGCGGCCAGCGCCCCGTGCCGGTCGATCACCGGCACCACGATATGAATGTACGGGTGCCCGGCGATATCGACGTTCTGCTGCCACACCTCGGCGCCCGGAAACCGCTGCGTGCCGGCGGCGATGATGCGCGTAAGAGCGGCGGCATCGGTGTCGATCGGTTTGACGCGCACGCCGAGCGCGCCGCCGCGGGTGTCGTAGAAACGCGTATACGCGAACTGCCCGTAACGCCGGTCGGGCGGCTGGTCCGGTTGGGCGTCGAGCGCTTGTTGTACTGCCGTGCGCACGTCGAGCGTCGTGGTGTCGAGCAGCCGGCGCACGTCGATCCGGATCCGCTCGATGCCGTTGCGTGCAGTCAGCACCACTGCATCCCCGATGCGCTCGTAGCC
>NZ_JBAVEJ010000286.1:0-5732 GCF_049587675.1 Sulfuricaulis sp. | reverse complement strand
GTCGCGCGCTCCGGGCGGCCTTTTCTTTCGTGGCTTTCTTTTGGCCGAACAAAAGAAAGCCACCCAGGGTGCAGGGGCGGAGCCACCCGCAAGTAGCTTTTCAACTCGTGCGCAGCGCACACTTCATGATTCTTTGACGTATGGCATAATTGTATATACAATTTAAGATGTACAGTTGCCGGGGCGGCCGATGCGCATCGAATGGAGCGATAACAAGAACCGCGTCAATCAGAAAAAACACGGTGTTAGCTTTGAGTTGGCTCAGGAAGTCTTTAACGATCTGCTGGCGCTGAGCCGGCACGACAGGATTGAGGGCGGCGAGGAACGCTGGCATACCATAGGCATGGCGGAAGGCGTCATTCTGATCGTGGCACATACGTTCAGTGGCCGTGGAGACGAAGAAGTCATACGGGTCATTTCAGCAAGAAAGGCGACGAAACATGAGCAAAGATTCTATGAAGAAGGTCAAGACTGATTCCAGACGAAAGAGTCAGATACAGGCTCTTAAAAAGATGAAGGATCAGGATATCAATTTAGACGATATCCCAGAAATTCTCGACTGGAGCAAGGGTGTTCGCGGTAAGTTTTATCGTCCGGTGAAGCAAGCCATCAGCATTCGGGTGGACGCTGATGTTCTGACCTGGTTCAGAACTCGCAGCGGAAAATACCAGTCGAAAATGAATGAGGCTTTGCGGGAATACATGCAGAAACGTCGTCGCGCATAGCGGAATTGTTCTTTAAAAGAATAATATCTCCCACCCCTGATTTCTCCCACGAGGGAAGAAAGGAATGTCGATCGGTGCGCATGGCGCACCCTACATATAAGAGAAAGGCTATCGCAGGATTTTCTGATCCATCAATAAATTCAACGTAAACCTCACCCCAAACCCCGTAATATCCGTCGGAATATGAGCAAGCCCGCCCTTGTGATTCCCCGCCGACAAATCCACGTGCACCCAATCCGGGTCATTGACTAAAAACTTTTTCAGAAACGTTGCGGCGAGGATGTGGTCGGCGTCGCTGTCGAGCGTGCACTGCTTGATGTCGGCGATGTCGCTCTTGAGCGCGTCTTCGTAATCCTTGGGCAGTGGGAACGGCCATACGCGTTCGCCGGAGGCGTTGCCGGCGTCAATTAAAACCGGAACCAGTTTTTCGCGGTTGGTCAGCGTGCCGCTCATGCGCGTGCTGAGCGCGCCGACGCAGGCGCCGGTGAGGGTCGCGTAATCGACGATGAGTTTCGGTTTTTGTTGCGACGCGAAATAAAGCGTATCGGCCAGAACCATGCGGCCTTCGGCGTCGGTGTGGATAATCTCAATCGTTTTGCCGTTGGCGGCTTTGACCACGTCATTTTGTTTATAGGCTTTAGGGCCGATGTGGTTCTGCGCCAATGCCAGCCAGCAGTCCACAGAAAAATCCGCTTTCAGTTCTGTCAGCGCCAACAGAGTGCCGAGCGCCACGGCGCTGCCTTCCATGTCCTCGTGCATGCCGTGCATGTGACGCGCCGGTTTGAGGTTGGTGCCGCCGGTGTCGAAGCAGATGCCTTTGCCGACCAGCGCAAGGGCTGGTTTCGTGGATTTCTTTTTCGGTGTGTAGCGCAGGTGCAGGATGCCGGCGTCCGGCTCCGGGCTGCCCTGAGCCACGGCGAGGAAGGCCCCGGCGCCACGCGCCTTGAGTTTCTTGATATCAAGAAATTCTGTCTTCCAGCCGTATTCGCGCGCCAGCTTCTCGATGCGCCGGCGGTAGTTTCCCGGCGTGAGCTCATTCGGCGGCAGGGCGGTGAGATAACGCGCGAGGTTGTTGCCGCGTGCCTCGGCGATGGTGCGGATGTAACCGTTTGACGCCACGTGACCATATATATGTATATCACGCAGCTTGGCCGGTTTTGCCGGTTTGCTTTTGTAATCCGGCAGGGAAAAATGGGCTGCCAGAATGGCGGCCATTACCGCTTCGCAAGCGCGCTCCGCCTCCTTCGGCTTAAGTCCGAGGCAGGCGACCAGCAGTTGTCCAGGCTTGTGGGACTTATGTGCCGCCACCATGCCGCGCGCCAGCGTCAGCAGCTCAAAGACTGAGCTATCCGGATCGACACCGCCAATACTGACGCGTGTGCCGGTTTTATTAGGTATCTCGGTGGCAAAGGGTTTGCCGCTGTCGAGTTTATGGCTGGCGCGCAAGAGTCGCTGAGCAATCTCTTTCCCATACGGCAGTGAATTCAGATCGGCATCCTTGGCCGGAACCAGTAATATGGCATTTGCGTGGATATCCAGCGTTTTTTGAGCCAAACGGTTGGCTTCTTGCCTGATCTTCGGAATTTCAGAATACATGCGCGCCTCGCGTCAAAATTTTTATCGAATTGGAATCGAAATTGGGCCTAAAACTCTGTTTGTCTTGACCTGTTTGAGCAAAAAAACGATCATACCGCGCGCAAAACGGAGATGATACGGTTGTGCCGGTGGAGTTGGTTGACGCCGGCTTACAGGCGGTACGATTTTCCCGTATCGGCCACCCGCTGCCTGAGGAGATTCATGAGACCGGCCGACTACGAATGACGCATGGCACAAACGGAAGTCCTGTTTTACCCGCTGCCGCCAACCCGGCCGTAAGAACACCGCCGGACATCGTTCCCGGGCCGAGAGTTGCACGATCCGGATTTCCCGCGGGAGGCAGAGTTATTAACCCGGCACGATTGTTATTAAACGAAGGGCATGTCTGATCTAACAGTACAGCGTTCCGATAGATAGGCGTGCCGGGTTAATAACAAAATTCATTAAGATTTCTGATTATTGCGGCGGCATGATTTATATGGATGTGATACCGAGTGTCGATTATGCCCGAATGGCTCAAATAGTTTCATGCCGTCGCAATAATCTGAGGAGTGCGAGACCATGGCCGCTGTGACCCCGATACCTCCGAAAACCGACGTCGACGCCCAGGAGACCCAGGAATGGCTCGATGCACTGTCGGCCATCATCCAGCAGGAAGGCCCGGAGCGCGCGCATTACCTGATAGAGAAGCAGATCGAGCTCGCGCGCGCCGCGGGCATCAACGTGCCGTATGCGGCCAACACCGCCTACGTCAACACGATTCCCCCCGACCAGGAAGTTCGTTCGCCCGGCAACCACGCGCTCGAGGACCGCATCCGCTCGTACGTGCGCTGGAACGCCCTCGCCATGGTGCTCAAGGCCAACAAGGGCGATTCCAGTCTCGGGGGACATATCGCGAGCTACGCCTCGGCAGCGACGCTTTACGACGTCGGCTTCAATCACTTTTGGCGCGCCCCGTCCGAAAAGCACGGCGGAGACCTGATCTATATGCAGGGACACTCGGCGCCGGGTTTCTACGCGCGCGCCTTCATGCTCGGGCAGCTGACCGCCGGGCAGATGGACCATTTCCGTCGCGAGGTCGACGGCAATGGTCTTTCCTCCTATCCGCATCCCTGGCTCATGCCCGATTTCTGGCAGTTCCCGACGGTGTCCATGGGCCTCGGGCCGATCCAGGCGATCTACCAGGCGCGCCTCATGAAATACCTGCACGCGCGCGGCATCGTCAACACCGAAGAGCGCAAGGTGTGGTGTTTTCTCGGTGACGGCGAGATGGACGAGCCCGAGTCGCTCGGCGCCATCGGCATGGCCGGGCGCGAGAATCTGGACAACCTGATCTTCGTGGTGAACTGCAACCTGCAGCGGCTCGACGGGCCGGTCCGGGGCAACAGCAAGATCATCCAGGAACTCGAGGCCGGCTTCCGCGGCCACGGCTGGAACGTGATCAAGATCATCTGGGGCAGCTACTGGGATCCGCTGCTGGCGCGCGACCGCATGGGGCTGCTGCGCAAGCGCATGGAGGAGTGCGTTGACGGCGATTACCAGACTTTCAAGTCGCGCGACGGCGCGTACGTGCGCGAGCACTTCTTCGGCAAGTACCCGGAGCTGAAGGAGCTGGTGGCCAGCTGGTCGGACGACGATATCTGGCGGCTCAATCGCGGCGGCCATGACCCGCACAAGGTGTACGCGGCCTACCACACCGCGATCCATCACAAGGGCCAGCCGACGGTGATCCTCGCCAAAACCATCAAGGGCTACGGCATGGGCGAGGCCGGTGAGGCGCAGAACATCACGCACCAGCAGAAAAAGATGGGCACGACCTCGCTGCAGGCATTCCGCGACCGTTTCAAGCTGCCGCTGACGGACGAGCAGCTCGATAAGCTGGAATACATCAAGCCGGCCAAAGACTCGCCGGTGTACAAGTACATGCGCGAGCGGCGCGACGCGCTCGGCGGCGATATACCCGCGCGCCGCCGCAAAGCGGTGCCGCTCGAGGTGCCGCCGTTGTCGACGTTCGAGACTCTGCTCAAGGCCTCCGGCGAGGGCAGGGAGTTTTCCACGACCATGGCCTTCGTGCGCCTGCTCGGGGTGTTGCTCAAGGACAAGCACCTCGGCAAGCACATCGTGCCCATCGTCGCCGACGAGGCGCGCACCTTTGGTATGGAAGGGTTGTTCCGCAGCCTCGGCATCTGGTCGCAGCAGGGCCAGCTGTACACGCCGCAGGACAGGGATCAGCTCATGTTCTACAAGGAGGACGCGAGCGGCCAGATCCTGCAGGAAGGCATCAACGAGGCCGGTGCCGTGTGCTCATGGATCGCGGCGGCGACCGCGTATTCAACCCACGGCGCGCAGATGATCCCGTTTTTCATCTTCTACTCGATGTTCGGTATCCAGCGCACCGGGGATCTCTGGTGGGCCGCCGGCGACTGCCGCTCGCGCGGCTTTCTGCTCGGCGGTACCTCGGGCCGCACCACCCTGAACGGCGAGGGCCTGCAACACGAGGACGGGCATTCGCATATTGCGACGGCCCAGATCCCGAACTGCATGTCCTACGATCCGACGTTCGCTTACGAACTCGCCGTCATCATGCAGGACGGCCTGCGCCGGATGTACCAGGAGCAGGAGGATATTTACTACTACATCTCCGTGATGAACGAGAACTACGAACATCCGGCGATGCCCGAAGGCAGCGAGGCGGGCATACTCAAGGGCATGTACCGCTTCCGTCAGGGTGGCGCCGGCGACGGACCGCGCGTGCAGCTGCTGGGGTCGGGAACGATCCTGCGCGAGGTCATCGCCGCCGCCGATCTGCTCAAGAACGACTGGGGCGTGGAAGCCGATATCTGGAGCTGCCCGAGCTTCACCCTGCTCGCGCGCGACGGCAACGAGTGCACGCGCTGGAACCTGCTGCATCCGACCAAGCCGCCGCGTACGTGTCACGTGGGCGAGTGCCTCAAGGACACCGGGGGCCCGGTGATCGCCTCGACCGACTACGTGCGCGCGTTCGCCGAGCAGATCCGGCCGTTCGTGCCGCGTCGCTACACGGTGCTCGGCACCGACGGATTCGGGCGTTCGGATACGCGCGAGAAGCTGCGCTATTTCTTCGAAGTCGACCGCCACTGGGTGACGCTCGCAAGCCTCGCCGCGCTGGCCGAGGACGGCGCGATCGATCGCCAGAAGGTGGCCGACGCGATCAGGAAATACGGAATCGATCCCGGGAAACCGAACCCGCTGTCCGTCTGATGGCGTGAGTCGTCAACGACAAGAACAACAGATGCCCAAAACACTGGAAGTCAAAATCCCCGACATCGGCGACTTCGCGGAAGTCTCCGTCATCGAGGTCATGGTCAAACCCGGCGATACCATCAAGCCGGAAGACCCGCTCATCACGCTCGAGTCCGACAAGGCGACCAT
>NZ_JBAVEJ010000285.1:0-4472 GCF_049587675.1 Sulfuricaulis sp. | reverse complement strand
CTTCTGCCCTGTAGACCGGCGGCAGCAGAAAGGCAATGAGCAGCGCAATGAGAGTGCTAGCGACGGTGATAATGCCGATGAGCTTGCGGTTCTTGACGAGCACTCGCCAGTATTCGCTCCAATTGATCGGCTCTTCCGGGGGGTAGACCACGAAGGGAGCTGGATAGCCGGGATACGGCGGTGGCGGTGTTTGCGTGGGCGGCTGTTCTTTGGCCATCGAGATTTAATCGTTTCGCTGGTTATGGATGTAATCTGTGTGCTGCTTAATGGCAGCGGGTGCGCTTAGACTGCGACTATCATCATGCGTGCGCAATGCGCCGGCTCGTAAGTAAGCGTTAAAACACACCGATTGCATCCAACGCGGCAACGGTAACCGCCAACTGGAACAGAATCGTGCTGACATCACCGAAGAGCTTGAGGCCGCTGACTCTATCAACCTTTAACGGCACGACAATGGTATCCCCAGGGCCCAATTCGGCTTCGTGGCCAAACCAGCCGGTTGGGGGGCTTACCGATCCGTCGGCCCGCACCACATACATGGCACTCTTGTTGCCTTTCTCAGATACACCGCCACTGCGCTTCAAATAGTCACTGACAGTGAGTTTGCTGTCGTAGAGGTGGGAGGTAGGATAGTACACCTCGCCAAGGACGGTCACTTCCTGTGGCCGCTGCGGAATATAGAGCCTGTCCCCTGTCTGTAGTGTGACATCGTCACTTTCGCGGCCTTGCAGTAAAGTGTCCAGATTGATCACCGTCCGGCCGACTGCCTTCACCGTGCGCAATTGTCTAAGCAGCGCCTGGCCTTCCACGACAGCCGCTTCCTTTTTGACACCGATATCTGGCTCCTGCACGCTGAGAATCGCCAGGTCACGCTCCAATTGTGCGGCAAGCCGGTCCAGATGTTCCTGCTCGCGCACGCGTACTAATTCGCGAAGGAATATCGCTCCTTCGGGAAAGGCCTGTTCCGTGAGTCCGCCGGCGCGTTTGATCACATCGCTCAGCTTTTCATCGCGCGCGATGGGGTATCTTCCGGGAAATTTGACCTCACCAGCGATCTCGATCACACCCTCATCACCCCACTTCGGGATGCGCCGGATGACGAGCTGGTCGTGCGGCTTCAGGGTTATGTCCTTCTGCTGCTCGTTTTTCAGCACGGCCGCGATATCCACGACCTGCCGTGATTGCTCCCGTTCCTTGCCGTCAACGACGGAAAACCGCGTCAGCTCGGCCTCCAATGTGTAGGCGCGGTCGGTGAGTCCGCCGGCGGCCCGCAGCAGATTGCTGATCTTCATATCAGAAGACAATGGA
This sequence comes from Sulfuricaulis sp., assembly GCF_049587675.1. GTDB lineage: Bacteria > Pseudomonadota > Gammaproteobacteria > Acidiferrobacterales > Sulfurifustaceae > Sulfuricaulis. Next base: position 3,164 of record NZ_JBAVEJ010000285.1, on the reverse strand, counting down.
TACCGGCCGGGATGATGCACCACGCCTTCGATCACGACCTCGCTTACCGGCTTGTCCGGCGCGGAGCGCGCTCTGGCCTGCTCGAGCAAAGGCCTGATCAAGGTTTCGCGATCGGCGCGCACGTCAAAGGCATGAACCTCGTCGCGTGGCTGCAACAGGACATTGGTCTCGCTTTCCGGTTTTTCCAGCGCCGCGATCAGGTCCGTATCGAGAAAGGTGATGGAATGATCCAGCGCGTCCTCGCGTTTGATGAGCAGGTAGCGGGCGTCCGCCTGCGGCATAAGATCGGACACCGATGGAATAAGCTGGGTCAGGCGCATCTCCGGTTTCCACTGATACTCGCCCGGCCGCTGAACTTGACCCGCTAATTTGACGACACCTCTTAATTGATCGAGCACCGAATAGATCTTGACGACGTCGCCATCGCGCAGCTCGGTATTTTTCACGTCTTCACGAGTCAGATCCACACCGAGCAGGGAACGCTCGTGGTTCTCCATGATGCGCTCGATCTTCGCTCCTTGCGGATAGGCATCGGGCGCAAGACCGCCCGCCATGGTAATCAAATTGTTGACGGTTTTTTCGTCTTTCAACTCGTAAATCGCGGGACGACGCACACGACCAGCGATACCGGCCGTTTTACCGATGGGCGGAATGAAAATAACGTCGCCGGATTGCAGACGTGCATCCGCTCTGTTATCGCCCCGCAATAACAGATCGTACAGATCCATACGAGAGACGATCTTGCCTTTGCGCTTGAGTTGAATGTCGCGCAGACTCCCGATGCGCTTGACTCCGCCGCTGGTCAGCAGTGCATTCGTCAAGGTGGACAGGCCGCTCACGATATAGGAACCGGGCCGTTCCGCATCACCCAGCACGAATACTCGAATCGACCGCAACTGGCCCAGCGTCACCGAGGCCTTCATTCCGATGAATTGCTTCTGGACGTGGTTTTGAATTTGCCGTTCCATCTGCGCGAACGTAAGGCCGGCGACCTGGATGGGCCCGATGCCGGGGAAAAGGATATCTCCGTCGCGAGTGATGACCAGCTCGTGCTGTGCGTTCTCCTTGCCGAACAGCTGTACCAGCACGGTGTCGCTGGGCCCGACGATATAGTCCGCTGGAATCGGGATATCCGTTCCCGGCGCGAATGTTTTGGCGTTGCCCGTGAACAAATCATAACCGAACGGTTTCAGCGGCTCTTCCACCGGCAGCAGCTTCACCGTCACCTGCCACCCTTTGAATGTTGGCTCTGCCCCGATGCGCTCTGCCGCCTCGAGTTCGTTCAGGCCCTTGAGGATGATCCGGCCGGTCTTCTCCAGCGTAATCGCCCCAAACTGATCGAGCACGAACAGTTTTTGCTCCGGGATATAAATCTTTGGAGATACATTTTCCGGTGTGGACGTGTCCAAAGGTGCGAGCAGGTCGCGCGAAAATCGGATAAGAACAGTGTCACCGGCCTTGAGTCGGGGCGGTTGCAGAGCGCCTGGCTCGACCACCGTGATCGCCGTGGATTCATCTGCTTGTGGTCCAGGCGCCTCGGAAACGCCGGGCGCGGCCTTGCCTGTCGGGGCGACTCCATTGCCCTTGGAGGAACGCGTTTGCGCTTCGCGTTTCAAGGAACGCAGTAGTGTTTCGCGCTCGGCCGGTGACATTTGCTGAAACTGTTGCCACTGTTCCTGGGTGGGCGCCGGCGCGGCAGAGTAGGACGCCGGGGCAAGCGAAATCAGGAAGGACAGGAGAAACAGGCCCCAGCGATACAACGGAATTTTCATACCACCCTCATATAACTTTTTGATTCTAACCTCTGTACCGATACGGCGACTGCTGCAGGCATATTACCGGTCGGTTGCAAGGCATGACAAGCCACACGCCAGCGCACTTTAGGAGTGCAAAAAAAGGCATATTGCTACCGATTGACCATCCGCACCCGACCCTATCAGACCCAAACCGCGTCCCTGGCGCTATTTTGCAAAATCGGTCAGGGGGTTGTACTCGCCGTTATCCAGCATGAGAGGACGCTCCACCATACGGTACAGATCGCCCGGGGATTCGACCATCTGGCCCACGTCCCGGGTGGCCTCAGCGATCGCGAGATTGGAACGCTGTTGGGTATCCTTCGTCAGCATCGAGCTCAACGGAACCGAGATGAATAACCCCTTATCGCGGAAATTGTCGCCCTCGCGATTCGGCCGGGTCATGTCATTTTCGTTCGTGTGCGTGAACCAGATGCCTGTCTCGATACCGGACCGGAACCGCCGCTTGATCTCAAAACGCACGCCTTCGTCTTTCGCCAGGAAACGGCCGACACGCGCTGTGGTGGTGATGCCGTATTTGGGAAACCGGTAGTGGATCGATCCCACGGTAGTCACCACGCTGTAATCCCGAAAGCCGACACTTTTTTCCGGGTCGCGCTGCTTGAGCCAGTCCATGGAAAGATCGAACGCCCAATGGCGTTGTTCCGACAGATACAAAATCTGCCCACCGGTTCCGGCAAACATTTCCTCGTAGTAGCCGGCCGAAACCCGCCCATACACGAATTGCCCGGGCTTGAAGTATTTGTTCAACAGCAGCGAGTTCAGCTTTGCCGCATCGCCCTCCTGCCGATATAGGTTAATGTCCGTGCGGACATGCGGAAGGACGCTTGGCGACGGTTGGGTGATATCGCTGACATTTTCGAGCAGTTTCAGGCGAGCGGCGCCTTCGAAAAACAACCCGTCACCCAAATGCTGGGTGTAACCAAACAAGGCGAATGTGTCGTAACTCGCGGCTCCACTGGGGTCCACGAAATAAACCCGCAAATTAAACGGCGCGACGGTAAATTTCGACAACGAGCTGTCTTGCCGGCGGATTTCCAGAACGTTGCCGCCCTCTTCGCTTGCGCTCTGCGTGGCCGGTCTTTCTTCTTCGTCCCGGCGCGGCAGTACATCCAGGCCTTTCTGCATTTCACGAGGCGTTGGTCCGGTATATTCAACGGTGACATGATCGCGCGCCACATCCCAGGATACTTCGCCAGCGATATAACGTCGCAGCAAAGCAGTATCGTCAATCGTGTAGGTCTGCAAAGGCAGATCATTTAATGTGTAGGTAATCTTGATCGTTTTGGTTTCTGCCGGCGTGAGCAGTAACGCCGTTCGGGCGGCACGCCCTATGGCGCGACTGATGAG
>NZ_JBAVEJ010000284.1:0-8204 GCF_049587675.1 Sulfuricaulis sp. | reverse complement strand
TGTCATTCTAATTTGGGAGCGGGATCGTGACGGATGCGAGGCAGCATTTCGGTAAGATTGCAGGGCCCGGTGGTTGAATTCAATTGCGGCAGAATGATTTTGTCCATCCCGGTACGGCAGGCGCCGGTCGAGCCCGGGAGACAAAAAACCAGCGTGTCGCCGGCCACGCCGGCCAGCGCGCGCGATTCGATGGTGGAAGTGCCGATCTCTTCATAAGAAAGCCAGCGGAACAATTCGCCGAAACCGGGAATGGCTTTGGTGAATAGCGGTTCGAACGCTTCGGGAGTGACATCGCGTTTCGTCAGCCCCGTGCCGCCGGTCGAGATGATGGCGTCCACGTTTTTGTCGGCGACCCAGGCACGCAATTGCCCGCGCAGAATTTCGACATCGTCCTTGAGAATGACGCGACTCACGACCTTGTGTCCCGCGGTTTCGAGCCGCTCCTGAATGACATCGCCGGAGGTGTCGTTTTCGCGCGTGCGCGTGTCCGAAACCGTGAGCACCGCGACGTTCAGAACGACGAACGGACCTTTGGCTTTTTTACTCATGGTTTCTTCCTTGGATGCCGCTATCAATCCTGCGGCGGCAGATGTACGAGATCGCGCAGCGCATGCACGTTGCGCACGGTGATGTGGTTGCCATGCACCTCGATCAGTTCGCGCGAACGCAGTTTAGCGAGGATTCGTGACAGCGTCTCGGGCTGGATCGCGAGACGCGAGGCGATCACGCCCTTGGGGGTGGTGAGCTGCACCTCGGGCGATGTCTTGACGTCGCGCGGAATCTGCTCGAGCAGATACGCCACGAGACGATAGGTGGCATTTTGCAGCGTAAGACTTTCGATCTGGTTCACCAGCATATGCAGCCGCCGGCTCAAGGATGCGAGCAGCCCGAAGCTGGCCTCGTGCGATTCGCGCAATAAATTGAGAAAGGCCTTCTGATCGATGGCGTAGAGGCGCGATTCGCTCACCGCCTCGGCGTTAACCGGGTAGCGCCCCTGGGTGCCCATGAACATTACCGCCTCGGCGAAGGTCTGGCCCGGTTGCACGATCTCGATGATCTTCTCGTCACCTTCGGGCGAGAGACGAAACAGCTTCACCATGCCGTCGCGCAGGAAGAAAAATCGTTCGGCGGGTTGGCTGTGTCGGAACAGCGTATCACCCGTGTTGAGATGGATATCATGTATGCCCTGAATCAGGGTCGCCAGATGCTGCTCCGCCATGTCGGCGAACAGGTAAGCGCGGCGTAATTCGCGGTTGGCCTCCGGGGATCGGTTCATGGCGCAATCATAACCTCAGAAAGGGCCGGTTGACCAAGGTCAATGCCGCGGGTGGCGACCCGATTCAAAGTGACGCGCAAATCCTATTCACGCGCTGTCGCCCCGCACGTCGGCGGACAGCCATAAAACGGGATAGCCCGAGGAATGAAAGTCCAGTTGCTGGTTTCCGACGCATGTGACCCCTGCGATCAGGCCGAGAAAGTCTGGCGCGGGGTGGCGGCCGAGCTTGAGCTGGATTTCTCCGTGGTGAATCTGGACCGACTCGAAGGCCGGCAGCTGGCAGAGCGCCTGCAACTTCAGACCATCCCGGCGCTGGTGGTAGACGGCGTGCTGGTGGCCATCGGGGTGCAAAGCGCCGAGGAGGCGCGCGCCCTGGTGTCGCTGGCACCGCTGCGACAGTATCCCTAGATTTATTGCAACATGGGCGTCCCGAGCTCGTTGTCTAGGCTTGGGTTGCGAAATACGTTACCGTTTCATCTTATGACAGGACGAACGGAGCGAAGCGGAGTAGGGCTTCCCACATGATGACAAGACGAACGGAGCGAAGCGGAGTAGGGGTTCCTTTATGCTGACCCTCGAAGAAGCCCGCGCCGCGATTCTCGCCGAAGTCACGCCGGCCGCGGCGACGGAAATGACATCGCTCGCACAGGCCCATGGCCGCTTCGTCGCGCGCGAACTGCGCGCGCAGGTCGACAACCCCGCCTTCGATAATTCCGCCATGGACGGGTACGCGTTGCGCGCGGCCGATCTGACGGCCGCCGGATTTGTACTGCCGCGGCGCGGTGAGTGCCGCTGCGGCGATGCCCCGGGGCGACTGGCCGCCGGCACGACGATGCGCATCTTCACCGGTGCACCACTGCCCGAGGGCGCTGATACCGTCGTAATCCAGGAAGACATCAAGCTCGAAGGCGATACGGTGGTATTTCCCAAAACCGTTCAACCGGGCAGCCACCTGCGCCGCCGTAGTGAGGATTTTCACCAAGGCGACGTGTTGTATCAGCCCGGGCGCAGACTTTCGGCTTACGATCTGGCGTTGTTGTCCGCCGCCGGCGTGGCGCAAATCCCGGTTTACGTTTCGGCGCGTGTGCTAGTGGTCGCCACGGGCGATGAACTGGTGGCGCCCGGCGCACCGCTGCGGCCGGGACAGATATACGAATCCAACCGACTGGCGACAATATTGTTGTTACGCGAGCTGGGCATGGACGCCGTGGACGGCGGCACGGTGCGTGACGAGCCGGCGGCGTTGCGCGCGCTGCTGAAATCGTCCGCGGATTTCGACTTCATTATCACCAGCGGCGGCGCTTCGGTGGGCGACCACGACCTGGTCAAGCAGGTATTCGCCGAGATCGGCCAGATCAAATTCTGGAAAGTGAAAATCAAGCCGGGCAAGCCGATCGCCTTCGGGCGCGTGGGAACGCGCACGCATTTCTTCGCGCTGCCCGGCAATCCGGTGTCGAGCCTCGTGACGTTCAAGCTGTTCGTAGAGCCGGCGCTCATCGCCTGGCATCACGGCACGGCGCGCCTGCCCCAGCTCACCGCCACGGCAACGAACGAGTTCCGCCGCCATCCCGGACGCACCGAGTTTGTGCGCGCGCATCTGGTCAACGAAAACGGCAAGCTCATGGTCACGGCGCTGCGCGGCCAGGGTTCGCACATGCTCGGACCGCTGCGCGAAACCAACGGCTTCATTCGTGTCGAGGCGGACAGCGCCGGTTTCAAGCCCGGAGAAACGGTCATGACGGTTCCGCTGAACACGGATTTTTCATGACCCGCTGACGCATGGCCGGGAGATCCTCAACGGGCATCCCTGTTTCCGACATCACCGGCGTGATCCTCGCCGGCGGCCGCGGAAGCCGCCTGGGTGGCGTCGACAAGGGGCTGGTCTCATTGCGCGGCCGGCCGCTCATTGAGCATGTCATCTCGATACTGCGGCCGCAGGTCGGCCGTCTCGTCATCAGCGCCAACCGCAACCGGGAAACGTACGCGGCTTACGGCGTTCCCGTCATCGCCGATGCGATCGGCGACTATCATGGACCGCTCGCCGGAATCCTGAGCGCGCTGCGCACGGCCGACACGCCATTCGTATTGTGCGCGCCCTGCGATACGCCGGCGCCGCCTTCCGATCTGGCTGAACGTCTGATTGCCGCCCTGGTGCGCGAACCGGCGCAAATAGCCGTTGCCACCTGCGGCGCGCGGATGCAGCCGGTGTTTGCGCTGGTGCATCGCACGCTGGCCCAGTCATTACAGGATTATCTTGTCGGTGGCGGTCGCGAAGCTGGCGAATGGATGCGACGACAAAATGCGGCGCTGGCGGATTTTTCCGATGCGGCGGACGCGTTCGTGAATATCAACACGCCCCAGGAACATCAGGCCGCCGAGGGCCGGGAGTAGCCGCAGGCATTCGATGTATTTGGAAACCTCTGATTAAGTTTCCCGTTCGACCTGAGCTTGTCGAAGGGTGAACGGGAAATGCCGTAAGTCGCCGGCGATTTTTCCGTTCGTGGTTCGACGGGCTCACCACGAACGGACTAAATCAGAGGCTCCCTTAATGTTTGTTTCGTCCGTTTCGATCGGTGGTATCGCGGAACAAGCTGTCGAAACCGGCGCGGGCAAAGTCCCGGGATTTGCGGCAGGTCGCACAACGCGTCTCGCGCCCGTTAGCTGAGAATGTCTAGCCGTCTTTCACGCAGTTCGCCGCGTGTGACGAGTGAGCGTAACGGGTTTTCCCGGTGGAGAGGCATGCCTGGATTGTGGCTGTACGCGGACCGCCCCCTCCGGGCACATCGCCTGACACTGACCGCAGGCGATACAGAGCACCGCATCGAACCTCACGCCGCTGCCGTCGATATCCTGGTAAGAATCGAGGGAGCCGGTGGGGCAGAGATTCACGCACAGCCGATGATCCTGGCAGTCCGGACCGATTTCCACCACCGGAAAAAATCGCGCGGGCAAGGATCCCCCATAACGCGCGGCAAGCTTTTCGAGAAGCAGAAGCTGATGTTCGCGTTCAATCGCCCGCAGCGGTATCTGTCCTTGCTCCGGTCGCGCCAGTCTGTCCTCGATATTTTCCTCGATTCGGAAAGCGGCCACTTCACTGACGGTGGCGGCGACTTCGCACGCGAGCCGGCTCAGTAAGTCGCGTCGTTTGAACGGAAAGGTATTGGCATCGTCCGAGATGGCGTGACGCTGAAACGAAACCGCCAACGGCTGTATGTCGAGAACTGGCCAATGCGATTCCGGGGCGCCGATTTCCTCGAGCCAGTCGTATGTCGCCGAGAGCGCCGTCTGCGCGGGGTGACAGTTATGGCGCCCGGCCGAGCATTGGCTGCACCAGCCACGATCGAGCAGCGCGAGCCGGCGGCTTCCTGCCACGTAACGCAGAGCGAGCAGGTGGCTCACGCTCAAGCCTCCGAGGCAGGGTACGCGCACGGCGGCCGACGGCGAAAGATTACTGGGAACTTTCCAACAGTCCAGTTCCAGCGCTTCCTGCGTTGACTCTGGCGTAAGCGTGAGGGAGAAGCCGTGCACGGCAACCGCACCGGTGGGGCAGACCGCCATGCATTGGCCGCAACCCAGGCAGCCGTCGTCGAGTTGCAAACCCTCGTGGGTAAGCGATAACACCTGGGCCGGGCACGCCTCCGCGCAGCGCGCGCACGCAACGCGCTGCGGATGCAGTTCGAGACAGGCCCTGGCCAGCAGTCCCACCGGGGCATCCGGCCGCAGGCGGCGATAAGTGAGCGTGCCGCTCATTCCATTCCCCTCCATCGGCTCACCCTCACGACCCTAGCATTCGCCGGCCGGGGCCTGAATGATATGGATCAACGCACTCGGGCTCACATTACGTGTCTGACATCCGGGGTCAGGGCATGAGTCTTGCCGGATAGGGCAGAGTAGCTGTATGAATAGCCGGGTAAAACACGGATGAGTATCGTCAGAGCGTATGAACGGATATAGTGGTTATTGATGCGGGTCAATATCTTGTTTGAATGGCTCAAAAAAATTTAGAGTGGTTGCAGCACCGCGAACGAATACGCTGACAGGACGAACGCAGCGAAGCGAAGTAGGGCTTCATTAATGGGGGTTCGATAATAGAAACATGGCTACCTGTGCCTGCGAGATTAATGCTTGTGTCCTGTGTGAAGACCGTTTATATCCCGGCCTCACCAAGGATCAGATTTGTCAGATTCGCGAGAGCCTGATTCGCGAGATGTACGAGCCGCGCGAGATCTTGTTCCGCGAGGGCGATCCGGCGGACTTCCTTTTCTCGCTGCGTTCCGGACAGCTCAAACTCACGAGTTCAATGCCGGACGGGCGGCAGCAGATCCTGCGGATCGCGGTGGCGGGTCAGTTGCTGGGCATCGAGACTTTCAAGGGTCAGCGCTATCCGTTCACCGCCGAGGCGCTTACCAACGTGGTCGCCTGCAAGATCAGTCACGACGACCTGCGGAAGATCCTCGAAGCCAGCCCGGCCATCGCGTTGCGCGTGATCGAGACGCTTAGCCAGGAGCTCGACCAGGCCGAATCCCTGATTCGCGATCTCGGATTGAAGACCGCGCCGGAGAAGGTGTCGAGTTTCCTGCTGTCGTTGATTCCGCAGCGTGGCGACCCGAACGGCGAGCTGCCGCTGCGGCTGTCGCGGCGCGAAATCGCCGAGATGCTTGGCCTGACGGAAGAGACCGTGAGTCGCGTCATGGCTGACTTTGCCCGCAAGAAAATAATCGGCAGCGGAAAAGGCTATATCCGCATCCTCGACCGGAAGTGGCTCGAAGAAACGAATGGCGTAGAAACCAAGACATCCAGCGCCGCGCGGCGCGCCCTGTCCGGCCATTCTTGATCTGCATGCGCCTGACAGCGGATTGCGCTTCGGGCATTCATCATGCCGGACACGCCCGGAATAGTGCCTGACTATAATTCAGTGAGTCGGGTCGTATAAGGCCGCTGCTTAACTTCCACCGGTGATGGTGATCTCGTTCGAACTCAGGTCAGATCAGCCTGATTGTTATTCATAGCCCTCGGGCAGCTCGTGCGCTATTCCCTTGTGACAGTCGATACAGGTCTTCCCGCTCTCGCGTATATACTCGATGGTATGTTTCTTCTGGGCACTTGGATCCTGTTTCGCCAGATCCATAGAAATGAACGCGTGGCAATTGCGGCATTCACGCGAATCCGTTGACTTCATGGTTGCCCACACGGTTTCAGCGAGTTCCAGACGATGGGCTTCGAATTTCTCCCGGGTGTCGATGGTGCCCATTATTTTGTGGTATACCTCGTTCGAGGCCCGGATCTTGCGGATTATCTTGTAGATCCACGGCTTGGGAACATGGCAGTCCGGGCACGTCGCCCGAACGCCCGTGCGGTTCTTGAAATGGATCGTCTTCTGGTATTCCTGGTAGACGTAGTCATGCATTTCGTGACACGAGGTACAGAAAGCCTCCGTGTTGGTCGCTTCCAGGACCGTATTGAACCCGCCCCAGAAAACGATGCCTGCCACGAACATCAGTATGCCGCCCGTTGGGACCCACAGCAGATACCACTTAAATGGCGGGCGCCATAACTTGGACCAGCGTTTCTCGGGTTGTTTGTCTCCCGTCGGTTCCGACATGCGTTATCCCCTTTGGGCCGTTCTAGTTCTCGACGCAGGTTTGAAATTACACAGGCGACACCGCCCATTTAGCAAGTTTGAAATTTGCACGAGTAGTATTTTTTTGCGCCCGGCCTACTTGAAACTCGCGTAGTAATTCAGAACCGCTTCCATCTCCGTTTTGTCGAGTTTGTCAAACTTCGGCTTCATCTTGTCAGCCAACTTACGCTTCTCGGTATAGAACGCTAATAATTGGTGCCTCAGGTAAGGTGTCCACTGCCCGGCCAGAATACCTGAGTCATCGCTGGCAACACTGCCGGCTTGGGAGTGGCATTTCTCGCAGTCACGTTCATGAATCAGCTGGCCCTTCTTGGCCAATTCCGGATCGAAGTCCTGATTGGCACGCCTGAATTTCTTGCTGGCATAATACTGCGCCAATTTCTTGATGTCTGCTTCGCTCAGGGTTTTGGCGATCCGGCACATGTCGGTCAGTTTCACCTTCTTGTCGCCGTGCAGATATTCAATCTCCGGGCAGGTGCGAGTTTTCTTCTTGTACGCCGTCAGGCTGCTGATAAGGTACGGTTCGGAATAGCCGCCAATGATCGGCATATTCGGATCGTGGCTAGCGCCATCCCGTTCGTGACAATTGGTGCAGGCGTCAACCAACTTGTTTATGTCAGCTGCCCAGGCACCGGTTGCCAGAGAAAGGCTGAGCAATCCAGCGCCTGCCAATAATGCAAATCCGGTGACTTTTTGCGTCTTCATGCTGATCTCCTGGTTACCATTCTGGCCGACATGCAGTTATCCCGTGTGAATCGATTCCGCTGAAGGTTTGCGATTCACACGGGAGACATTGCCACCCGATTTATTTGAAGCTCCCGTAATAATTGACCAGCGCATCGATTTCCGCTGCATCGATCTTTTCCATCTTTGGCTTCATTTTCTTGACCATCGGGCGCTTGCCGTCTTTGAAATCCTTGAACTGTTCCTTGAGGTAGGGCATCCACTGGCCGGCCATGATGCCTGCGTCATCGCTGGCGAGACTGCCACCCTCGGAATGGCACTTATCGCAACTATGCTCGTGGATTTCCTTGCCCTTCTTGGCCAGGGCCGCATCGAACTTCTGCTGGGCGCGGACAAATTTCTTCCCGGCAAAATGCTGCGCCAGCCCTTTGATGTCCGCCTCGCTCAGGTCTTTGGCCACCTGGCACATGTCGGTTTTTTGTCCTTTCTTGGCTCCGCTCCGGTATTTCGTCTCCGGGCAGGGGCGCTCCTTCTTCTTGTATGCCGTCAGGTTGTCGGTCAAGGCTGGCGCAGAAAAGCCGCCGATGATCGGTACGTCCGATT
>NZ_JBAVEJ010000283.1:0-1719 GCF_049587675.1 Sulfuricaulis sp. | reverse complement strand
CAATACGGCTCGCAGGCTCGCGCGGCAGGAATACCATGCCTACACCGTACTGGCCCAAGGGGGGCAACTTGACTCCCTGCTTGCCCATCTCGTCGCGAAATAGCTTGTCCGGAAGCTGGATCAGGATGCCCGCGCCATCGGACGCCTTTGGGTCGGCGCCCACCGCACCGCGGTGCGTGAGGTTGCGCAGGACGGTTAGCCCTTGATCGATGATCGCGTGCGACTTCTTCCCCTTGATGTGCGCAACGAAGCCGACGCCACAGGCATCGTGCTCGTGTCGAGGGTCGTACAAACCTTGCGCGCCTGGCGAATATCGCTGGTCCACGACTAAATCCCTTTAATCCAATGACTTGCGCCCGTTTTGCCGCCTTGCACAAAAACGATGGGCGAACTTGGAAATATACCTGCTTAGATTTGGTGCTACAAGGGCTTGGCTGCGAGGACGAGCTTAGTGCGGTGCAGCAGCGGCCGCGCTTGTGGCGGCGGAGATAGCCTCCCGCACCTTCCTCTCGTCGAGATCGGCGCGGAGGAGGCTTCGGCCAATACCCTCAAGCACGACGAATCGAATGCGACCCCGGGCGACCTTCTTGTCGATCGCCATCAGTTCCAGATAGCGATCGGGGGACATATCCGGGCCCGCCACGGGTAAGCCCGCGCGCGAGACCAGGTCGCGAATCCGGCCCAACGCGATCTGATCGATCATGCCGTTGCGCGCTGAGAGTTCCGCCGCCATGACCATGCCTGCAGCTACGGCTTCGCCGTGCAGCCAGGTGCCGTATCCAAGCCCTGTCTCGATGGCGTGACCGAACGTGTGGCCGAAATTGAGCAATGCGCGCTGGTCCGTCTCATGTTCGTCCGCCGCCACTACCTGTGCCTTGAGTTCACACGACCGCTGCACAGCGTAGGTCAAAGCCTCCGGATCGCGCGCGAGGAGGCGCTCGACATTGGCTTCAAGCCATTCGGCGAATTTTACGTCCAGTGCAAGGCCGTGCTTGATCACCTCCGCAAGGCCAGCGCGCAGTTCGCGTACAGGAAGAGTATCAAGCGTCGCGACGTCCGAGATCACCGCGCGCGGCTGGTGAAACGCGCCGATCATGTTCTTGCCGCGCGGATGGTTGATGGCGGTCTTGCCTCCAACCGACGAATCCACTTGCGCGAGCAGCGTGGTGGGTACTTGGATGAAGGCAATACCTCGCTGATAGACTGCCGCGGCAAAGCCCGCCAGGTCCCCGATGACCCCGCCGCCCAGTGCCACGATCACCGTTTGCCGGTCGCAGCGGGCGTCAAGTAGCGCATCGAACACGCGGTCGAGTGTGCGCCAGTCCTTAGCTTGCTCTCCGTCCTCGACCACAATGCTGATCGCGTTCGCACCAGCGGACGTAAGCGCCCCTTGCAGGCGCTTGAGGTAGAGCGGCGCCACCACAGCATTGGACACGATCGCCGCCCGGCCGTCCCGAAGGTGCGGCGCATAGAGCGAAACCTCGTCGAGAATTCCCTTGCCGATGTGAATCGGATATGCACGCTCGCGCAGTTCTACGCGGATAGTTTGCATTGTTCCCCGAGCTTTTGAAGAAGCTGTCCCGCCAGAACCTGGACGCTTTGGGTGCCGGTATCTATTACAAGATCGGCTACCTCACGATAAAGCGGATCACGCTGCGCATACAGCTCTTCCAGTCGCGCACGCGGATCCGGCGTCGCGAGTAATGGGCGATTCCGGTC
>NZ_JBAVEJ010000282.1:0-4021 GCF_049587675.1 Sulfuricaulis sp. | reverse complement strand
TGGATCATTTCCTTTGACGAACTGCTGATACAGGGCCGGATCGTTTTCTTCCAGGCCCGTGATGCCGAAGAGATGGTTTGCCGAAATCCACGGCAGCCAGAACGGTGCCCCCCCCAACCCCGCGATCGGGTCGGCCAGCGCCAGCCACCGTCGACATGTGGTCGATCAAGATACTTGAGATTGCGGCACCAATTGAGTAGAATGGTCTCGCAAGGAGATTCGCTCCCGTTTCGCGTGCCAGAATCGAAAAGTCTGCGAGGAGTATACTATGCGCATGTTCCGCTACATCATGACACTGGTATCCGGCGTCCTGGCCGTCTTGGCGTTCCAGGCCTCTTCTGCCGCCACCGGCAGTGCTGGTCGCGGCACCACGACCGGCGATATTACTCGCAGCATCGCGCCGTACTTCACACCGGCCACAGCGGGCGCCAAGGCGCCGGACGCCGATGGCTTCCTCCAGCGCTGGTTGCTCCTCGAGCCGATGAACAAGCCGAACCGCACGAACACCGTATTTACCGATAGCTACATCCGGAAAGCCTTCACGACCGAGTATTTCCCCGACCAGTTCACCATGATTCCGCACGACGGAGACACGGTGACGGTTTCCGGCGAGCAACTCGCTTGGCACGCACTCGACGCCACCAATTTCAATGTCAAGCTCTTTCGCTTCGCCTACGGCGAGAACAAGCGGACGTACGGCGTCCTGTTCTGGGCGGTTACCGTTGTCAACAGCCCGCGGGAGTTGAAGAACGTTCGCATGGCCGTCGGCTCCAATTCCGCATCCATGTGGTGGCTCAACAGCAAAGAAGCCGTCATCCTCTCAGGTGACCGGCGGATGGTGATGGATGACTGCGTCTCCAAACGCCTCACACTTCACAAGGGCAGAAACGTCATTCGCGGCGCCGTTATCAACGGCCCGGGGTTAAGTGATTTTTGTGTCCGCTTCATCGATGAGAATGGTGAACCCGTGAGGGATCTCACCCTGAGACTTGAAAACGCTGGGAACTAAGCCGTCATACAGTTTTTGATCTCAATCGTCTTGTTTTCGGAGGGTTAATGAAATCCCGAATATTGGCGGCAGCGGCCATGACTCTGCTCTCTCTCTTGTTGCCAGGCCTGGTGTTCGCTCAGGGTGGCAAACCATACATCCACGATCCCTCGACAATCATGATGTGCGATGGCAAGTTCTACACATTCGGCACCGGAAGCGGAGGCTTGATCTCCGACGACGGTTGGGAATGGCACAGCGGCGCTGTACGTCCCGGCGGCGGAGTTGCGCCGGATGTCATCCACATCGGGGATCGCTACTACATGGCCTATGCCAAGGGCGGGGGAGGCATGTCTGGCGGGCATGCGAGCAACGTCTATGTCATGTGGACAAAGACACTCGACCCCGAATCCCCGGACTTCGGATTCAAAGACGAAACCCTCGTCGCCTCCTCTGACGGCGTTGAGGACTGCGATGCAATCGATCCGGCGTTCCTCCTCGATCCCACCGATGGGAGACTGTGGCTCACCTACGGAACATACTTCGGCTTCATCCGGCTTGTCGAGCTTGATCCGAAAACTGGGATGCGTTTGCCCTCTAACCAGCCTCTGAACATCGCCATCGATTGCGAAGCCACTGCCATGATGTACCGCGATGGCTGGTACTACCTGCTCGGTACTCACGGCACATGCTGCGACGGCCCCAACTCCACATACAATATCGTCGTGGGGCGCTCCAGGAAAGTGACAGGCCCCTACCTTGACAACATGGGGATGGACATGCTCAAGGGTGGCGGCAAGTTCCTGGTGGGTGCCAGCGGCCACTTGGTTGGGCCGGGGCACTTTGGCTTGATGGATCTGGGAGACGGCGTTCAAAAATTCTCCTGTCATTACGAGGCCGACCTGGACCAGGGCGGCCGGAGCGTCCTGGGCATTCGCCCGCTGCTCTGGAAAGACGGATGGCCCGTTGCCGGCGACAACTTCACGGAGGGCACATATGAGATCCAGTCCGAACGGAGTGGCTACGCACTCGAACTGGCTGTGGACTTCGTGCGGATGGCGGTCGGCAGACCCTTCTTCCAGCGCCCACCTGATGAACCCGTGAAACCGATTCCATCGCAGGAGCTCGCCGAGGTGTCAAAGAACTGGCCGACCGGCAACATCGATATTCGCATCGGTGACTACATGTTTCGGCCCCATCAGAAGTGGACGATCACCCCCGTTGCCAACGTCGGCGGCTATCCCGGATCACCCTATTTCAAGATTACGATCGCAGGAACGGGTCGCGCTCTGGCCGCGACCGCTGAGGCCGAGGTTGTTGCGGTTCCCGCATTTACCGGCGGTCCCGAACAACTGTGGCGCATCGACCAGTTGACTGATGGCACATACCGCATCATGCCCAAGGCTGTGCCCAATTCCAAGGAACCTCTGGCTCTGACCGCGGTGGGCGGCAGCACGCCCACGCTGGCCAGGTTCGACCCTTCGAGCGACAAGTCGCGCTGGAACTTCAAAACTCCGTGAAGAAGAAGTCTCGTTTTCTTGTGGACTCTATTTCCCTTCGGCGAGTTGTCGATACAGGACCGAATCGAGTTCCTGCAACCCGGTGATGCCGTACAAGTGGTTGGCCGAAATCCAGGGTAGCCAGAACCGGTGCCCCCCGACGCCGCGTCCGGGCCCGCCCGGCCCCATGCGCCAACCTTCCTGCTGAAATCCGGCGGCCTTCATGTCATACAGTCGGCCCGGCAAAGCGACCATCGATTTCGTATCGTGCAGAAGCACGCGCGCGACATCGAGGTAGTGCTGGTCCTTCGTCTCTTTGTACAGCTTTGCATAAGACGGCACAGCCCAGTCCAAGTACTCATCCACGCTCCCTGCAACGCGCGCCGTGATGCCCTGGACTCCGACGGTCGAGACGCCTTTTTTCCAGTGAAGATGCGCGTCGTCCGCATCGATGGGCATCGGCAAATTCCAGATCCAGATCCAGCTTTCGGCATAGTCGGCCGCCGCCTCCGCACGTTCCAGCCATTTGGGTTCTTTTGTTGAGTCATAGAGACTCAGGTAGGCCTCTATGCTCAACATCCCTGCCTCCTTGTCAGTGACATTCGGATTATCACTCGCACCACCAACAAACAGTCCCCGCTTCCCCCAGTTGTCCCAAACACACTCAGCGGCGCGGATCGCTGCGTCTTTGTACTTCGGGTCGCCCGTTTCCTCGGACAGGATGACGAGCAGCGGCACCGGACAATAGCTCGTCGTCCCAGTCGATTCTGCCACTTCGCTGCTTCCGGGTTTCCATCGTCGCGGAAACGATCCATCCTCCCGTTGCTGCAGGATCAGCCAGTCCACATAGGACTTGACCCAGTTGAACCACTCCGGATGCTGGCGGCCGAGCGCGCGTTCACGCCGGTATGCGCGCATCAGTACACGCATGTCTTCCGTGGCGTTCCGCAGCCATGGGGCGAGCCATATGTGGTGCCAGGGTTTTCCAGTCGCAAGATCGTAGCCGGTTGCCTCAAGCGGCACTTTTGAAAGCGCCTTGATCATCGACGAGATAATGGACAGACCGAGCCTGCGCATCCTTTGCGCACGCTCGGAACTATCGCGATCTCCTTCTCGCAGCAACTGGTCAGCGCATTCAATGTTCTTGCTTACGAAGCCCATCGCCGCCATTGTCCAGTTCCATTGAAGGTGGTTCGTATCGTACGTGGCGACCGCAAAAGGAATGGCTGTGCGGCCGTCAATCGTGGCGGCCTGGGCCGCCAGGTGATCGATCAGAAGGCGCCGCATTTGTTCAACATCGATCGGGGTGACCGCGGGCTTCAACGTGCTCCACGCCCAACGCCAGGCGTTCCGCGTCACGCTTCGAAATGACTCATTGGTGCCGAAACGGAAACTCACTTCGTAGCTGTGAGTGAATCCTTGAGCGATCGGATGAAAACGTCGAAACCATTTCGGTTCTTTCGGCGCATTCGGGCCGAACGGGTACATGCTCATCGTGCCGGGGAACTGAAACCCGAACTCGATTGGTGCCCCT
>NZ_JBAVEJ010000281.1:0-9816 GCF_049587675.1 Sulfuricaulis sp. | reverse complement strand
CGAGTTCCTCGACCGGCGCTTCTTCCGCGGCGGACGGTGTTTCCTCGATGGTAGTGCGCTTGATGAAGGTGCGCTTCTTGCGCACTTCGACCTGCACGGTGCGCGAGGCGCCGGTGCGCGTGCTCTGGACAACCTGGCTGGTGGACTTGCGCTTGAGCGTGATTTTCTTCTTGGCCGCGCCTTCGTCGGTGGCGCCGTGGCTGGCGCGCAGATAATGGAAAAGTTTTTCCTTCTCTTCGTCGGTCAGTGCGTCGTCCGGTTTTTTAGCTGACAGGCCGGCCGCCTCCAACTGGCGCAGCAGCGTATCCGGCGGGATGCCGATCTGATCCGCGAAACCTTTGATGGTGATCTGCGTCATAAACTCCTGGGGGTCGGGAAAATTATCCCGCCTTTTCGTCCTCGAACCACGGTGCGCGCGCCGTCATGATGAGTTCGCGCGCGCGCTCTTCGGTCATGCCCTCAACCTCGAGCAGATCGTCCACGGCCTGCTCCGCCAGCTCTTCCATGGTCTTGATGCCATGGGAGGCCAGGAGATGCGCCGTGTTTTCGTCCATACCCTTCATTTCGAGCAGGTCCTTGGCCGGTTCCGCCAGGCTGATCTTCTCTTCCTGGGCGATGGCACGCGTCAACAGCAAATCGCGCGCCCGGTTCCGGAGTTCGTCCACCAGTTCGTCATCGAACTCCTCGATGGCCAGCAACTCCTGCTTCGGCACGTAGGCAATCTCGTCCAGGTTGCTGAAACCTTCCTGCACCAGGACCGTGGCCACGTTCTCATCCACCGAAAGCTGTTCCATGAACAGCTGGATGGCGTTCGCCGCCTCCTTGGTGCCTTTTTCCTGGGCTGACTGCTCGGTCATGATGTTCAGCTCCCAGGTGGTGAGCTCGGAGGCCAGCCGCACGTTCTGTCCGCTGCGTCCGATGGATTGAGAAAGCTGCTTTTCGTCCACGATCACATCCATGCTGTGCGATTCTTCATCCACCACGATGGACTGTACTTCGGCCGGCGCGAGCGAATTGATCACGTACTGGGCCGGGTTATCCGACCAGTGGATGATGTCCACGCGTTCGCCGGCGAGTTCGTTCGACACGCTCTGCACGCGTGAACCGCGCATGCCGACGCAGGCGCCGATGGGATCGATGCGCGGATCGGAGGAGCTGACCGCGATTTTGGCGCGCAGGCCCGGATCGCGCGCTGCGCCGTGAATGGTGATCAGACCTTCGCCCGCCTCGGGAACCTCGAGCTTGAAAAGCTCGATCAGCAGCTTGGGCGCCACGCGCGAAAGAAACAGTTGCGGACCGCGCGGCAAGGATTTGACGTCTTCCAGCAGCGCGCGAATGCGATCTCCCGGGCGCAGTCCCTCGCGCGGAATCATGGCGCTCTTGGCGAGCAGCGCCTCGGCATTGCCGAGGTCCACCACGACATCGCCGCGCTCCAGACGTTTGACGACGCCCGTGACCATTTCGCCCTTGCGGTCCTTGTAGAGGTTGACGATCTGCTCGCGCTCCGCCTCGCGCACCTTCTGCATGATGACCTGCTTGGCGGCTTGCGCGGCGATGCGGCCGAATTCGACCGGCTCGAGCGGGGCTTCGATGAATTCACCGATCTGGATGTCCGGATTCTGCGCGCGCGCCTCGGTCAACTTGATCTGGCGGTCGGGGAACTCGACCGGATCGGTTTCGTCGGCAATCACTTCCCAGCGACGGAAGGTGTCGTAGGATCCGGTGTCGCGGTGAATGAAGACGCGCGCGTCAGTGTCGCCCTTGTGGCGTTTGCGCGTGGCGGTAGCCAGCGCCGCTTCGAGCGCCTGGAAAATAATTTCCTTGTCCACGCCCTTTTCGCGCGACACGGCATCGACAATCATCAATACTTCGTTACCTATCATCTCGCTCTCCCGTCACTCCTGACGTTCGGAATCGGGGGACCAACCGGGCCCGCTCCATGCCATCGAACGCCAGATCAAAATGCTCTTTGTCCACTTCCACCACGACGTGATCCGCCGTCACATCCACCAGCCGGCCGGAAAAATTCTTCCGCCCTTGCAGTGGCGGCTGCATCTTTACCTTGATCGTCTCGCCAATGAACCGCCGGAAGTCCTCCGGCGTCACCAGCGGCCGATCGAGACCGGGCGACGACACTTCCAGGGTGTACTGCCCCGGCAGCGGATCCTCGACGTCGAGCAGCGCGGAAAGCTGCCGGCTGACACGCGCACAGTCGTCGACGTTGATGCCCGCGGGGCCATCTATATACACCCGCAACGTGGGGCTATGGTGGCTCCCCGCCAGTTCCACGTCCACGAGTTCAAAGCCCAGGGCCACGACACCGGGCTCGAGCAGTTTTCGCAGATCCGCTCGCGTACCACGCATAACTTCTTGCCCCATAAAACAAAAGTGGGCGCGCGGCCCACTTCTTTTACTTACTCTTGAGACGGCTGAAACCGGGCTGAATTATAAGCACTTCCACCGGAATCGGAAAGTGCCACGGCCCGTGCCGCCGGTCTGCTGTGAAACAAAAAGGCCCCGGCGGGGCCTTTGGGATTTGGTAGCGGGGGCAGGATTTGAACCTGCGACCTTCGGGTTATGAGCCCGACGAGCTGCCAGACTGCTCCACCCCGCAGCAAGGACCGCGAAGTCTACCGTCCGGAATGGCATTATTCAAGGAAAAATAGGAACTTATCGGGCGGATGCGCCCTTCACTGCGAATCGCTGTTAATGTTGGAGATCAGGAGAATTTGTGCTGCCGACCTGAGGCGGTTGCTCCCGCAGCACCTCGATACAGTAGATGTAGGCGATCCACCCCATGATGCCGCTAACCAGGCTTATCAGCAAATCAAACAGCAGCGGGGTGTCAGGCGGAAGCCAATCGGAAACCAGCGACGGCACGAGCACCAGGACTGCGAGAAAAGCGGAATCGGACAGGCGATCCCAGGCAATCCGAAGCGCCGCCTTGAGGCTGGGGAGCAGGTGAAATTCCCGGCGCACGAACACGAACGGCAGCCAGTAGACAAAAACGAAGGTCAAAATCCCGACCACGGGACTGAAAAGGGGAGCGATCGCATTCATGAGCGCCTTGATGTCATAGCCCGTCACCAGCATGGCTACGACGATCAGCACATTTATCACCGCCGCCAACAGCAGACCTGCCTTCAGCGCCAGCCACACAAATGCCGCGAAGACCACCCTGCCCGCACGCACGACTTCCACCACTGTCAGAGTTTCCCGACTTTGCGTCAGGGCTTGAAAAGCCCCGGCCTGCAGGTAATAGAAAAGCATCAACACCGTTGCCATCAGGAATATGACCGGCGCAGAGGGGGGTGAGGCGTCGGCGGGCATGCTCCAGCGCATGGTAACTATCAATGCCAGTTGCACGCACAGCAGCAGCCAGATGCCCGGGCTTAACAGCGCGCGAATCGCGGCGCGCAGGCGGAGCCCGCTTGCGCGGGCCGGGGTGTCATGGGATACCTCAGGCATAGGCAATTCGGTCGACCAGGAGATTCGGCGTGATCAGCCTAATTTGTAATGCTTTTTGACGGGGTTCAAAATTTCCCAAGTGCAGGACAGGCCGGCGGGGAACGTCACAAAATCGTTTTCCACGATACGCACCGGCTCGCCACCATCGGGTGTCACGACAATCTCGCCTTCGAGAATGTAACAGGTCTCTTTCTGGTCATAGGTCCAGGGGAATGTCGATGTCTCCCGGGTCCAGACCGGCCAGTCGTAAACCCCGATAATCTCCAGTTTCTTGGGCGAGGGATCGTGCTCGATGTAAATCTGATTCATGATGATTCATCTCGAATGGTTGCGGCGATTTTACGGCCCGGACCGAGGCCATGGCAATGGTGCAGGCTTCTCACAACAACACCAGAAACAGCCAGTAAACCAGCACATTCACCAACGTCAGCGGAATACCCACGCGGGCGAATTCGATAAAGCTCAAGCTGTGACCGCCTTTGCGCTCGGCATTCTGAATGATAATGACATTGCTTGCGGCGCCCAGAATGAAAAGATTGCCGGCCAATGTCGATCCCGAGGCCAGCGCGAGCAGCTCCTTCGATGAAGTCCCGGCATGTATCAGTATCGGCAGATACAACGCCACCAGCGGAACATTGGAGATGATCTGGCTCAGCAACATGCTGACGGCAAAGATCGTTCCTATCGAGGCCGGGTTCAGGTTTCCGCGCGCCATCAGCGATTGGAAAAATCCCGACATCCAGACGCTTTCCATCAACACGAACATCGCGGCAAAGAAAACCAGCGTGCGCCAGTCGATTTGACGGACAACGCGCCAGCGTTTCGGGCTGAAAAACAGAATCGGCGCCGCGGCGATCAGGGCGATCCAGGTCAACCGGAAATCGATTTGCGGCATCGTGAAAACCAGCGCCAGCTTCACGGCCACCAGAATAATTATCAGGATCAGCGACAGCCGCGCCAGGCGGGCGAGCGGTTTGTCGCGCAAATCATGCCGTACGTGCACCAGCGCATCGCCGTGGAAACTTTCGTGGTAGAAAAATTTCAGAATGAAAAAGGCCGCGAACAGGCTGATGACGGTCGGCAGCGCGAGATGCCGGAAAAATTCCACGAACGGGTTGGGCATCCGGCCATGAATCGCGACCAGCAGGTTCTGCGGATTGCCTATCGGACTCACCACGCTCCCGATCGTCACGGCGAAGGCCAAAGCGAGCAACAAGACCTTCGGTGGCATCCGGTGCTGTTTGGCCAACAGCAACACCAGCGGCGTGCCGATCACCGCCAGCGTGTCGTTCATCAGGAATGCCGAGGCAAGCCCGAAGCCAAACAGGATCGACAGGATCAATCCATCCGCGGAGCCGGCGCGGCGGAACATCAGATAAGAGAGATGAAACAGATAGCCGCTTTCCTCCAGCGCCTGTCCCACGACGAATACGCCGAACAGGAACAGCATGATGTCCGGGTCAATCGCACCCAGCGCCTCGCGCGGACCGATCTGTCCGGTTACGAGAACCGTCACGGCCCCGAGCAGCATGATCTGCCACAGCCCAAAGTGGAGATTTCCGACGCGGCGCACCGCGATGAGCACAAACACGGCGCACAGGACAATGATGGGAATGTTCATGGAAACGAGTCTTTTCTTGTTTGGGCCGTCGCGCCACCACCGTCGAGTAACCGGATACGGCGCCGCCTACGTCGGGTTCTTCTATAATACAGACTCGATCATACGGATTTAACCTGGCTTCGCCAGCGATGATGTAACACGAATCTATGTCCCGGTTCTATTATTCTAAGGATGCGCGCGTCGAACGATCGCTGCGCCATTCCGTGCGTGACGGCGTCGCCTACTCGATGATGGCAGGGGCCGGGGAGACCTATCTTTCCGCCTACGCAATTTTTCTCAAGGCCAGTACCGCGCAGATCTCGCTGCTGACCGCCCTGCCCTCGCTGCTCGGCTCGCTGGCGCAGGTGTTATCCGCCTGGCTGGCCGGATTCGCGCCGCGGCGCAAGACACTCATTCTGTCCGGCGTCCTCATCCAGGCACTGACGTGGTTACCGATGATCTGGCTGCCGTATTTTTTCCCGCAGCACGCCGTGCCGATAGTCATCACCTGCGTGGCGCTCTATTACGCCGCCGGAAACTTCGTCACCCCGGCCTGGAACAGCCTGATGGGGGATCTGGTCCCGGAGCGCAAGCGTGGACGCTACTTTGCCCGGCGCACGCAACTGATGAGCATCATGACCTTTGTCTCCCTGGCCGGGGCCGGCCTGCTGCTGCATTTCCTCGAGCTGACCGGGGAGACGCGTCTCGGATTCATGATCGCTTTCAGTCTCGCGGCGAGCGCGCGTCTGTACTCGGCTTATCATCTGGCGCGCATGCATGAGCCGCTGCGGGCGCCCGCCCCGATGGCGTTGCCGCAATTCAGCGGCCTGTGGCAACGCCTGCAGGCTTCCGACTTTGCGCGATTCACGCTGTTTTTGGGAATGATGAATTTAGCGGTGGCCATCGCCTCGCCGTTTTTCACGGTCTACATGCTGCGCGATCTGAATTTCACTTACCTGCAATACACCGCCAGCACCGGCATCTCGGTGCTGGCGCAATTCCTGACACTCAATATGTGGGGACGCTTCGGCGACATCTTCGGACATCGCCGCGTGATGGCGCTGACGGGCTCGCTAATTCCCATCCTCCCGGCGTTGTGGCTGGTCTCGCCGGAATTCTGGTACATCCTTGGCGTACAGACGCTGGGCGGCCTGTGTTGGGCCGGGTTCAGCCTGAGCGCCGGAAATTTTCTCTACGACGTTATGCCGCCCGACAAGCGTTCCACCTACGCCGCCATTCACAACGTCCTCAGCAACTCCGCGATCTTCAGCGGCGCCCTGGTCGGCGGTTATCTCAGCACCGTCATCCCCACCGAATTAATCATATTTGGATACACCATGCATTGGACCAGCGGGCTGTGGGGCGTCATCCTGATCTCCGCCCTGGCGCGCGCCACCGTCGCGCTGACATTCCTGCGGCGGATACGCGAAGTGCGCGAGGCGCGGCGGCCGGTGTCGGCCAGCGGCCTGATGATACGGGTCGTCCGGTTCAACGCCCTGGCGGAACTGGTGATTGACCTGTTGGGTGCGCAACGGCGACGGCGCCGCACCCGCCTCCTGGAATCGAATCAGGCCGCCGGGTCCGGATAACGCGGCGCCGGGCGCGGTCCGGTTCGGTCGCTTGGACAAAATCCATCATTAATGCTAAATATTGATCACAACGGTATTCTCCGAGCCAAGGACCGGCTGAACTCCCCCGAGCCAGACGATCTGCAAGTTGGGCTAAACCGCCGGTCAGCAATACCATTGCTTCCGTCATGTCACCCCTGTTCCGCGGGGCTCACAGGCATTATGGTATTTATGATATTTCAGGAATTCACGCGGACATTTTCGATCGCAGGGATGAGAATCATGAACAAACATCGTATGACCGCCATGGTGGCGGCTGTGGTATTCGCAGGATTCACGTTGGCGCTGGCAGCGGAGGAAAAGCTGGACACCGCTCCCGCTGACAACGCTTCTCAGCCGATTACTTCCGAGCAAAAATCGTTGACGGAAACTCCGGCGTTGGTGGCAACCACTCCGGTACAGGCGTTGGCACAATCCAACGACAAGTTGCTGAGTGAAATGAAGGTGTATCCGTCATTCTGAGGCGCATCGACGCGCGGCTAGTGCCGTTCCAACTAATTAATGACTACTTTACTGTTTCATCCGGCGGTGGTTGCAAAGGAAAAACGGCCGTTCAAATTCTGAAAAATAAGTTGGAACGGCACTAATAATAATAATCGAGCCTTGCGCCGAGCACGTCCATGTGGCTTTCAGGTTGATGCACGCTATACAAGGTACCTGCCGCCGAGACTGTCTTTGAGGCAGAGGAACTGAAGCGGTAGCTGTCGTAATAAATACTTACTCCAAAACGCGTTTTGTCCGTCTCCTGTCCCCAGTTCATCTGCCACTTCGCATAACCGGAAAGCTGCTTGCCGGGCGAGAGATCCACGTCGCTATCGAAGCCGATGTCCGCGAGATAAGCACGCTCATAAGTATAAAGCGGATACTTCAGGCCAAACTGTAAATAGGCTCGACTCGTTTCACTCTGGAACAGAAATCCCGGCCCCAGCTTGCCGTAGAGAATGAAATAATCTTCCCGGTAACCCTGGGCGACCGAGCCGTTGGCCGTTACGCCATTTTGAAGATCGCGGATCCAGGTATCCACTCCCAAGCCGCCGAGCAGATCCATGCGGAGGCTGCCCGCCAGACGCAGGCCACCCATGACCTCGGCGTTGACGCCGAAATAATCGACGTCGGTTTGCGCCGAGACCCCTGTCTGGGTCTGGCCGTCATAATCGATAACTCCCAGGTAGGCGCGAGCTTCTACCGCGTAGGGGTTGGTCTGGTCACCCTGCAGCAAGTGATCGAGCATGAACCCGACCGTCAGTCGCGGACCCGTTTCGCTGAGGAGGCGTTGGTCTCCGTTGAATTCCTTCCAGTGGAAACTTTCCACGCCCGCATTCAAGGCGAACGACGGCTTGGAGGTCGGCTCGTCGGCAAACACCGCGGGCACGGCGACCATATAAAGAGTCAGGGTTACCCAATGATGGCTGCGCATGTGGTTTCGATCGAGTCCCTGAAGTGGTGATTATCAATAATATTCAATATTCAGGAACTCATGAATTTTTATACCGTGACAATTCAGGATAAGTTTTTGATCGCCTGCCGGCACAGTTCCATGATCACGCCCACCCACGGCAACACACCGATCAACAGCAATGCATTGAAACCCATCAGCGCCTGCACGTCCCAGCCGGCGCGGATCGGGGCACGCTCGGTGGCATCGTCGAAATACATGAGTTTGATCACGCGCAGATAGTAATAAGCTCCTATAACGGCCAGCAGCACCGAGGCGACCGCGAGCCATATCATGTCCGCCTGAATGACCGACTGGATCACGAGCAGCTTGGCATAGAAACCCGCGGTCGGCGGCACGCCGGCCATGGACAGCATAAGCAGCATCATGAGGAAGGCGTGCCATGGGCTGCGCTGATTGAGGCCCTTGAAGTCCTCGAGCCTCTCGGCTTCGAATCCCGCGCGCGACAGCAGGATGATCATGCCGAAGGAGCCGGCGCTCATGATAGCGTAAACCAGAATATAAAACAGCGACGAACCGTAGCCGTTCGGGCCGGCGCTCAGGATACCGAGCAGGAAAAAGCCCATGTGCGAGATCGACGAATACGCCAGCATGCGCTTGATGTTGTCCTGGGCGATGGCGACGATGTTCCCGACCGCCATGGACAGCAGCGCAATGATGATCAGCATCGCCTGCCAGGAACCGGCGAGCGGCTCGAGTCCGCCGACCAGGAGGCGCAGGAACAGCGCGAACCCCGCGAGCTTCGGCGCCGTGCCGATATAAAGCGCCACGGCCGTCGGGGCGCCGTGATACACGTCCGGCACCCACATGTGGAACGGCACCGCACCCATTTTGAAGGCCAGGCCGGATATGACGAACACCAGGCCGAAAATCAGGATGATGTTGTCCGGCGACATCTTGCCGATCGCGCGCGACACCGTCGGAATATCGAGGCTGCCGGTCACGCCGTAGAGCATGGACATGCCGTAGAGCAGCATGCCCGAAGCGATCGCACCAAGGACAAAATATTTCATCGCCGCCTCGGTCGCCACGGACGAATCGCGCTGGAAGGCGATCATGGCGTAGAGCGACAGCGACAGCAGTTCCAGCCCCAGATACAGCGTCAGGAAATGGCTGGCCGAGGCCATGATCATCATGCCCACCACGCCCAGAAGACCCAGCACGAAATATTCCCCCCGGAACATGCCGCGGTCGCGCAGGTAGTCGCGCGAGTAGGCGAAGACGAAGAAGGTGATGCCGTAGGTGCCGAGTTTGAGAAAATCTGCGAGCCGGTCGGCGACGAACATGCCGTTGAAGGTGAACACCGGCGCCGCCGTCATGACCTTGAGCGTCAACAGCACCGCGCCAGCCAGCGTCGCCTGCGCCAGCCAGTAGGAAACCACCCGCAGACGGTCTGACAGGAACAGGTCGAGAACCAGGATCGCGCAGGCCATCGAGAACACGAAAATCTCGGGTGCCGCGGGCATCATTTCGGGGATGACAAATTTCATTTAAATTTCACCGCAAAGACGCAAAGAGCGCAAAGAAAAAGAAAATAGTTACGGAATAATCAAACAAGCTAGAGTTCATTAACAATTCTCTTAATACCACTTTTAAGCATGGTAACATTGAAATTAATCAGAATTCCCAATTTCATTTTCGATAACTTAAGATACGTTAGAAGT
>NZ_JBAVEJ010000280.1:0-3625 GCF_049587675.1 Sulfuricaulis sp. | reverse complement strand
CTTGATGGTTGCTTTCATGATTTCCTCTCCCGACGCGGTGTCGAAACATTGAATAATTCTTCCAATTTCGCGCCGGGATCGTCGGCCGTCATGAAGGTCTCGCCCACCAGAAAGGCATTTACGCCTTGCGCCCGTAAAAGCGCGACGTCCCCGGGCGTGCCGATTCCGCTCTCGGTCACCACGATGCGATCCGGCGGAATTTTCTTGAGCAAGCTGAAGGTCGTTTCCAGGTTAGTCTTGAAAGTGCGCAGATCGCGGTTGTTGATGCCAATCAACGGTGTATCAAGGGCCAGCGCGCGATCGAGTTCGCGTTCATCATGCACCTCCACCAGTACATCCATGCCCAGATCCGTCGCGAGCATGGCGAGTTCGCGCATCCGCGAATCCTCCAGGGCGGCGACAATCAGCAGGATGGCGTCGGCGCCGATGACGCGCGCTTCGTACACTTGATATGCATCCATGGTGAAATCCTTGCGCAGCACCGGCAACGCGCAGGCGGCGCGCGCCTGCTGCAGATGCTCGTCGGCGCCCTGGAAAAAGTCCACGTCGGTCAGCACCGACAGGCAGGTGGCGCCGTGGCGTTCATAACTCCTGGCGATGTCGGTCGGCCGGAAATCCGCGCGCAGCAGGCCCTTGCTGGGGCTCGCCTTCTTGATCTCGGCGATGACCGCGGGACGGTCGGCGGCAAGCCGGTTCCGAATCGCCTGTAAAAAGCCGCGCGGAGCAGGCGTGGATCCGGTACGTTGACGCAGCGCCGGGAGCGGCAGGCGGCTGGCGCGCGCGTCTATCTCCTCGCGCTTGCGCGCCAGGATCTTCCGGAGAATGTCAGGGGTATCGTTCACTTTGCTGACAGTTTTTTGCTCAGGGCCACGAGATCATGCAGCTTTTTCGTGGCCGCGCCGCTGGCGATGACTTCCAGCGCGGTTTTGACGCCGGTGCCGAGATCGGGCGCGAGTCCGGCAACATAGATTGCCGCCCCGGCATTGAGCGCGACGATATCGCGCGCGGGTCCGGGCTTGTCGTTCAGCACTGATTCAATGATCGCAAGACTTTCGGCCGGGCTCGTGACGGCCAGTCTGGATGCATCACTGCGCTGGACGCCGAACTGCTCGGGCTGGATGGAGAAAACCCGCACCCGCCCTTCCTTCAACTCTGCGACGTGCGTGGGCGCACCGATGCTGATCTCGTCCATGCCGTCCTCGGCATGGACCACGAGCACATGCTCGCTCCCGAGCCGCTGCAACACTTCCGCCAGCGGTTCTACCCATTGATCTGAAAACACACCGAGCACCTGGTTAGGGGCGTTCGCCGGATTGGTCAGGGGCCCTAGCAAATTGAAAATGGTGCGCACGCCCATCTCGCGCCGCGGGCCGATGGCGTGCTTCATCGCCCCATGATGTTTGGGTGCGAACATGAACCCCACGCCCACCTCGTTGACACAGCGCGCGACTTGATCGGGCGTGAGATCCAGGTTCACGCCCGCGGCCTCGAGCACGTCGGCGCTGCCGGACTTGCTCGACACCGAGCGGTTGCCGTGCTTGGCCACCTTGCCGCCCGCCGCCGCCACCACGAAGGCGGAGGCGGTCGAGATATTGAAGGTGCTGGCGCCATCGCCGCCGGTGCCGCAGGTGTCCACCAGATGCGGACCGCTGACGCCCACGTGCGTGGCGAGTTCGCGCATTACCTCGGCGGCGGCGGCGATTTCCTCCACGGTCTCGCCCTTGGTGCGCAATCCCACGAGAAAACCTCCGATCTGCGCCGGCGTGGCCTGCCCGGTCATGATCAGACGCATGACCTCGCGCATCTCGGCGCCGGACAGATGGCGCCGTTCGATCGCGGCGCGGATGGCGGAAGGCATGTCCATGAAATTCTCTCGATGATGAAAATGGCAAACGGGATGGATTCTGTCGCTGAACCGCGATGCCGGTCAAGGCAAAACCGGCACCGGCTCCACGGTCTCCTCGCGGCGGCGCCAGAACCACCACAATCCCAAACCCACGAGGTTGAGCATAAGCATGCCGCCGGCCAGGAACTCCACCCGGCTGGAAAGCAGCGGCGCCAGCACGCCCGCGACCACGGCATTGAAGCCGGCCTGACCGAAGCCCTGCAAGGCCGAGGCCAGACCACGGTGCGCGGGAAATACGTCGAGCGCGAGCAGGCTCAGATTCGGCATGGCCAGCGACATCCCGGTGGCGTAAATGACGACCGGGACAATGATCGTGAACGCCGTATGCGTCAACCATAACGCCAGGACCAGATTCACCACCGCCGCCGCGAGCATGAGCGCGAAGCCCGCGGTGACGGCCTGCTCATGCGTGAAACGTCCCGCGATCCGTCCCGATATAAAGGCACCGAGCATCAAACCGGTCACCAGAGGGATGAACAGCCGTCCGAAGTCATCAGCTCCATAATGCAGGTGTCGGTACATCACATCGGGCGAACCCGCGACGTATAGAAAAAATCCGCCGAAATTGAACGCCAGGGTCGCAATCAGAATCATGAAGCGTGGCGTGCCCAGCGCCTTCCAATAAGCGCGCGCGATAATGCGCGGATGTCCCGACTGCCGGCCCACCGGCGGCAGAGTTTCGGGCAGGAAAAATGCCGACCACAACCACACCGCGAGGCCGAGCAACACCAGGAACCAGAACACCGAACGCCAGCCGAAGGCATCGTGCAGCCAGCCGCCGATGATCGGCGCCACCGCGGGTGCGAGCGCGAAAATCAGCATCACCTGAGACATCACGCGCTGCGCCGCGGCGCCGGCAAAGGCGTCGCGGATGATGGCACGGCCCACCACCAGCGCGCCGCTGGCCGATATTCCCTGGCCGATGCGCATTAGCAACAGCCAGTGAATGTTCGGGGCCAGCGCGCAGCCGATCGAGGTGGCCACGTATACCGCCGTGGATACCAGCACCACGGTTTTGCGCCCGTAGGCATCCGAAAGCGGCCCGTACACCAGCATCATCGTGGCGAACGCTAGAAGATAGAAACTCAGGGTCTGCTGCAACACCACCGACGACACGGAAAATTCCCGGCCGATGTCCGGAAATGACGGCAGGTAAGTATCGATGCTGAACGGCGCCAGCATCGCGAGCAGCGCCACGGTGAATGACAGCCACAGGCCATGACGGTGATGAGCGTGATGGATTGACTCGTGCATGGCGAAACGCGGGCTTGGCCTACTCAGATAAGTGGAACGCGACGCTAGGCCGCGCGCCGCTGGCTCTTCAGGAAATTCGCCAGCAGTTCGTGGCCGTACTGCGTGAGAATCGACTCCGGATGAAACTGCACGCCCTCGACCGGCAGGGTCTTGTGCCGCACACCCATGATCTCGCCGTCGTCGGTCCAGGCGGTGATTTCCAGAACCTCCGGGATACTGCTGCGCTCGATCACCAGCGAATGGTAGCGTGTGGCCTCGAACGGATTCGGCAGCCCGGAAAACACACCTTTCCCGGCATGATGAATCATCGAGGTTTTGCCATGCATCAGTTGTTTGGCCCGTATGATCTTTCCGCCATAGGCCTGACCGATGCTCTGGTGCCCGAGACAAACGCCAAGGATTGGAAATTTTCCGCCGAGTTTCTGGATCGTCTCCACCGACACACCTGCCTCATTCGGCATGCAC
>NZ_JBAVEJ010000279.1:0-3955 GCF_049587675.1 Sulfuricaulis sp. | reverse complement strand
GTAAGCAAACACGTCCGAAGGTGAAGGTGCTGGTTACGAAGAAGGCGGCGTAGCGAATAGTCAGGCCTGGACAAATCCTCGACGAATCAAAGGCAAGGGATGTTGAAATTTTAGACGTTCACCCCCTTCACGTTTTTAATCTCCACCGTCAGCTCGCCGCGTTACCCTCAACGTATCCCTCGAAAATTCAATGAATTAGAGGAATTCAGTTCTGCCATACGAACTGTGGGTTTGGCTCTACAAGTTGGCGTGCTTGATGTTTAGTCGCCAAAAGGCGCATGATGATCGGGCAGGACAAGAGTTTCGGGAAGGATAATTAGAATAGGTGTTGGGTGGGGGAGGTGAGTCATGAATCGACTCGCTGTTATGGTTGTAGGCTGTTTGGTGCTATTGGTGCTATCGGTTTTTTTACTTCGGTGCATCTATTTTTCGGTCCGTGCTCTCGGGTTATCTTCCGAGTTCGAACAAGGCGACTGACGCGACTGAGAAAAGTTGGTGAATGGCTCGTGCAAGGCTGTTCACGGTAGGTTCAGGCGCGCGCCGCACAGCCCACGGGGGAAGGCAGGCAGATGATTTTCTTGCCCCGAATCAACGAGTCAGAGTTGTTGAAACCTTAAATACTCACTCCCCGCCACAGTCTGCGAAAATCTTCGTGGTTGGATAAACTTCAAAGGCTTACTCGGCTGAATCCACTGGCGGGCGCTGCCAGCGACTCGCAACGGTCGCACCGGAGTGCTACGGAGCAACTGGCTCCAGAATACACTGATGCCGTGGTTGCTAGCAGGTTTCTATCCGGTGGCCGCGAGCGACTCGCTACGGTCGCATCCCCGCTACGCGGGGCCCCTGCTTCCTGCTCGCACTCGCATCCCCACTTCGTGGGGGGCGCCGCGGAGCGTTGCCCGAGGGACCCGCGAAGCGGGATCGGGCAGCGGAGCAGACGCCGCGACCGCATGTGGAAAACCTGTTTCAAGCACAGCCGTCGCAACCCCATAGTCCTCAATCGGTGCTCAGCGGTCGCCATGCTTCCTGCTCGCGCACGCCCTTCCACAACGGCATCACCACCACGCGCAGGCAGGCGTGCGCCGCACGCAACGCTGCCTCCGCCTGGGCGGCGTTCGGCGCGCGCGCAAAAATAAATCCCAGATAGCTGGAACCCTCCGGCAGGGGCACCAGTTCATAACCTTCGCGCACGTGGATAACGACTTCCTCGATGTACGGTATTTTCTCAGCGGCCAGCACGCCCTCGACGCGCCGCAGGATGCCGGCCTGCGGGATCGGGATCATCAGCACCCCGGCGCCGCCGGTTTCACTGTTTAACTCCGGGCGTTCACCCAGGGCATGCAACAATACCAATTCCTCCAGACTGGAACCGGTACCGAAGCGCAGCAGGCGTCCGCACAGGCCGCCGATGGTGCGCGCGGCGACTTCCAGTATCCATACACCCTGCTCGTTGATGCGACATTCGGCGTGGATCGGCCCTTCGCGCAGCCCGTAGGCCGCGCACGCGCTGGAGATCGTTTCGCGCAAGGCTTGTTGGGTAGACGCATCCAGCCGTGACGGTGTGATGTAATACGTCTCTTCGAAATACGGCCCATTCAGCGGATCGGGCTTGTCGAATATCGTCAGGATTTCGAGGCTTCCGTGCGTCAACAGGCCTTCCACCGCCACCTCGAAACCGGGAATGAATTCTTCCACCAGAATGGTTTCGCGTTCTTCCGCTTCGCGCAACCCGGTACCCGCCAGCAATACCTGGATGCGTGCCGCCGCCTGCGTGAGTTCATCGAGGTTGTCGGCGCGGATCACGCCGCGGCTGGCCGCGAGCGCCACCGGCTTTAGCACGCAGGGAAAGCGAATGTCACCGATCTGCGCGGCTAAAGGATGCGTGAGGTCGAGCCGCCAGTGACGTGGCACCGGCACGCCGGCCTGCGCCAATCGCGCGCGCGCCAGGTCCTTGCGCCGTGCCAGGTGCACCGCCGCAGTGGGGTTGTGGGGGAGGCCGAGTTCGGCAGCCGCGAGCGCGGCGATTTCGGTGCTGGCGTCATCGCTGCCGAGCACGGCAGCGAATGATCGCCGTTGGGCTTCGCGCAGAATGGTTTGCAGGGAGGCTTGGGTATCGCCGAGGTCGAGATGCAGGCCATCGGCGTAGGCACTGACCAGGGAATGCTTGGCCTCGGAGGCGATTAATACTTCAATGCCGCGGGCCTTGGCCGCCGCGAGGAACGGTGCGGTGCGGTAACTGTCGTGCGGGGCGATCAGCAGAACGCGGCGCTGGGCCGCGTTCTGGCCGGGGGGCGTGACCGGCCTAGAAACCGCCGCCGCCGCAACCGCCACAGGTGCCTTTACCACCAACCGCCTGGAACACCTTATTAAATACAAAGCTCGAATTGGTAAAATCGATCTCGCTGCCTTGCAGATAATTGAGCGCGACTGCATCGACGTAGATCTTGAATCCCGGGCCTTCGAGGACACTGTCGTAATTATGGTCGGCCGTATTCTCGGCGTAGGTCATGTCGTAGGTCATACCGCTGCAACCGCCGCCCGAGACGAATACGCGGATGCCGGCAAATTCGCCGTCGACCTCCTTGAGCATTTCGGCGAACTTGGCCTGTGCCGCCGGGGTGAGCCGCATCTCGGCATCGCCGATACGGGTAGAATATTCGATTGATCCCATGACATTACTCCTCATACATTAATCCTGATGCAAGGAATGGTACTAGATTTAACCAATTTCAAGAAACCACCGATGTTTAATCACCGCTAATTCATGTGGCAATGGCCTATAGTAATGGCGTTCGTACTACAATGCGCCATTCGATTTACTCTCAAAGAGAACCACATGGCACGCACCGTTCGCTGCGTAGTACTGAAACGCGAGGCCGAAGGCCTGGAGCGCCCGCCGCACCCGGGGGCCTTGGGCCAGCGCATTTTCGAAAACGTATCGAAAGAAGGCTGGAAGCAGTGGCTGCAACGCCTGGCCACGATCATCAACGAGAACAAACTCAGCACCGCCGACCCGGGGAGCATCAAGGTCATCGAGCAGCACATGCTCGGGTTCCTGTTCGGCGAAGGTGATATGGGCAAGCTGCCGGCCGGCTTTCAGCCCGCCGGCGGAAAAAAATAACCGGCCTTAGCTCCTCTCATAATCCTGATCCGGGCTGGAAAAATCCGGATCCGGGATTGCATTCACGCCTGCTTAAGCCGCTGCGCAAACTCATCCGCGAAACGATCAACAGCATTCCAGTCCGTGTACTCGTAGTCACGCGTCATGTCGGTGTCGTCGCCGGCGATGCCAGCGATCATTCGCATCAGTAATCGCTTGAATACCCCGTACTTGCTGTACTGCAAGGCGCCGGCGAAGGTCGCCGTCTGCGCGGGGTGCCAATCGACCTGGCGCAGAAACGTCTCCAGATAACGCCGCGCCGCTTCGGGCTTCGGGCGCGCGCCGCCGGCGCTCAGGCTCACCGAGAAGAAGGCGCTGGGTCGAGCCGTCAGTGCCGTGCGCAAGCGACGCACCAACGCATTCAGAAAGCGAGGGTGATGGCCGTAGTGAATAGAGGAGCCGACGATCACCCCGTCATGACCGGCCGGCTCCAGACCTGCCGGAACAGCGTCAGCACGATGTATTTCAACTTCGTGTCTCTTATCCCGAAGACGCTGCGCAATCCGCTCCGCAATGCGCGCGGTGTGGCCTTCGGTAGTGGCGAAAAGGATCAGAATGCTGGACATGTGGCTAGTGTTTCTTGGTTCCTAACTTTTGAGATAGCCGACGTGCGGTTTCAGTGCGTCCTTGCTGAAAGAAGTGTTAACAGACTGGTTAGCCATAATTCTGCGCATCAATGTTCCAACGGCGACGAAGCAAAGGAAAATGCTTGAGTGCTGGCAGAGAAGCCCAGTAAACGGCAAGGCCGGCGGCATCAGCGGCAAGATCGTACAATGAAAAAGATCGATATGGTAA
>NZ_JBAVEJ010000278.1:0-2331 GCF_049587675.1 Sulfuricaulis sp. | reverse complement strand
AAGTGGGTAGCTGTCGGCTACCTCCTAAAATCCCGTAAATAAAATAATGGTTTTCGTTAGGTTTATGCGTCAATAAGTTCTGCACCAATATGCCCCTCCCAGCCGACCGCTCCGTGGTTCGGAGCTTATTGACTAAGCTGCGACGTCTCCACAGATGGCATCGAAGTTCTTAGTTACCGTTTACATCGGTTAACGACCCATGATGCCGGCGGATATCGATTTAAGCAGCAGTCATGGGTCGATCATGCGGGCCTATCATACCGGAGCCCGCGGCCGGTATCGGGCCGCAGCCCGGATTTCGAATTCTATCCTCCCGTTTGTCATAGAAGATAATTCGCTGACGGTGCCGAGATGTTTAGACCGTGATCAGAAACGGAGTTTTTCAACACAATAGACCCGAAGCAGATGTTCATCAACAGTGCACAGCTGGAGGTGTACTCGAGTTACATAACGATTCATCCGTCGCTATCCCAACAGAGCTCGGATGATATATTCTGCGCTCTAATTACCCCCTCGAACGGAAACCGGAAAGCGATCACGCATGCGTCTCATCACACTGTTTCGCGTCGTGAGTTTTCTGAGTGCTTTAGTAATCGGTGGACCAGCGCTTGCGATCTCCAATGACTACTCGCACGCGATACGCCTTGCCGTGGATCGCTGGCTGGTGGTCCAGAAGCCATCCGGGTTCTTGCCATATGATTTCAATTTCCTGGAGGACAAGGAGTCTGAGCCGGACAGCATGTCGACGGCGAACCTCGCCCGGCAAGCAGGTACTGCCGTGGTACTGGCCGATTACTATGCCTTTACGAAGGATCCGCGGGCACGACCGGCAATAGGAAAATTCCTCACGGCTTTTGGCCGCCATTCATTACCGATCGGAAAGAGCCGAATACAAGGCCTAGTCGAGAAAACCCGTATTCTGTCGATGCCGGTCGGGCGAGGCAAAATTCGCAACGCGCTGGAACGGTTGGGCCTGCTTTTTGATAAACAAGGTCCGGGCAAAGTGGTGTCGCCAAACATGGATTACAGCGACGCCTTCACCGGAACCGTTGCCTTTGCATTACTGACGGAACTGCGCTTCGCGCAGACGAGTGGAGATGCGAGCTTTTCCAATCTCCGGCAAGCCTGGCTGGAAGCGCTCCTGATGCTGCGAATTCCCGGGGGAGGATTCCGCAAATTCCCAACTTGGATTGACCCTCACCCCTATGCTGATGGCGAAGCTTGGCTGGCGTTGGCTGAGTATCATCAACAATTTCCGCAGGACACGCGCGTAGCGGAAATGCTGGCCTCCGTCGACGACAGCCTGATCAAAATCTACGGCAGTGATTTCAATATCGATTTTTATCACTGGGGCACCATGGCGGCGGCCGCTCGCTATGCCGATTCGAAAGAAGCGAAGTTTCTTGATTTCATCAAAAACCAGACCAACGCATTCCTCGATAGCAAGCAGGAACTTGCCAATTACAATGATTGTGCTTCAGTCGAAGGGGTGGCCGATGCGCTCGCGGCGCTTGTCAGCGCGGGCGAGGGCGAGAGCGAACTGTCCAGACGGGTACGGGCATGGATTACGCGCGAGATGGCCAAGACGGAGGGACTACAGATCAAGCCTGGCCAGAAAGAACTGGTGTTCACGAATGCCCGAGTCTCTGCACCGCGTCTGAAAGAATTTACCGGAAGTTTCCTCGCGGGGCGTTACGAACTGAAAACCCAGGTGGACAACACGAGTCATTGCGTATCCGCGATGCTAAAGCTGCAACGGCAAAATAGACCAAAAATTAAGAATTAATTGCGTCCAGCTGCTATTTCTTCCTGTGTCACCGCGGGCTCGTCGGAACATGGCCTGTTGGGTAGCGACAATGCCGCAGCAACATGATTACAGTGAAAAAAAGCTCCCCCCGGTATCCGGATGGGAGCTTTTGAGTTTACAGATAACTTATACAGTCGACAGTGCTATGAATCGTTACCGACTGCACATGCGGCTAATCAGGCTTTATACTAAAGTCGTCCGACTGTCCGCCACCGCCGTCGAGCGTGCCTGGTGTGCCGCCGCCACCGATAGCAGGGGCAGGTTGACCGCCACCGCCGTTAATGATGTTTCGCATGATTTTCACCTCCAGTTTAGAATTATTAATTACATGTCCAGGATTTGCCGGTTGCTAGGCATCTCGACCGGTTTGTCCCCGCCTATTACCCTACTCTCGCCCCCGTGTGTTGGCAACTGACTGAAGTGGGTAGCTGTCGGCTACCTCCTAAAATCCCGTAAATAAAATAATGGTTTTCGTTAGGTTTATGCGTCAATAAGTTCTGCACCAATATGCCCCTCCCAGCCGA
>NZ_JBAVEJ010000277.1:0-7667 GCF_049587675.1 Sulfuricaulis sp. | reverse complement strand
AAGTGGGTAGCTGTCGGCTACCTCCTAAAATCCCGTAAATAAAATAATGGTTTTCGTTAGGTTTATGCGTCAATAAGTTCTGCACCAATATGCCCCTCCCAGCCGACCGCTCCGTGGTTCGGAGCTTCTTGACCAAGCGGCGACGTCTCCACAGATGGTATCGAAGTTCTTAGTTAGCGTTTAAATCGGTTAACGATACCGGCGGATATCGATCCCGATCGAACGTACCGCCGGTCCCAAAATTCCCCACTCATTCCGCATTATTTCCCCGCGCCCGGGTTGCGGCCCCGCCCGGCCGGGGCTATTTATAAGTATGGTGCCCAGCGATCCGCTTTCCACAAGAACTATGCAGACCCGCGTTAAGACCAAAAATAATGCCTTGCCGGTCGGCTACCAGTTAGGCGAATACACGATCAAGTCGGTGCTGGGCCAGGGAGGCTTCGGCATCACCTACCTTGCCCAGGACACCCACTTGGGATCGCTCGTGGCCATCAAGGAATATTACCCCGAGGACTATGCCGAGCGCGGGGCAAACTCCACGATATACCCGCGCCCCGACGGGAATGCTTCCGACGCTGAAATATACAGCTGGGGTCTGCAGGAATTCTTGAAAGAGGCCCAGGCGTTGGCCAGGTTCAAGCACAATTATATCGTGCGCGTGCTGCGCTACCTCGAGGCGAACGGCACCGCCTACATGATCATGGAATACGAAGAGGGTGAAAGCCTTTCGAAATATATGAAGCAGCACGGAGGCTTTTTGAGCGAGCCCGATCTGCTGCGCGTATTCCTGCCGATTCTCACGGGTTTGCAAGCCGTGCATGAAGCCGGACTGCTGCACCTCGACATCAAGCCCGACAACATTTACCTGCGCCGCAGCGGCCATCCCATGCTCATCGATTTCGGCTCGGCGCGCCAGCGCCAAGGCAAGGCCGATAGCGGCCGGATCGCGCTCACGCGCGGTTACTCGGCACTGGAACAGTATCCCGGCAACGGCGGCGTCATGGGCCCAGGCACTGATGTCTATTCGGTCGGCGCCACGCTTTACCGTTGTGTTACCGGCCGCGAGCCGGTGGATTCCCTGGAGCGCCACAAGACCATCGGACTGGGAAAAATCGATCCCATGCCGCCGGCGACCCGGTTCGACCGGCCACTCTACGCGCCGCATATCCGTCAATGCGTGGACCTCGCCCTGCGTTTGCAGGCGGCGGATCGTCCCGCCTCGGCCCTGGCCTTGCAAAACGGGCTGATGGGCAAGGAGGCCAAGGAAGAAAAAACCACCCCGATGTCGGTTCTGGGACACGGTTCCGGCTTTATCGGCATCAGCAACGCCATCATGAAACCACTGCGCAAATTGCAGCGGCGCGGTTTTCTGGAATCGACGTTTCTGTTCCTGCTGGCGCTGACCGCCATGGCCATCGCCTCCGTGAAAATCATGATCGACACTGGCCGTCTGGACGAGACCGAGTTGTACACCTATTTCGATCAGATTCGGGCCCTGCCTTACGACGCCGGGCGCGAGATCAACCGGTTCATCAACGCGCAGCTGGGCATCAATCCGGTTGTCATGGCCCCGGTCAGCCCGGCATTGCATCAACGCCTGACCAGACCGAAACCTGTTCCGGAAAAACCCATACCGGTATTCGATCCTGCCAAGTCGGTTGCGCTCACGCTTGCGGCGCATGCGCCGGTGACGGCGCTGGCGTTTGTGCGCGACGATCAGGTGTTGGCGGCGGCCTACGACGATGGCACGGTGAATCTGTGGAATACCGAAACCGGTGCGTTGATATCGACCATGGCCTCCAGCAAGGAGTCGCTGGGCACGATGGCGGCGTCGCCCGACGGGCAGTGGCTGGCCTTTTCCGTTGACCCGAACGCCGTGCAGATCTGGGACGCCAAGGAAAATAAAGCGGTTGCGAAACTCTCCGGCCATACGGCGCCGGTGATGCGGCTCGCTTTCTCCGCGGATGGCAAGCAGCTGGTGTCGGTCGATCGGGATTCGGGCGTGTTCCTGTGGGACATAGCGGAGTCAAAAAAAATCTTCGATCTTCCCAAGCCCAGGCATGAAATTCTGGCACTGGCCGTCGCGCACAATGGACGCGTTTTGGCCGGTGCCGACATCGAAGGCGGCATCCAGTATTGGGACCTCGAGGGCGGCAGGGAACTGGCGTACGTGCCGGCGCACAAGGTCCCGGTCAGTACCATCGCCTACTCCCCGGACGGTAAATGGCTCGCTTCCGGGGGACAAGACCACAACCTGAAATTATGGGATGCCGGGCTTGGGCGTGATGACCGCGTGCTGGCCGGCGCCCCGGATGATGTGAATACCGTGCAGTTTTCCCCCGACAGCCGGTGGCTGTTGTTGGGTGGAACGAACAAGTCGCTGGAAATCTGGAGTGTGGAGCAAGGCCAACCCGTCCACCGGCTCGCCGGTCACGATCTCGGCGTTTCGGTACTCACGATTTCATCCGATGGCGCGCGTCTCGCCACGTCCGGCGATGACGGAAAAATACTGATCTGGAAATAACGAAATCGGCCTCTCTGCCCGGGCCGTTCCTGTACCTCATGGCTGCGGGCGACCGCGCCCACACGCCCGCGGCCGGTGTCCGGCCACAATCCGGGGCCGACAAGCCGTGCGCGGTGCGCTAGACTGGCGGATTCACCCTGTATTGCCGTACCGGTCATGACCGATCCAATCAATAATCTCAACGTCCTTTCGCAGGACCTGTTGCCCACGCCGCAGCAGGTCAAGACCGCGCTGCCGCTGACCGAGGACGCGCAGCGAACGGTATTGCGCGGGCGCGAAACGGTGCGCTGCATTCTCGATCGCCAGGATCACCGCTTGTTCGTGGTGGTCGGTCCGTGCTCGATTCACGACATCAAGGCCGCCAAGGAATACGCCGCGCACCTGAAACAGCTGGCGCAGGAAGTGAGCGACACGCTCTATCTCATCATGCGCGTCTATTTCGAGAAGCCGCGCACCACGGTCGGGTGGAAAGGGCTCATCAACGATCCGTTCATGGACGATTCCTTTCATATCGAAAAGGGCCTGCACATGGCGCGCGAGCTGCTGCTGCACCTGGCCGAGATGGGGCTGCCGGCCTCGACAGAGGCGCTCGATCCGATCACGCCGCAGTATATTTCCGACCTGATAACCTGGACCGCGATCGGCGCGCGCACCACCGAATCGCAGACGCATCGCGAAATGGCCAGCGGCCTGTCCACGCCGATCGGATTCAAGAATGGCACCGACGGCAGTCTCTCGGTGGCAATCAACGCGTTGCAGTCGTCAGCGCGCCCGCATCATTTTTTAGGCATCAACCAGGAAGGCCAGTGTGCCGTGTTTCGTACTCGCGGGAACCGCTACGGGCATATGGTGTTGCGCGGCGGCGGCGCGCGTCCGAATTATGATTCGGTTTCGGTCGCCCTGGCCGAGAAGGAACTCGTCGCAGCCGGGCTGCCGGTCAACATCGCGGTGGACTGCTCGCACGGCAATTCCAACAAGGACCCGGCGCTGCAGCCGCTGGTGGCGGAGAATTGCGTCAACCAGATCCTGGAAGGCAACCGCTCGATCGTGGCGTTGATGCTGGAGAGTCATCTGCATGCGGGCAGTCAGCCGATCCCGGCGGATCTCTCCAAACTCAGGTACGGCGTGTCCGTGACCGACCCGTGCATCGACTGGACGACCACGGAAAAACTGCTGCGCAGCGCGCGCGAGAAACTGAAGGACGTCCTGCCGGCGCGCCGTGCCGCCGGCAAGCAATGCGTAATGAATCCCTGATTAAGTCTCCCGTTCGCCCTGAGCCTGTCGAAGGGTGAACGGGAAACGTGGTAAATGTCAGGCGATTCGTCCGTTCATGGTTCGACAGGCTCACCACGAACGGACTTAATCAGAATTTCCCTAGTCTACATTCAGAACCACCTTGCCCATCGTCTTGCCGGAAGCGACCAGGGCATGGGCCTCGGCGGCGCGTTCCAGCGGAAAAGTCTTGTCCACGTGCACGCGCAGCTCACCGGCCTCGAACAGCTCGGCGCCGCGGCGCAGGATCTCGCCCTGGTGCGTCATCGCCTCGCTCAGGCCGGCAAACACCGGAATCAGCATCAGCTCGAAACTCACGCGCTGGTTGCGAACGCGCGGAACGTTCCAGTCCATTTCGGGTCCGGGCGCGAGCAGCGTGACGACGTCGCCGTAATAGCGCACCGCGGAAAAGGTTTCGGCGAGGGTCTTGCCGCCGACGGTGTCGAAAGCGATGTCCACGCCCTGGCCGCCGGTCCAGTCGAGCACCGCCGTCACGAAATTCTCATCTTTGTAATTGATCGTGCGGTTGGCGCCGCAGGATCGTGCGAACTCGGCCTTGTCCGCCGAACCGACCGTGGCACAGACCTCCGCGCCCGCGATCCGCGCCAGCTGGATCGCGACATGCCCGACGCCGCCCGCGCCCGCATGCACCAGCAGCTTGTGCCAGGACTTGATGTCGACGCGGTCGTGCAGTGCTTCCCACGCGGTGATCAGCACCAGCGGCGCCGCCGCGGCTTCGGCGAAACTCAGGCGTTTCGGTTTCTTCGCCACCAGCCGCTGGTCCACCAGCGCATACTGCGCGTAATTCCCGAGCCGGTCGTGATGTGGTGCCTGACAGTAAAACACCTGGTCGCCCGGCTTGAAATCCTTCACGGCCTTGCCCACGGCTTCGACCACACCCGCGCCGTCGCAGCCCAGCACCGGCGGCAGCGGTGCGGGATAGACCGTCGGCTTGGCGCGCATCTTGGTGTCCACCGGGTTGATGCCCGCCGCCTTGACGCGCACGAGGATGTCGGTGTCCTGGTTCAACACCGGGTTGGGCAGGTCCTGGAGTTTCAACACTTCCGGCCCGCCGGGGGCGGTCATGACGATGGCTTTCATGATCAATTCTCCTTAAAGATGAATCCGTATTCTCGCGTAATGCAGCTGAACCTGTCCGCCAGGTTGTCTGTTGATTTATTTCTGTTAGGACTGCGAATACTGTAGGGCATCGAAGGGACGGAATCCATCGCGCGATTTATTAATGTGATTCTTTGGTTTACAAAAAGAAAATTGTCACACTCCGCTCAATCTCCAGCCCTGGTAAGCGCATGGATAATGCAACGCGTAGAATTCGAGCAACTGAACGTATTGCTTGGTGAGCGATTCGACTTCCTTAGCCGTGTTCCCCTTTGTTGCGGGGTGCAGGGTCGGCTCGACTTTCGTGATGTATGTTCCATCCGGTTCGCGCACGGTAAAAACAGGCAAAAGCGCCGCGCCAGTTGACATGGCGAGGGTGGGTGCCCCCTCGGCCAGCTGTATGGTGCCGCTCAGAAATGGCAGCGTCAGGGGATACTTCCGCCCCTCGCGATTCGCTGCCAGCGATACCACCCGGTTCTCGCGTAGCCGTTTGATCAGCCATCGCAGCGGACTCACCTGCACGCTGGGTGACATCACCAGGCGCTCTGCGAGAAAGCGTTCCTCGATCCGCGTCCAGAGTGGGTTGAACAAGCGTGCGCCCCAGAGGCTGATTGAGAAGCCGTGATCGAAGCGGCTGAGATGGGAGACGGGGTAGCCCGCCTGATGTAGTGCCATCTTGGTTATCAGATCTTTCGAGGCCATGGGCGCGATCCAGAGAACGGCGCCTTTGCCCGCTGCCAGTGCGTGTTCGATGTGTTCCCGTCCTTCGAGACGCAGGTGCGGAGACCACCCTCCCGGTGCATAGCATTGCATACACTGCACACGCGCAAGGTGGTTCTTCG
The DNA here is from genome assembly GCF_049587675.1 of Sulfuricaulis sp. Lineage (GTDB taxonomy): Bacteria > Pseudomonadota > Gammaproteobacteria > Acidiferrobacterales > Sulfurifustaceae > Sulfuricaulis. The sequence goes on along the minus strand of NZ_JBAVEJ010000277.1, from coordinate 1,910 downwards.
CCAGGTAACATTTTAGAATTTCATCGACATCGAGCGAGGTGCGACGCTCTCCGAGAATTTCGGTTAATTTCCGGCAATGCCCGCGCGTGCGGGAACGATGCAGCGCCATCGACAGGCGGGCGGCCGCGTTGCAAACGACGGTCCACAGACGCTCCGGCAGGCACCAGGCGATCAAGGTGATGGCCGGAATGTAGGCGAGCAGGAAAAAATCCTTGCGGTGCCAGCGTGCCCGGCCCAAGTGTGGGGTCCAGTTGGGATCCTGGGGAGCGGGTGTAGAAGTTTGTTGTGTTTTGTTCGTCACAATTATGGTTTCGCTGGTTAAACACCAGCCTTCTCATTGTGCATTGTGTCGTACGCGCCGCGCCCCTCGCAGCCTGTACAAGGCGCGACTGACGCCATATCGTGTTAAGAATTTCATTGCTCGCCAATAGCGATTCTCCAGGCTTTGCTCCTTGTGGGGATTGATCGGTTCAGCCATTACTTCCGGCCACAGGCGGCTGATTAACGCGTTATAAATGGTGTAGTCAGGAGCCATACGGTACCGTTCCGGTACCGCTAACAGGGCCGTCAGTACAGCGCGGCAGTTGAACGGCGTAAAAATTTCACGCCATGCGATACTGAACTCGAGTTGCGTCATTGCCAGCCAGTTCCCGCTGTTTTGTTCCCATTCAAACAAATCGAGGGGATGGATACCGTGGTTATGCGGCACGCGCTCGCACCACCCACGTAGACTCTGTATCGTGAAGGGATGCAACCCGCCTATGTGTCGCATCGCCAGGAATTCCGGACTGGGTCTGCGCTCGAGCAGCGGTAGACCGAGCCGTAGTTCCTCACGGCAGATCTCGGAACCGCTTCCGGTCACCGCCGCTTTGGTGTGGCCGTAGTGTCCAAGGATGGCTTCTGCGTTGGGTCCATAGTGCGCATGTGCTGCCATGACACTTTTCTCGTATACCTGCCGAAAGGCAGGGTTCATCGCCGATCGAGCAACTATTACATCGTGACGCAGACCCAGTTTTTGCAAGATATTAGCGGGGACGGTCAGGTCCGCGTGGTCTGCATGCATCATGACATTCTGTACTGAGACATACGAAATCCGCTCGCGGATAGCCCTCGAAGCGGCTAACACCAACCGGCTGTCGATTCCGGCGGTCAATCCCAGCACCAGATCAAAGCGGTTCGCAGCGGCCTCAAGAAGCCGCGGCATGCGATCGGCCACACGATCGATCGCCTCGTTGAGCGAGATCTGCTCAAGCCGCTCGCGCGGCCAAAAACGGTGACATCGACCCGTATTGATATCAAGGTAATGATTCGGCAGCAGATGTTGAATTTCCCGGAAGGGACTGGTTGTGCCCGGCCACATGTATTCATGATGCCCCTGAGACAATCGCGATTCCATGTAGTCGCGGGATGATGGATCCATTGTCAGGCCGAGCAGTTCCGCCCCCATGCCCGTTTGCGACATCACCCAAAGATCGTTGTCGGTGCGTACCATGTCGGTATAAAACACCTGCCGCAGGCCCAACGGATCGTTAAAAAGATATCGGCGGTTTCCGTCTTGCGCGATAAGCACCCACCGCCCGCCAAACCGAAAGGTCGCGTTAATGAGTTCCTGAATCGAGCAATATTTTCCCAGCAGCTCGTCGACGACGTCCGAGTCAGTGGCGTGCACTCGGTCAGGGTCGACGATGTAACCGATCAGCGTGAGCGAACGATTCCCGGCGGATCGATGGCAAAGGGACAACGCTGGATGGGCGGTGATTTGAAGCGCAGACCCGAGTGATATTCTTTGCCATCCGGTCAGGTTTTCGACGAACGACGGCCCGAGGACAAATTGACCGCAATACAGAAGCGATCCCAGATTCGTTTCGTTCGTCGGATGCGGTGCGGGGCGTGACCGCTCAGCGTCAGGA